>DRPG01000346.1 GCA_011376105.1 Deltaproteobacteria bacterium
CCCACCGAAGGTGTTGAAGGCGCAGACGTGGCCTGCCTCCACCAGCAGCGGCTCGGCGATCTCGACACCCATCTCCCCAAACTGTGCGTCCATCTCGCGGAGGAACTCGAACGAGATCCGGTTGTAGTAGTTGGCGTAGTGCCGCGTCAGGTAGACCCCAAACGCAGGGATCACGCCCTGTGGATCGCCGGAGATGTCCATCCCCGACAGCGCCGCGAAGATCCCGTCGTAGTCCACCGGGGTCTCGGGGACGGGGCGTGGCTCGTGGGTGGTGAGGGGGCCCAGGCCCGGGGAGGCGAACACGGTGTAGTTTGGATCGCCGTTGCCCTCGAGGGTGAAGCGGTTCAACGCCGCCCCTGCGGCCATGTCGTCCGTCTGGCGGACCGCGAACTGCCCCTGGGGTCGATCGTAGATCGCGGCGAGGGCACCCGAGAGCCAGCCCGCGGTGAAGTGATCCATCGGCGCATCAGCGGTGCCGAACTTCGCGTTCCACGCCATCGAGTAGTGGGAGTGGGCGGTCTGTAGTGTGCCGCCCTCTTCGGTCAGGGTGCTCAGATCGAGCACCCCGAACCCGGCCCAGCGGTAGAGCTCCGCGGCGAGCTCCTTGCGGGCACCGACGTCCTGGAGATCGGCCTCCTTGAACAGAGCGCTGAGCTGGTGGAAGGCCACCTCGTTGCCGGCCCCCACCAAGAAGGGCAGGGAGTCGACGAAGTGCGCGTCCAGGATGCTCCTAAGCAGGAACGTGTTGTAGTGGTGGCAGTGCAGCAGGTGGGGCTCCCGTGCCACCACGAACCGCCTATGATCTGCATCGAGCCGCTGGGGGATCTGGGTGGACATGACATCCTCTCGGGTGGTTGGGTTCAGAAGGGACAGGGCTTGCCGACGATGGCCGACGCTTCCCGACGCAGCTTGACCAGCAGATCGTCGGAGCAGGACGTGTGCGGATTGACCTCCCGCAGGAGGATCCCCTCCCGCATCACATCCGGCAAGATGCGGATCTTGAGCCGGGACATGGCCTTGACCTTCCCCTCGTGTTGAACCCAGAGAAGGATCTTGTACATGGAGCCAGACAACACTCCTCCAGCCGTGAGATGGCAGTGACTGGTTCGGCCGCGGAGGTCGGGGACTTTAGCCCAGGCAAGCCCCGGCGAACGGGCCGGCGGCAGCGGGCCGCCGACGGCGGCGGGTCAGCTGGTGGCGTGGATCCGGGACTCGAGCTCGTCGACGAGCTGCTGCTTCCCTGGGACGGGCATCGTGTGGGTGTGGCGGTGGAAGGCGTCGGGGGTTGCCTCCACCGGGGACCCCGCGATGGACTCCTCGGCAGGGGCGCGACCAGGGTCTTTCTGAGGCGGCCGCCCCCGAGCTACCGAGGTAACGTCCGCTGGCGGAGGATGGTCGGCTCGTTCTTCACGGGGCGGGGATCTGATGCGGCCGTGATCCGCTGTCGGCGCTGCCTCCAGACAAGATGCGCCCCGCGATCGCAGGCGTTGGCACGGGCGTCGTGCTACCCCGCGCCGCGCACCACCGGCCAGGGCTTCACCGGCTTCGACGCGCTGTGCCGGCTCCTCGACGAAGCCGAGGTGTCTCCCCGGTGGCTACGGCGGGCGATCTGGCCCTGGCGATCTCCCCAGCCGTTACTCCCGAGC
This sequence comes from Deltaproteobacteria bacterium, assembly GCA_011376105.1. Classification (GTDB taxonomy): domain Bacteria; phylum Myxococcota_A; class UBA796; order UBA796; genus DRPG01. The sequence continues at coordinate 1,647 of DRPG01000346.1, forward strand.
ACGCGCTGTCGGTGAGGGGAGGAGGGCGAACACCCAGTTGTCCCACGCTGCCCCCGGACCCCAGGACTCTTCGAACACCACGAGCACGCGCTTGCCTCGGCGGAGCGCTCCGGTGACCTCGATGTCGCCGGCTCCTGCTTGGGATGGGTTCGGCGTGTGGGTGTAGGTGAGGGCCGTCTCGCCATCCACCCCCACCGTAGCGACGTAGGTGTGTTGCCCCTCTTGCCGATCGTGCTGCAGCTGGATGTCGATGGTGTGGCCATCCAGGGGGATGGTGCGCGAGCTACGGCTCGGCCGTGAGACGTCCCGCGCTTCCCCCTGGCCGCCCGCCGCCGCCGTGATCTTGAGCCTCCGGCTTGGATCGAGCCCCTCGGCCACCATCGCTGCCTTGGCCTCTGCGAGAACCGCCCTCGCCTGCGCCTCGCTCGTGCAGGCCTCGTCGCCCTCGACGGGCGACCGATACACCTCCCACATCTGCGGAGGCTCCTCCGAGCCCAGGTGTACCAGGTACAGGCGGACGCCGAGATCCGCACGGCTCATGCCGGGGTAGGAGCAATGGAGCTGCTCGGAGGGCTCGTGCCCCTCGCGGATCTCGAGTCGAGCTGCCACGACGCCCTTGGAGAGATCGGCATCGATCAGCTGGAAGCGCTCTGTGACGACTGTGCCAGAGGCGATCTTCGTGAGCGTGGACCCGGGCGTGTCCGCCGAGGCGCCGCACGCCAAGAGGATCAACAGAACACTAGAGACGAACATGACCACCCTTCCTTCGTGATGCTATTTACCTGACAAGACCTGTTTTATCGCCATGCTGGGGTTCTCGACCCAGGCGTACCAAGCGCTGGTGGGCAGCCGGCCGCTGCTCGTGACCTGTGACCGCCCCTCCTCGCTGTGCTCGGTCTCCTCGCGAAAGCTCCCCACGGCGGTGGCATCTTCACCAGCCCCCCGCGTGTTGGCGTCGATCAGCTGGATGTCGAGGGCGCGCAGCGTGGCGACCGTCGCGGGATCGGTGTCCGGATCGATCTTCCATCGAAGATCGGCCCCTTCCGGGATCTCGTACCAGCCTGGCGCGAGCCCTCTCGTGTCGTACCCCTCGATCTCCGGGCTTCCTCCGTCGCCAAGGTAGGCGATCCCCGTTCCCTTGACCGCGAACACCGTCGATGAGTGCCCTGCGCCGGTGAACCTGCCGTCGTTCGTCTTCAGCCACTGCTGGAGGTCACCTGGCTTGCGATCCTCGAGCTCGATCTCGATCCCGCCGAGCGCTACCGCCGCCGCACCGGCTCCGATCTCTTGGTCCTCGCTCGCCTCCATCCCGACGAAGGTCAAGTTCGTCGCATACAGAAAGTCAGCCCTGAGGTGTGACCCGCCGACCGCTTCGGCGCGCTCACTCCCGGCCGAGATGCGTTCGGTCGCTCCGGACGCTGCGTCCATCACGGCGCGTGTCGCCTCGGGCTGCGTGTTCACGACCATGTAGACATCCACTTCGGTGACCCGTGGGTTCCCATGTTTGTCGTTGCCGTCGGCGTAGACGACGGGCAGCCCGGTGGCCGGGTCGAGGAACGTCTGCGTCAGGTCACATCCAGCCGCCACCAGCGTGGACGCGGTGAACTCGGAGCACAGGATCGTCTTCAGCGCCCCGACATCACCGGCAAGGATCGCCTTGCGACGGGCCACGCCCGTGAGATCTCCGTCGACCTCGCCGTCGTACCCATGCGACATGTCGGTCTGTCTCGCGACATCGATGGCCGCGTCCAGGTTGTCGCCCCTGCCCGAGTCGATCGCAGCGTCGTGTCTGGCTTGTCGATCCGCGATGAGGTCTTGCCGTGGGTCTGCCCGGGCGGGCACCTGTTGGCCATCCTCGTCGAGCCACCACGGCTGGATATCGTCCACCAACGACTCGCCGCGCTCCAAGGGCTCCTCTGCCAACCCCGTACCGGGATCCCAGAGATCACCGGCGAGGTCCAGCAGGGTGCTGGCAGCGGTGACTGCGCCTGCGGCGTGCCTCCGCAGGGCCTCGGCCGCCCAGCCGTTGCCCATGCTGCCCTGACGCGGCGTCCTAGACTCGGCCGTCGCTTTCGCCGTGGGGTTGCCCCGTTGGACCATTCCGCCAGCTTTGATGTTCTGCGCTTTCGTGTACGAAGGGGCCTTCAGGAGCTGGGACACGAGCAACCTCCACCTCACACCCCGACTGCAGCAGGCGCGCCAATGGCCAAAGCTCCGTTTTTAGGCCGCACAGTGACGGACGTCCGTCACTTGGGTGGCGAGACCTCGATCAGCGGTACGTCTCAGAGTGTCGGACACCCGTCGCCCCCGGCGAACCCTCATGTGCGCTGCCCGCAACGAGCACGTGGGCACCGGGCCACCCAGACGCCGAAGCCCAGCCACGAGCCGGCGTCGAGCGATCGCGGACACCACCAACACCAGCGAACGGCGGGCCGTATCAGAGCAACAGGGTCGACCCCCAGAGCCAGCGGCAGCTCCGTCACGGGCTGCACCTGTGGCTCGAGATCCAAGGTCCGGGGCTGCCCCCCTGTCCTACATCCGTGGCCCTGCCCCTCGGGGTGCACACGAGACATAGCAGCTGCACCCCACGACGATACAGGTACCCCGTAGGAGGTGACCATGGCGGTGACGATCACGTACTGCGGCTCTTGAGGCTACCTACCCAGGGCCGCCCGGGCGGCGGCCACCCTCAAGGAGCAGCTGGGCGTAGAGGTCGAGCTCGTCCGGGGCTCCGGCGGGATCTTCGAGGTGGCGGTCGACGGCCGGCTGGTGGCGAAGAAGACCCCTGAGCGAGGGTTCCCCAGAGACGCCGAGATCCTCGAGGCGGTGCGGAGCGCGCGCTGATCAGGTGCCGGGCAGGGTGTCCCGGGGATCTGGATCGCACCGCAACAGATCCCCCAGCAGCCACATCCCAACCCCACTGAGCAGGGCGACGTCGGCCACGTTGAAGATCGGCCAGGTGTTGGTCCCCACCGTGGCCATCAGCCACGACGCCAGGGGCGGATGATCGGTGTACAAACGCACCATGTCGGTGACCGTCCCGTCGGGGATCCGATCGACGAGGTTGCCCAGCGCGCCGGCGGCCACCGCGCCGAGGGCTGCGCTCTGCAGCCGGGCGCCCCGGGGCAGCTGCCACCAGGTGATCGCCAGCACGATCATGGCCAGGGCCCCCCCGACGAACACCACCGGGGGGGACACGGGGAGTGAGAACATGATGTCGGGGTTCTCAGCGTGCCACAAGGACAGCCACCCCGGGATCAGCGGGAGCTGCGCTCCCCCCTCCGCTAGGTTGTCCCGAACCCAGTCCTTGGTCCAGAAGTCGAAGCCGAGCAGCCCCGGCAACACCACCGCGAACCAAAAACCCTTCCCGAGACGGGCCACGATCACCTCCTGGCCCAGCCTAGTACGCGCCCCCGGCCACACAGCGTCACCAGGTGTCGCGACCCATCACCGGTGGCGTGGCTACACTGTGGACAGACCCAGCGCGGGAGGCCAGGTGGACGCGAGGATGTGGATCGTCACGGCCCTCCTGGTCTCTGCAGCCTGCCCACGCGCCTCCACACCCACCCGGGGCCTCGAGATCCTCGAGCCCCCCACCGGCGAGGGCTGCGATCAGATGCGGAGCTGCTGTGAGGCGATGCTCCTGCTGGAGCCGGGGCTGGAGCTGGCGTGCCAGCTGAGCTCAGCCCGTGGAGGCGACTGCATGGAGATGATCGAGACCACCACCGCCATCTACCAGGGTCTGACCCAGCAGGCCCCCCCGGCGCTGTGTGGTGCGCTCCCGGGCCGCTGATCCATGTCGATCCCTGCCTGCTGAGGCTACCTCCCCCACGGAGGTATCCACGATGATGACACTGTACGGGTTCGGGCGACCAAGCCGAGCCAGCCGGGTGGCCTGGGCGCTGGAGGAGGCCGGGGCTGAGTGGGACTACGTCGCCACCACCCCCAGGGCCGCGGATCTGCTCGCGCTCAACCCCCTCGGCAAGATGCCAGCGCTGGTGGACGGCGAGCTGATCTTGACCGAGTCCGTGGCCTGCTGCAGCTGGGTCGCCACGCAGAACCCTGACGCAGGCCTGATCCCCGAGGCAGGCACCCCCGAGCGTGCACGGTACGATCGCTTCTGCAGCTTCGTGACCACCGAGCTGGAGCAGCCGCTGTGGACCAAGGCGAAGCACACGTTCGTCCTGCCCGAGGCGCTACGGGTCGACGTCCGACCCGCGGTGGTGTGGGAGTTCGAGCGCGCCGTCGCGGCGCTGTCCGCCTGGCTCGGAGATCGGGAGACCCTGCTCGCGTCAGGGTTCTCCTGTGCTGATATCCTGTGCGCCCACACCCTGGCCTGGGCTGAGACCGCGGGCCTCGGGGATCACCTGCCTGAGGCCCTGGTGTCCTATCGCCAGCGCCACCTGTCCCGGCCTGCGTTCGGTCGGGCCTTGGCCCGCGAGGCCAGCGCCCAGTAGCCCGCTACCGGACGTGTTCGTCGAGCAGCGCAGGGCTCCCGCGGCCCCGGCCCGGTCACTGCTGGATCGACCAGGCGATCTCGGCGACGATCGCTGGATGATCCGAGAGATCTGCGCCGTCCTCGTCGACGAACGCCTCCTCTCGGCTCCAGGCGATCACCTCCAGCGACAGCTGCTCTGAGCTACGGAGCAGGACGTGATCGATATGATCGTCCTCGGGGCAGGAGACCTCGCGGCAGGCGTCGCGCAGCCCCACGTCGGCATACAGCTGGAGCTCGTCGAGGTCCTCAGGATCGCTCCACCGCAGGTTGAAGTCCCCGGCGAACACCACGGCCCGCCCCGCAGACAGCCCCTCGATCGACGCGATGGCCTCCTCGACCTGGGAGCGCCGGGCCGCGTCGTCCTCGGGGCCTCCGCCGGCCTCGTGGTGGGTGTCGTACACGTCGAGCTCGATCCCCTCGGCCAGCTCCAGGCGCTGGATCAGCAGGCCCTTGCTCGCCAGGCAGTCCGAGGCACCGTCGAGGAGCCCGTGGCACTGCTGGTAGTGGGACTCGAAGACCTCGACCGGGGTGCCCAGCGACGACAGCACGCTGAGCCCCGCCCCATAGACCCGATCGGGGCTCACCGGATCGTCGAACCAGGCCACCGCCGGGTGGGGCACCCCCTCGATCAAGGCGTCGTGGTTCGTCGCGTCGAAGTCCTCCTGGAGACCCACCACCTCGTAGTCAGCGAGCAGAGGTGCGATCCGCTCCATCCGCTCCAGGGTGGGCCGCTCGGCGGCGCTCAGGGCGTCGGGCAGGCCCTGCACATTGTAGGTGAGCACCCGGAAGGTGCCCGAGCCGGGCCCGGCGTCGGGGCCAGAGGTACAGGCGATCAGCACAGGGATCCACAACATCGGAGGCTCCAGCTCAGGGGATCGGAGGGCCCGGGCGCCAGCCCCAGGAGGCACCGATCGATCCAGGTAGGATCAGGCGCCTCCGAGGGTGGATGTCTGAGTGCGCATCGGCCCGCCGGAGCGTAAGGTACCTCCGGAGGCGGACGTGCTGCTCCACACCCCAGACAAGTCCAGGTGGTTCCTCGTCCCCGACGAGGTCAGCCTCCCCGACGGGGATCTGTCGGTGATCACCTTCACCCGGGAGCCACGCACGGTCGACGAGGCTGTGATCGTGGCGTTCGAGGTCGAGCCCCACGAGGCGAGGGAGTGGCTCGACGAGCGCTTCC
>DRPG01000347.1 GCA_011376105.1 Deltaproteobacteria bacterium
CCACCACCTCGATCAGCCCCCGAAGGGGCATCCGATCCCCCCCCCGGATGCAGCGCGACAGATCCTGGCCGTCGATGAACTCGGTGACCAGGCACACCCGCCCCGCGAGCACGATCAGATCGTAGACCTTGAGGATCGCAGGGTGCTGGAGCTGGGACAGCAGGTGCCCCTCGTCCTTCAGCCGCGACAGCGCCTGGCCCGAGGCCTGCATGTCGTAGCGCAGCACCTTCAGCGCGACCTCGGTGACGATCCCCCCCGGAGAGCGCATCACCGCGCGGTAGACCTCCCCAAACCCGCCTCGCCCAAGGCAGGGGCCGATCTCGAAGGTACGTAACGTCTCGGGCAGGGGATCCTCCGCTCCGGATCCTGTCGCGCTCCATCGATCCTAGCAGCATCGTGTGTCCGGGTCGGGCCCGGGACCGTAGCGGCGGGATCGGGCCCGGGCCGTCGGGGATCAGAAGCGGTAGCGGACGTACCCGTTGAGGGAGAGGTTGAGGGAGAGATCGATGGCCTCCCAGGCGGTGGACACGTTGAGCCGCCCGCCCACGTCCAGCTCCCGGATCGGGGTGTACTGTGCCCCCCCGTTGAGGACCAGGGTCTGCCATGGGCCGGTGACGCCCGCCTCGGGGGCGAGCACCAGGCTGAGCAGCTGGGTGTCCGCGAAGAAGGCGACCTCCTTGTTGAGCTGGTAGCCGACGCCCCCGTTGGCGGAGATGGCCATCGCGAAGCCAGGGCTCAGGGTGATCGGGACAGCTCCCTGGCCGAAGTACAGGTAGAGCTCGTCGGTGAGCAGGTAGCGACAGGGGGACTCGAAGATCAGCTGGATCGGGAAGCCCTCCTGCAGCCCGACGGGAAACAGCACGCCGGGGGCTGCGTCGAACAGCCTGGAGTCGTAGGCGAGGTAGTGGCCCCGGAGAGTCAGCGCGCTCGCGCCTACGTCGGGGACAAAGTACAGCCCCAGCGACGCACCCAGCTCGACCTCGTCGGTCACGCCGTAGTCGAAGGTGAGGTTGCTGGTCACGAAGTCGGTCTGGAGGAGCCGCTGGTAGCCCAGCTCCAGGCCACCCTCTCCCATGCCCTCGGGCAGGGTCAGGGGCCGCATCAGCTCCTTGAAGGGGTACTCCTTCTTCTTGAAGGGGCCCTTGTACTTGGGGCCCTTCTTCTTCTTCTTCTTCTTCTTGCCCTTTGCAGCGCTGTTCCCTCCGCCTCCGCCTCCGCCCGCGCGGTCCCGGCTCGGCTTCTTCGCCTGGAGCTGGGTGTGCACGTCACCGTCGGGATCCTGAGCAGACGCGGGGGAGGTGAGGGTGGACAGGAGGAGCAGGCAGGACAGGGGCAACCAGCGCATGGGATCTCCGGGTCTCGGGGCGGCGCGACTGCTCTGACGCGCCGCGGTGGCCGGAATTCTATTCCGTTCCCGGTCCTGTCCAGGCCCGCTGAGCGCTCGGCTCAGGGGCTCCAGCCAACCCTGATCGAGCGGCTCTGATCCGGAGACCCAACCTCGTAGATCTCGCCCCCCCCGTAGATCTCGCCCCCCGCACCCCGAGCAGGTGCCGAGGCCAGGGGATCCTGGCCGGAGCGCGCTGCTCTAGGCCGGAGCGCGCTGCTCTAGGCCGGAGCGCGCTGCTCTAGGCCAGAGGTGAGGTCGAGCGCGCTGCTCCGGGCCAGAGGTGAGGTCGAGCGCTCCGTGACGGGGTGATCAGCTGCGCCTTCTCTGGTCTGGTTCACCGTCGCGGGGTCGACCGGTCGGGGTCATCTAGTCCGACAGCGTCGAGACCTTGTCCCGGCCATCGTGCTTGGAGCGGTACATCGCCTTGTCTGCGCGCTCGACCAGGTCCCCGACGCTGCCGTCGCCCGATCGGTGGGTGGCGACGCCGAGGCTCACGGTGATCGGCACGGCCCCCTTCCGGGTGGCGATGGGGCTCTCCACCACCGAAGCCCGGACGCGATCCGCGACCCGGATCGCCTCGTCCTCAGGGGTCGAGGGCAGCAGCAGGACGAACTCGTCTCCGGCGAGACGCGCCAGCAGATCCGAGTCGCGCACCGCGCGCCGGCACCGCTCCACCACGCCCTTGAGGACATCGTCCCCGACCAGATGACCCAGCGTGTCGTTGACGTCCTTGAAGCGATCGAGATCGATGAGGACCAGCGACAGGGGTGTGTCCGAGGTCTCCTCCACCAGCGCCCCACAGCGCAGCTCGAAGGCGCGCCGGTTGGCGATCCCGGTGAGGGGATCACGCGAGGCCTCCTCCTTGGCCGCGTCGACGTGCTGCTCGAGCCTGGAGATCAGCTGGAGCACCCTCTCGGCCGCCGTCCGGATCTTGTTGGTGTCCTCCAGCGCCCAGGGCTGTTCCCGCCCAAGATCTTCGGCGAGCATGTTGGAGAACCCGATGATGTTGTCGAGCTCGGTCCGGACCTCGAAGGTCAGCTTGGTGAGCCCAGCGGGCTTTAGCACCTCGTTGTCCGCGTCACCGGCTGCAGGCCCCTGAGGCGCTCCGAGAGCGCTAGGGCCGCTGAGATCGGCCACGATCCGGGGGCCGGCCGCCATGACCTGGGGTTCCGACTCAGTCGACACGGGTCTGTGTCCTCCTCCCTGCTCATCGGTCCCTCGAGCCAATAGGTGAAGTGTTCTCTCCCCCGAGTCACCAGGAGGTCCCATGGACGATGATCTACCCACGGATGAGCAGGGTTGGCGACTCCGCCTGACCCCGCTGCGGTTCCATGTGCTGCGGGAGCGAGGGACCGAGCGTGCCTTCACCGGTGACCTGTGGGATCACCACGAGGAGGGCACCTACCGCTGTGCGGGCTGTGCTGCGGAGCTGTTCCGCAGCGGCGAGAAGTTTCGCTCAGGGTGTGGCTGGCCCTCGTTCACCGCTGCCCTGGACGGAGAAGCGGTCACGACACGGCCGGATCACAGCCACGGCATGGATCGCACCGAGGTCGTGTGCTCCCGATGTGGAGGGCACCTGGGCCACGTGTTCGATGATGGTCCGCCGCCCTCAGGGGTGCGCTTCTGCATCAACAGCGCCTCCCTGGTGTTCGAGGCGTCGTGATCGGCGCCCGCTCACCAGCGTCCGCCCCGGCGCTTGCCCCGGCGCCCGCTCACCAGCGCTCAAGGTGGGGACGGATCTCCAGCTCGAAGGACCAGGCGGTCCGATCCTGTCGGCAGAGGTGCAGCGCGGTCTGGGCCACGGCGGCGGGGGAGACAAACACCTCGTCGGGCTTGTCGGGCCTGTCCGCCCGGGTCGTCGGGAGATCGATCCTCCCGTCGATCCCCACCCGGGCGCCATGGATCCCCTCGGGCCACAGCTGCCGGGCCAGGGACTGGCACAGGCTCCGCTGAGCTGCCTTGCCCGCCGCGAACGCAGTCGTGAAGGGCATGCCCCGCCGGCTGGCGGTCGCGCCGGTGACCAGGACGTTGCCCTCTCCAGCGATCCGCATGTCGGAGAGCACCTCCTGGAGCGCTACGAACAGCCCCAGCGCGTTGGTCCGCCAGGCGAACTCCATGTCGTCGATCCCGATCTCGTCGATGTTGCCCCACACCCCCGGGCCCACGTTCCACAGCAGGGTGTGCACCGGCCCCGCCTGGGCCTTCAGCTCAGCGAGGGCTCCCTGGAGCGCCACCATGTGGGTCACGTCGCAGGTGATGGCGATCCCGCCGAGCTCCTCGGCGAGGGGGCCGATCAGCGCCGC
>DRPG01000348.1 GCA_011376105.1 Deltaproteobacteria bacterium
GAGAGGTGAGCCCGGAGAGGTGAGCCCGGAGAGGTGAGCCCGGAGAGGTGAGCCCGGAGAGGTGAGCCCGGAGAGGTGAGCCCGGAGAGGTGAGCCGGCGACCCCACGTCCGCCGCTGCTCCCGTCGATCCGGGGCCGCCACGCCCCGTCGATCCTGTGCAGGGGCGTGCTCCTCCCTCGACACCAGTCCATCCCCCGCAGCCTCGACGCCCTCAAACCCAGCTGCCTCAGCGAGCCCGGTGTCGTGGCGGCTCACCTCCCCAGACGGAGCCAGCGATCCTGCCCGGCGCCCTCAGCCGAGGCCCACGCCGGCGCCCTCAGCCGAAGTCCACACCCGGGGCGGTGGCCACCTGGAACCGCAGCGAGATGTGATCCCTCGCCCCGGGCTCCAGGGTCCTGGACCAGCGCACGAAGCCGTCGGCGTCGGGCTTGACCGCCCCGGTGGTGCCCGCCTGGAGCTCGATCCGAACCTCCTCGACCTCAGACACCGGGACCCGCTCGGTGATCGAGAGCGTCCGCGGGCTCAGCCCCAGGTTCGACAGGTACAGATCCACCCGCTGATCCCGGCGCCGCCACTTGTCGACCTGATCCACCTCGTCGCGACTGAGCCGCTCCTCTCGCTGCAGCCGCAGCGTGTCGTCGGGACCAAAGGACAGCTCGAGCGCACCACCGGGCGGGACGAACCGCGTCTCGGTCCAGCCGATCGCGCCATGGTCCAGGACCAGCTCCACCGGGCCCGCCAGCAGGGGGCGCTGCCCCTCGTTGATCGCCTCACAGCGCACGATCACCCGTGGATCCCGCTCGGGGATCGCGATCCGCTCGACCTTGGCCGGGGCCTCGAAGCTCCACAGATCGAAGAAGGCGGGCGCACCGTCTGAGGGGACCACGCTCGCGCCCGGGGCGGGCAGCAGCCGGACCTCCCCTCCGTCGTCGACCCCGGGCAGATCGATGGCTCGGGGCTCGGGGGCTCCACCACTGTCGGGGCCGGTGGTCTGGACCTCGACCTCCCTCGCCTCCAGTGAGACCTCCTCAGCGCGGCGCTGAACCTTCAGCAGATCGTCGCTGAGCAGCGGGGGCTCGGTGGCGGAGGAGGAGCGGGCGGTCGACAGCAGCAACCTCACCCCGCCCCAGTCCTCGCCGGTGTTCTGCCACACGCCGGCGCGCACGACGTGACGCAGCACGTCTGCGCCGTCGACCTGTCGCAGCTCGGCGGTGTGCAGGGGTCGCCACATGGCGTTGGGCACGACATAGGACGCTGAGAGCTCGATCGGGCCAGGCTCGTCCACCACTAGATCGAGCTCGATCCATGCGGCCACCCGCACATCGGGTCGGCCCGCGAGCTGGATCCGCAGCGCCAGCGCGGCGAGCTCTGAGGCCAGATCCTCGGCCTCGAAGTGGGCATCGAGCAGCTGCTCCTGCTGAGCCCGGGCGCGCTCGAACAGGGCCCCGAAGGTGTGGCGCCAGGCGTCGGGATCCACCCGCCCCCAGGCCGCGTCCTGTGGGATCTCCACCGCCCCCTGGATCAGCATCTCCCACAGGCGCTGGTGGCGCTGGACCGCCCGCCAGCCCCGCTCGCCTGCAGCGCGGAGGCGCCCGGACAGGGCCTCCCCCTCCTCCTCCAGGGCTCGGATCGCTGCGGGGCGCTCAGCCTGACGGATCCGCAGCGCCCGCCGGACCCGGACGTCCGCGATCCGAGCAGCGCCTGCGCGCAGCTCAGCCCTCAGGGAGACGTCCTGGAGCACCGGTGCGACGCCCTCGATCGACAGCTGCTGTCGGCCGGCGGTGGCCACCAGCTGCCCCCGACGGGTCACCGTCGCCCGATCCTCGAGGACCACGACCTCGTGGATCGGGAGCTCGATCAGCCGCCGCTCTGGATCCAGCGACGGCCTGTGCTCGGTGTGCTCGCCCACGTCACGCCTCCCGTCGGTTGCCACCGACGACCTCGTTGTTCGCATAGATCCGCACGACATAGCGCGCGACCAGATCGGCGGTGCCCCCCGCGGGCAGCTCGATCTCCCACTGGCGCCCCCCCTCCAGCGGGCGCAGGCGCTCGCGCTGGTGGTAGGGGGTCCAGGCGGGCTCGACGGAGACCTCGTCCACCGCGACCTCCGCGCCCCGGGCGGGCTGGGGGATCCGCTCCCGCACCTGGACGGTGGCGGCACGCTGCAGCCCGTTGCGCAGCTGGATCTCGATCGTGTGGTGCAGCTCGGTCATGGACACGACCTGCTCTCCGCTGCGCTGCTCCTCGTAGCGCACGTTGCGGGCACAGCGCACGGCGGGCTCCACCCCCATGCCCAGGGACACGTCCTCGCCCGGCGCGACCGTGGGCAGCTCCCCGGTGAGCTGGTAAGCCCCTCCGACGTAGACCTCCACTGGGCCCGCCAGCAGCGGCTGCCGCAGCGGGTTTGGGAACGACGCGACCCGAAAGACCGAGACATCCTCCCGGGGCACGACGACGTACCACATCTTGCAGGGGCCTCCCTCAGACAGCACCGGCACAGTGTGCCACTGCCCGTCGGATGGCACGTCGATCCGATCCTCGGTGCGGTAGCTGTGATCGAACCGCCCCGAGCTGCGACCGACGGGGCTCGCCCCCACGGGCAGCTCCAGCTCCCGGACGGTGTCGGCGGCCGCGGTGGCCCGCTCCACCAGCGCCACCACGTCGAAGTCCACCGGGACGCCAAGGCCGGCGACATAGGCCGCACGCTGATCGACGACCCGGAGCCTCCCCCGCTCGGGGGAGGTCGCGTCGGGCAGCCGGAGGCTGGCGAACGCTGGAGCCCTCGACGCCTCGGGGGCCTCATCGAACCCTCCGAGCCCGTCTTCTTCGTCCTCTTCCTCCTCCTCCACCACCCACTCCCCCCGGGACCTCGAGGCCTTTGCCAGAGATTTCCTCTTTCCTGACCTCCCGCTCCGCCTCGGCGCGGGGGCGGGGGCCGATCGGAGCAACCCTGTGGGCTCGGGCTCCTCCGGCTCCGCAGACGCCTGGACGCCCCCGAAGGAGGTCGCGCTGAGCACGTCGAGCGGCTCGTCGAGGGCCGCGGAGGGGGCCGCTGCTCCGCCTCCTCCGCCTCCTCCCGTGCTCACCGAGCCCCCCACCCGCAGCGCGGTGTCGATCGCCGGCACGGCGGGCAGCGGAGGCAGGCCCCTGGATCTGGGCACCGAGGGGCCAGGGCGCGGGGACGGGCGATGGGGCTGCAGCAGCCTGCGCTCCCGATCGAGATCGGCGTACAGCACGCTCGCCCCCACCGGGGGTGGACGGTAGGCCGGAGCCAGCTGGGGACGGGGCTGCGCCTTGCCGATCCGCAGCGCAGCGAGGCGGGGTAGCTCGGTGAACACCTGGGGCAGGGCCGTCGACAGCGACAGCCGCACCCCCGACCACGACTCCCCCGACGCCTGAGCCACCGAGGCCCGCATCGTGACCGTGGCCCGGCCCCCGTCGCCGTCGACCTGGACCTGGTACACCGGGACCCAGCGCGCGGCTGGCACCTGGTAGCGCAGGACGAGCCGGGCGCCCTCCACCGCCCCGGGTGCACGCAGCGTGGCGATCACGGCCTTGCTGACCTCGTCGGGGCGGGCCCTGCGCGCAGCGTCACGCCGTCTCACCGCGTCCTCCAGGGCGACGATCTCTTCCTGGAGGCGGACGAGGTGCTGATCGAGCTCGTGCACCGTGGCCTGGCGCTGGGCGGTGGCCTCGTCGACGAAGCCATCGAGCTGGACCCGGGCCACCATCGGAGACGCAGGCGGCGCCTTGCCCACCTCCCCCGTGGGACGCCCGGGCATCTGGATCTGCTGCAGCAGCTCCTGCTCCAGGACGAGGATGTCGCGCCGGCGCCGGATCCGGATCGCCTCCCGCCTCGCCGCCTCGAGGCGCTCGGTGTCAGGCTCGGGCTCGACCTCGGAGCGGGGGCGGGTGTGCAGGGTGACCCGGATCCCGGTGATCTGCAGCGCGGCCCCGCCAGCTAGGCCCTCCACACCGATCCGGACGGTTGGATCCATCAGCGACAGGGGGAGCCCCCCCAGACGGATCGTGTGCGATCCCCCTGCCCTCAGGGATAGGGTCGCCCTGCGGGTGATGGTTGCGCCGAGGCGGTGCACCAACACCTCGTCGACCTGGGACGCGATCTCCATGGATCCTCCAGCGCGGAGGGTACCCCATCGAGAGGATCTCAGACCAAGGTCAGAGCATTACACTCCTCTGACGGTACCCAAGACGATCGCACTTGGATCCCGGGCCCGGGCCCCCGGCGCGCAGGCAGACAGCGCGGCAGCCCCGGCGCGCAGGCAGACAGCGCGGCAGCCCCGGCGCGCAGGCAGACAGCGCGGCAGCCCCGGCGCGATCAGCGCGGGCGGGCAGATCCGGCACAGCAGGGCTCCAGGCGCCGTCGACCCAGCGCGGGCCCGGGAGCCCTGGTGGATCAGGGCTGCATAGGGGTGTAGTCGACGCCGATGTGGTGGAGCAGGAACGAGAGCTGATCGGCGCGCAGGGAGATCCGCTCTCTCAGCGGGGTGCCGCTGCCATGCCCGGCGTCGTGGCTGGTGCGCAGGAGCAGGGGGCCGGAGCCCGGAGCCGCTGCGGCCTGCAGCCGCGCCATCATCTTGCGAGACTGCATGGGATCCACCCGGGGATCGTTCGAGCCGGTGGTGAACAGGATCGGCGGGTAGCGCGTGCCATCGACCACGTGGTGGTACGGAGAGTAGGCATACATCGCCTCGAACTGCGCTGGATCGGTCACCGTGCCGAACTCGGTGATGTTGAAGGCTCCGTTGGGAGAGAGCTCGACCCGCAGCATGTCGTAGATCCCCACTGCGGAGACCACGGCCGCCGCAGCGTCGGGGTGCTGGGTCAGGGTGGCCCCCATCAGCAGCCCGCCGTTGCTCCCACCGATGAGGCCCGTGCGCTCAGGAGAGGTGTAGCCCCGCTCCACCAGGTGGGTCAACACCGCGTACAGGTCGTCGAACACGTTCTGCTTGTGGGTGAGCATCCCCTGCTCGTGCCATGTCTCCCCGAGCTCACCCCCCCCCCTGAGGTTGGCGACGACGTAGATCACGCCGTTGGCCAGCAGGGGTGCCCGATCGAGGGCCAGGTGGGGGGTGAGGTTGACCCCATAGCCGCCATAGCCGGTCACGATGCAGGGGTTGCTGCCGTCGAGCTGCACGCCCTCGGGCAGCAGCAGGTTCAGCGGGATCTCGGTGCCGTCCTTGCTGGTCGCGAGCTCCCTACGCACCTCGACGCCGGACAGATCGACGGGCGGGGGCTCGTTGAGGCCCGTCGGCGTGGTGGTCTCAGCGGTGGGATCGTACAGCGACCAGCCCCAGGGCTGCACGAACGAGCCGCCGGAGAACAGCAGCTTCCCGTCGGGTGTGGGGACCATCGAGCCCAGGGCGCCCACCGGAGGCTGCTCCGGACCAGGCGCCGGCGCTCCGGATCGATCGAACACCCGGAGCTCTGAGGGCCCACCGGTCTGGTACTCGACGAACAGCCGCCCACCGAGCTCTCGGACGCTCGGGGTCGCCCAGAAGCTGGGGACCACCACGTCGGAGCCCTCGGCGACCACCTCGGTGGCTTCGGCCACGGTGCCGTCGATGGGCAGCCGGAGGATCCGGCCCCGGGGGGCGTCGGCAAACGACACCGCGTACAGCTCCGAGCCATCCTCGGAGAAGGTGATCATCACGGTGCGATCCCCGAAGGTCGACAGCTTCCGGTGGGTGCCATCGGGCTCGCGCAGCCAGTGGGAGAACGCTCCGCCGTCGCCGTCCTGCACCGTGACCAGGAACCGCCCGGTGGCGTGGTGGGCCTCGAGATCGATCTCGGCGATCCGGGGCAGCTCGGCCTCGAGATCCAGCACGTCGGTCGCTGGATCGGTGCCCAGGGTGTGGCGGTACAGCTGCACGTAGAACAGCATGTCCTCGGCGGGGCGCTCGCCACCGCGGGGGTAGCGGCTGTACAGCAGCTGGGCGCCGTCGGCGGTCCACGCGGCCACCCCCCCGGCGGTGCCCCCGTTGACCCGCGGGATGGGCTCCTCGAGGGCCTCTGTGGTCTCGACGTCGAGGATATACAGATCGCCGGACTCAGTGCCCCCCCGGGACAGCGACACCGCGATCTTCGAGCCATCGGGGGAGGGCACGAACCAGTCGATGGTGACCAGCCCGTCAGCATCGAAGGTCTCGGGACCGAGCAGGACCCGGTGCTCGGCGTCGGCCTCCAGGCCGAGCAGCTCCACCAGCACCGGCTGCTGCTTCGGTGGTGCGTGGCGCTTGGCGAAGATCCGCTCACCCCCGAAGGTCACGTCGCGGTAGCTCGTGCGCTCGGCCCCCATCAGCCGCGACAGATCCGCAGCCAGCGCCTCACGCCCGGGAAGCTGCGCCAGGACCTGCCGTGCGAACGCGTCCTGCGCGTCGCTCCAGGCCCGGACCTCGGGATCGTCCCACACCTCGAGCCAGCGGTAGGGATCGGAGACCTCGACCCCGTGGTAGGTGTCGACCACCGGCTCGATCCGGGCGATCGGAGGCCTGCTGTCCTCCTCGACCTGATCGTCGATCGGATCGACGGGGGCCTTGCCTGCGGTGCAGGCCGCGAGGATCAGGGGAAACAGGACACATGGCATCGATGCCTCCAGGGACAGCCGCCTAGCCGACGTGTCCGGATCGAACAAGTCAGGATCCCCGGAAGTTTCTCGACGCTACACCGGGAGCGCTGCCCGATCGGAGCCAGGCCTCGACCGGTCCCGGGCCCTACGCCGGGGGGACGTCGAGCTCGGGGTAGGCCCGGAACAGGCCGTCGCGGTTGAACGGGATGCAGCGCTCCGAGGCCCGGTAGGCCGCGATCCGGGGCAGGGACGCCGCCGCCGCCGCCAGCGCCCGGAGCCCGGGGATCGGAGCGGACGCCATCGCGGCGGGGAACGCGTGCTCGAGCCCCCGCAGCAGCTGCTCCACCACCAGATCCACGTGGGACAGCCGCCCCCCGATCATCCAGTCGCTCTGGGGATTGTCGCGACACACGCCCTCGAGGTGGGCGAGGAACGACGGCAGGCGCTCACGGACGAACAGCTCAGCGGCTCGCCTCGCCTCAGGCTGCTGGTCCTCATAGCGCAGCCGGCTCGAGACCGGGTGGTGTACGTCGTGGGCCTCGGTGACCAGATCCATCGCCGTGAGCAGCAGCGTCAGGGCCCCCCAGCGGTGCTCCCGCCCAGGCGCCAGCCCGTAGGCCTCGGCCAGGTAGGTGCAGATCACCGGGGTCTGGGACAGCACCTCCTCCCCGTCCACCAGGATCGGCAGCGCCCTGTGGGGGCGCCCCCCCAGCGATCCCCGCACCGCATCGAGCACCGCGGGCACGCCCTCGATCCTCCCCACGTCGACGTACTCGACGCCGGCGGCCTCGAGCACGAGGCGAACAAACTCCCCCCGACCGGGGATCATGGGCCAGTAGTACAGGGACATCTTCATGGAGCGTAGACCTCTGCAGCCTTGGGTCCTGCCACATATCCACGACCCGACGATCACGGCCGGCGGGAGCAGGGGCCGGGCAGCCCCCACAGCGGAGGCAACAGGCCCCGAGGGGGGTGCGGGGGAGCAGCTCCCTGCTCCGGGATCCCTGGAGCCCACAGGCGGTGTGGTCCGGGGACGCTAAGGGGACCCGACGGGGGGGAGATGTGGAGGCGCTGGTGCTAGGGGATCGATGGCCGGGATGGCGCCTTCGTCGAGCGCCTCACCCTGCCCCCGACCCGCCTGCGCCCCGCGCCCGACACCGTGCTCGACGAGGCCGCAGGGTCTGTCGAGCCCCTCGCTGCGGCCCTGCACACCCACCCACTCCGGCGGTCCACCCCAGATGCAGCCTCTGATCCTGGCCCTCGTCACCGACACCCACGTGCGCGTCGAGCGCGACGACGGGCAGCGTGCGTTCCCCTCCGACGCCACCCACAACGAGCGGAACCGCCGCATGGCCGAGGCCCTGGTGGCCATGCGGCCCGCGCTCGTGATCCACCTGGGGGACGTCGTCCACCCGATCCCCACCCTGCCCACCCACACCGAGGCCCTGGCCGTCGCGGCCCGGATCTATGGCGATCTGAGCTGTCCCCTGGTGGTGGCGCCGGGCAACCACGACGTGGGCGACAAGCACTCCACCGCCAACGCCCCGGCCCAGGTCTCCCGGGGGCGCCGGGCGTTCGCCGAGGCCTGGGGCCCTCCATTTCGCTCCCTCGATCGGGGAGGATGCCACCTGGTGATCCTCGACGGGACCCTGCTGGACGCCGACACGGAAGAGGCCGACGCCCAGCGCGCCTGGCTCGAGGCGGATCTGGCGGCCGGGCACGAGCGGATCTTCGTCTTCACCCACTACCCCCCCTTCCTCTGCGAGCCCGACGAGCCCGAGCACTACGACAACCTGGGGCCCCGCCCGAGGGCCTGGCTGCTCGAGCTGCTGGTGAAGCATCAGGTCGAGGCCCTGTTCTCCGGGCACGTGCACCGCTTCTTCTACAACCGCTACCGCGGCGTCGATCTGTACACCCTGCCGTCGGCCGCCTTCGTGCGCCCCGAGTACGCCGCGCTGCGCTCCGTCCCCCCCGCCGATCCAGAGCACGGCCGCGACGATCGGGAGCACCTGGGGGTGACCCGGCTCACCATCGACGCATCGGGCCACCGCCTGCAGATCGTCCGACCCCTGTCCGCCGCCCCCCAGCCCCCGAGGGCCCGGCGGCTGGGCGCCTGGCTCCGCCACCGCCTGGGGCGCCGTGCAGAGATCCCGTACGGCGATCTCGACGCCCTCGCACGCAAGATCGCCCGCGACGACGCGGTGCTGCTACAGGTCCTCGATCTAGGCCTGAGCCGGATCCGGATCCCGCTCGCGGATCTACACGATCCCGACGTGCTGGATCGGATCGCGTGGCTGGCGCGACACGGCGTGTCCCTGTCGGTGTTCTCCGCCGGCCCGCCGACCCCCGCCCAGCGCGAGCTGCACACCGCTCGTGCTCCGGACGCCGCGTGGGAGGTGGTGTGCCGACCCCGGGACCTGGAGCCACTGGGCGAGGTGCTGGCACGCTGGGAGGGCCCGGCCCTGACCCTGGGCC
Source organism: Deltaproteobacteria bacterium (assembly GCA_011376105.1). Taxonomy (GTDB): domain Bacteria; phylum Myxococcota_A; class UBA796; order UBA796; genus DRPG01. The sequence continues at coordinate 9,066 of DRPG01000348.1, forward strand.
GGATCGGTCGTCCGCTGCACGACGAGGCGTCGGGCTACTTCTCCCACTTCCCCCGGGAGGGCTTCCACCCCGACGATCCAGCCCTGGATCCTCTCCTGTCCCGGGCTGCAGCCGGCGCCGTCGAGCGGATCGCGTTCCGGATCGCCGCGTCCCAGCCCGTCGCCCCTCAGGTGTCCCGGGCCCACGAGCGGGCCCGCGGGCTGGGGCTCCTCGCCACAGCCCACGTGGAGCTGCCGTTCGGCACCGAGGCCCGGCGCCAGAGAGACGACGCCCTGGTCGCTCAGCGCTGCCTGGAGGCGGATCGAGCCGCTGAGGCCCATCCGTCCGTGCACCTGCTGCTGGATCTGCTGTCCGACAAGGATCGAGGCTACTGGTGCCGCAACGGCCTGCTCGATGGCGCCGATCGCCCCCGGGAGGCCTATCGGGCCCTCAAGGAAGCCGGGATCAGAGCCAACCCCAACGCCTGAGCAGCGGCGACAGCCCCAGCCACAGCAGCCCTCCCCCTGCGTCCGTGTGCGTCCATGTCCGGGGCGGGCGTGTCCAAGCCACGGCCCGCCTCTTCTGCGCCCTGGATCACGCGCTGCTCTGCGGCGAGGGAGCCGGAGCCCCGGGCCGGCTGGACGTGCTGGAGCTCGCCGACAGCCGGATCGACGACGTGGACGCGATCGGCCTGGACAAGCCAGGCGTCGGGGCCGGCTGGACGTGCTAGACCCCGTCGACAACTCGCTTAGGGAGGCGAGCGCCGCCCTGGTGGGGGCCGTGGCGCAGCGGAGCCAGCGGATCCCCCGGCCCCGGCGGCTCACACCAGGTTGACCAGCTCCTGCAGCGTCTCATCGGCGGTGCGCACCACCCCTGCGTTGGCCTGATACGAGCGCTGAGCCTGGATCATCGAGACGAACTCGTGCTCCAGATCGACGTTGCTGCGCTCCAGCGCATAGCCGGTGATCGAGCCCCGGCCGCCGGTGCCCGCGGCCCCCACCGCTGGATCCCCGCTGGCGAACGTCGCTCCGTACAGGTTGCCCCCGAGGCGCTGCAGCCCCGACTCAGCGTCGAAGCTGGCCACCGCCACCTGGCCCAGCTCCATCTCCTGGCCGTTGCTGTACTGGCCCCGGATCACCCCCTCCTCGTCCACCGCCAGGGACACCAGATCGCCCATCGCGTAGCCGTCCTGGGAGATGGACAGCACGCTGCTGGCCTGATCCCCGGTGTTCACCACGCCTCCGTCGCTCCCCGCTCCGGTCCCGTCCAGCCCCAGCTGCAGCTCCGGCGCCCAGGCGTCCGCTCCGGGCCAGGACCACGCGGTGCCGGTGGTGGTGAACGAGTTCCCGGTGAGGTTGCCCTCAGTGTCGAACACCAGCCTCCCGCTGCCGACCTCCAGGGCCATGCCCTCGACCGCGCCGGCCGCGTCCGTCTCGCCTGCGTCGATCACCGCGGAGTAGGTCCACTCGTTGGTGCCGGCCACCCGCTCGAAGTTCAGCAGCAGGTCGTGATCGCGCCCCAGGGAGTCGTAGACGGTGATCGAGGTGTTGAAGTCCGCGGCGGCGGCGGCGTCCTCGATGGAGGTGGTCGCCCCGTCCAGGGCCAGCGCGCCATAGTCCAGATCGTTGCCCGCGTCTGGATCCAGGACCAGATCCAGGGTGATGGCGGTGGTCTCGGCGGGCGGCGCAGGGGTGCTGCCGATCTGGAGATCGCCGAGGACCGGGGAGATCTGGCCCCCGGACGCTCCATAGCCCTGGACCCGGTGCCCCATCGGGGTGACCAGGTAGCCCTCGTTGTCCAGCCCGAAGGAGCCATCGCGGGTGTAGAAGCTCTGGGAGCCGTCGTTGACCTGGAACCAGCCACCGCCGCTGATCGCCATGTCCAGCGCGTTGCCCGAGCCCATCAGGGTCCCCTGGGTGAACTGTCCGCCGATCGTGAGGTTGGCGGCGCCACGCCCCAGCTGGGCCGGCCCCCCCAGCCCGAAGACGTCTTGTGGCAGCATGTCGGCGAAGGAAGCAGTGCTCCGCTTGTAGCCAACCGTGTTGAGGTTCGCGATGTTGTCACCGATCACGCCCAGGGACGCGCCAGATACGCCGAGGCCGCTCGCCCCGGTCTGCAGGGTTCCAAACAGAGACATGGTCTCCTCCTCGCAGGTGGTTGCAGATCGCATCGGTCGGTCAGCGATCTCTGGGCCTCCGCGGGGACATCCCTTGGTCCGGCCCGACTTGCAGGATCGAGATCGATCAGCCGGCCACATAGGTTGAGTCCAGATCGGTGAAGACCTGCCCCAACGCCTCGGTCCGGCTCATCACGGTGACCACGGTGCGCCGCTCGACGCCCACGATCCAGGCCCGATCTCCGGTCAAAACCAGGGCCTTGCGGGCCTGGCGGCCCTGCAGCGCCGTCAGCGCCTCCGACAGCTGGGCCCGCTCCTCCTCGCCAAAGGACAGCCCCCGGCTGGCCAGCCGCGACTCGGCGTGGCGGGACAGGCGGACACCGTCGGTGGAGGCCTCGTCGCCCTCAGGCTCCGGCGGTGGAGGATCGAGGAGGCGCTCCAGCGCGGCCTCGAACCCCGGCTGAGCCAGCTCCCCGGAGCGAACCCGCGTCCCCGTCGAGAGACCGCCGGGGGCGATCCGCTCCAGCGCGGTCACGGCTGGGCGCCGGGCGTGCCGTCGGTGAGGCGACGGATGTCCTCCAGGGGCACCGACACGCCCTGGATGGAGGGCTGCGGGGTCCCGGTGCTGTAGTCCATCTCGTCGACGATCCCGGTGATCAACGTGTCGACAGCCACGGGCTGCCCGTCTGCGTCGGTGGCCTCGATCGAGAAGGTGTAGTCGCCCTCCTCGAGGCGCTGGCCGTCCAGATCGGTCCCGTCCCACTCGACCTCGAACGCGCCGGCGTCCCTGCCCCCGATCTCCAGCGTCTGGACGACCCGACCGCTCTCGTCGGTGAGGGTGATCGTGGCCTGGCTGAACGACGAGGCGGCCTCGAAGTGCAGGCTCTCCGAGCCGGACTCATCGAGGTGGACGGTGTCTCCAAGGGCGACCACGTCGGTGCCCAGCAGGGTGGCCATGCTGGCGTTGTTCATCGAGGCGATGCCCAGGTAGACCGCCTCCATCGTGGCTTGCAGCCCGAAGAGCTGCTCCAGGCTCGAGAACTGCGCAAGCTGCGCCACGAACTCCTCGTTCTTCATGGGATCGAGGGGATCCTGGTTCTGGAGCTGCTCGGTCAGCAGCCGGAGGAAGGCCTCCTCTCCGAGGGCCTCGTCGGTCGGAGCCGTCGGGGCGGGCTGGCCAGTGACCAGGGGGGTGTCCACCACCGGGATGATCTCGTCCACGTCAACCTCAGGCGACGGTGTTGATCAGAGAGCCCCGCGCCAGGGGCGCGGTGTGCTGGGGCTCAGGCCCCGTCGATCGGTCCTGGCGGACCCGGACAGGCCCCCCACCACCCTCGCGGTGGGGACGCCGTCGCTGCGCGAACCCGGTCAGCTCATAGCCGGCCTGGCTCAGCGCCCCCTCCAGCTCCTGCTCGACGCCCCGCATCGGCTCGAGCCCGTCGGCGGTGCCGTCCAGCAGGACCTCGAGCCCACCCCCCCGGGGACGGACCTCCACCGCGAGATCGGGATCGAGCTGGATCCGCAGGCTCCCGTCTGCGTCCACCCGACCCGCACCCCAGCCCCGCTGCAGCGGAGGTGGCAGGTGGGGCTCAGACCTCGGCTCAGGCGCCGGAGGGGCCTCCGCACGGAGGAGCTCGGAGGCGTCGGAGGCGGAGGCGGAGGCGGGGGCGGGGGTGTGCAGCAGCGTGGGGGCCTGGCTCCCCCCCTGAGGGCTCGACTCCTGGCCCCCGATGGATCCCGCCCCGGGGCTGGACGGCCCGAGCCCGCCCGTCTCAGTGCCGCCCGTCTCAGTGCCGCCTGTCTCGGTGCCGCCTGTCTCGGTGCCGCCTGTCTCGGTGCCGCCTGCCCCGGCGCTGGGCTGGGCGCTGGGCTGGGCGCTGGGCTGGGCGCTGGGCTGGGCGCTGGGCTGGGCGCTGGGCTGGGCGCTGGGCTGGGCGCCGCCTGCCCCGGCGCCGCCGGGCCCGAGCCCCTCCAGCGAGGCTCCCGCCAGCGGTGATCCCCCGGGGTTCCCCTGAGCGGAGGTCGCCTCGAGGACAGGTTCCCCGAGGACGGGTGGCTCGAGCCCGGCCTCGAGAGGATCGGGGGCTCCGATCCGCGGGGCGCCGCTCTCCGGTGGGGGATCGGCCTGGACGAGCCAGGCGTCGGGGCCGGGGGGAGAGCTCCGGATCCAGGCTGGATCGGGCCCCTCGGGGGCCGCAGGGGCCCCGCTGGAGGCGCCCGGGCCCCGGGGGGGGACGGACGCAGCCAGGGGCTGCAGCCCCGGATCCGAGGCGAGGGGCCGCTGCCCGGGCAGCGCCGCACCCGGGAGCCCGGGCTCACCCGAGCGCAGGGGCTCGAGGATCATCCCCCAGGCCAGCGCGTCGGGGTGTTCCCCGGGGTCGGCCCCCGGCTCGGCGTCGACCGCCCTGGAGGCGCCGGGCGATCCGGGTCGCTGGACGTCCTGGAGGAGCGCCTCAAAGCCCTGCTCCAGGTCCCCGGAGCCCTCGCCCGGTCCCCGCTCAGCTGTGGGCGCCTCAGCGCCCCGGGACTGGGGTCCAAGCCCCAGGATCGGCGAGCCCAGGGTCATCTCTGCTCCAGTGTGATCGGCGCGGTGAGCTGCTCAGCGAGGCGGGCAGCCTTCGGGGGAGGCATGACCGCGAGGATCTTGCCGGCCTTCGAGGTCTGCATCCGATCGAGGAGATCCACCGCGAGGACTTCGTCCATCGCCCCCAGGAAGGGTCCAGCCTCCTTGGGTCGCATCTTCTCGGTCATCTCCGTCAAGGCGACCCTGCGGGACTCCTCGACGGCGTCCAGCTCGGCCAGCAGCCCGTCGATCTCAGCGCGGACGTCGGAGAGTTCCCCGAGGCGCTCCTTGAGGCGGGCCTCAGCGTCGCGGAGATCCTGCTCGCGATCGTGCAGGGAGCGCTCCCGGCGATCCAGCGCCCGCTCCCGGGCGTTGAGCCGGCCGGCTAGATCCTGCAGCCCGTTGCCCGCGGCCCGACGCCCCCCCGGTCCCGAGGTCGACTCGGCGAAGGCCACCGCTCCCGCGGTGCCCGCGATCATCCCCACCAGCAGCGCAGCGAAGATCCGCCCCCTCACGACACTGCTCCTGCGCGGCGCATCCACACCATCAGGCCCGCCTCGTCCAGCACCCGCTGGGTCCTGCGCTCGTCCAGGGAGGCCGCGATCTCCTCGAGGCGATCGGTGAAGCGCTCGGTGGTCTGGACCTGCTTGGCCGCCTCCATCAGCTGCCCACGCTGGCGATCCACCCGGGCCTCCAGGTGCTCGGCCTGGGCCACCAGCCTGCGGCGCTCCATCTCCTGACGCAGAGAGAACGCGTGGCGCCGCATCAGCTCGTCGGCGTTGTCGGTCCGGGCGGCCGCGGCCTCGGCGATCCGGGCCTGGCAGCGCTCGAGGACCTCATCATGGGCGATCTGCGCCTGCTGGGCCACGAGCAGATCGTTTCGTGCCTCGTCCTGCCGAATGCGCTGGATGCGTGCGAGCCGCCGAAGCGTCCGGGTCATGCCTGTCCTCCGCCGTAGGTCCCATCGGACTCCCCCCGCAGGCCTTGAGGCTCGATCCAGCGGGGACACCAGCGCGAGACCACCGACCCCGGGACCGGGACACCTACTCGATCAGTGAGGCCACGAAGCCAGGGACCACGCGGTGGGAGGTGCCCTGCTCGTAGGCGTGGGCCAGCCGGATCAGGCGGGCCTCGGTGAACGCGGGGCCGAGGAAGCTAAGCCCCACCGGCAGCTGCTCCACCCGGCCCATAGGCACGGTGATCGCCGGATAGCCACTGATCGCGGTGAGGCTGGCGCTCCCTCCGGTGTAGCGATCCCCCAGGAGGGGATCGATCGGCCAGGCCGGGCCGGTGGTGGGGGCCACGATCGCGTCGAGATCGTGGGCCTCGACCAGGGCATCGATCCAGCCGGGGCCCAGCGCCGCCTGCGAGGCACGCCGGGCCTCCACCGGATCTTCGGCCTGGTCCCGGGCCACGACGGTCTCGAAGATGTCTTGACCGAACCACCGGAGCTCAGTGTCGGCGTGGGCCTGGTCGAACGCGATCAGGTCCTCGAGGGAGGACGGGCCCGCCTCGACGGTGGCGAGGTAGGCCTCCAGCGCGGGCTGGAACTCGTGGACGAGCACGATCCACTCCTGCTCGGAGGCGGACTCCGGCACAGGCAGATCCAGCGCGATCACCTCGGCACCGAGGCGCCGTAGATCCTCGACCGCGGCCTCGAAGCGGGAGGTGGTGCCCGGATCGAAGTCGTACACCCCCCGGGCCACCCCGATCCGGGCCCCCTGCAGGGCGTCGGGGGACAGGACCGCGGTGTAGCGCGTGTCGAGCTGGGCGGGGCGAGCCGACGCCGCTGGATCCGAGGGATCGACGGCGGCCAACACCTCGAGCAGCAGCGCAGCGCCGGCGACGGTGCGGGCCATCGGACCGGCGGTGTCCTGGCTGGGGGAGATCGGCACGATCCCGCGGCGGCTGACCAGCCCCATCGTGGGCTTGATCCCCACGATGCCGTTGATCGAGGCCGGACACAGGATCGAGCCATCGGTCTCGGTGCCCACCGCCAGCGGCACCAGCCCCGCGGCCACGGCCACGGCGGAGCCGCTGCTCGAGCCACAGGGGGATCGATCCAGCACGTGGGGGTTGCGGGTCTGCCCGCCCACCGCGCTCCAGCCGCTCGTCGAGGCGGTCGAGCGGAAGTTCGCCCACTCGCTGAGGTTGGCCTTGCCCAACACCACCGCCCCGGCCTCCCGCAGCCGGGCGGTCAGGAACGCGTCCGCGCTGGGCACGTGCCGCGCCAGGGCCAGGGAGCCCGCGGTGGTGGGCAGCCCGACCGCGTCGATGTTGTCCTTGAGGAGGATCGGCAGACCGTGCAGGGATCCTATGGGCGACGCCGCGTCGCGCTCGGCCGCCTCAGCCTGCGCCGCGTCGGACACCGCGAGCACGGCCCGCAGCTGTGGCCCCGATCGATCGAGGCCCTCGATCCGGGCCAAGGAGGCTTCGACCAGCGCCACCGAGGTCAGCTCCCCTGCAGCCAGCCGCCGCCTGAGCTCAGCCACCGTCACCTCGCTCAGCCACGCGGTGTGGATCGACGGAGCGGGACGCCCCTCGAGGGGTCGGGGGGGCTCGACGGGGGCTGGAGGGACAGCTCGCACACACGCCACGATCAAGGACAGCCACATCCTACAGCTCCTCGTAGGAGGGGGCACGTATCGCAGGCCCGCGTCCGATCCCTGATCCCTGATCCACCGGAGGCTGTGGGACCCGGGCCCCAGCGCCCGATCCTGGGCCCTCCGCGGAGATCGAGGGCAAGGGGCTGTGGATGCCCGCCGTGGGACCCGGGCCCCAGCGCCCGATCCTGGGCCCTCCCCCGCCGCGGATCCACCCGCTGCGCGGCCCTGCACACCCCGTGCACAGCCTCGCCCCGCGCCGTGTGCGAGCATCCGGGTATTGGATCAACTCATGGAGGTGCTCGTGGGGCGCACGGTGGCGATGGGGTTCGCGATCGCGTGGGTGATCGTTGCGCTGGCCGCGACCTGGGGGCTGGGGTGGATCGGCGCGGTCGCCGGGCGCTGGCCCGAGGGGGTCCACCTCGTGGGTCACCTCGGGCTGTGCGCTGTGCTGGCGGCCGTGGTGGCCTTAGCCGGCTCGGGCTCGCCCGGCCTGCGGGCGGCCCGGGGCCTGGGGGCGGCCCTGCTGTTTGGCCTCGCCATCGAGGGGCTACAGCTCCGCCACAGTCCTCCCTGGCCCGAGGTGGTGCTGGATCTGGTGCTGGATCTGATCGGTGCCCTGATCGGCCTCGGCCTCTGGTCCACCGCCGACACGGGGCGTGCCGAGCCCGTGGGGCATCTGATCAGCGCCGTGCTCCACCCGGTGGTGGTGGCCCCCATGGGCTTTGGGATCGCGGTGCTGGCGGGTCCGGATCCAGTGGGGTTAGCCGACGGCTTGAGCTGGCTCGGGCTGGCGGCGTTGTGCCTCACCCCCGCGCTGATCTTCTGGGGGCTGGGGATCCAGGCGAGCTGGTGGTCGGACGCGGATCTGTCCCGCCGCACCGATCGGGCCCCGCTGTTCGTCGTGGGCTGTGTCGGCGCCCTGTGCTTCGTGCTGTGCACCCTCGACGCCCCCGCGCCGGTGCAGCGGCTGGCGCAGACCGCTGGCGTGGGCGCGATCCTCGGCACAGTGGCCACCACCGCGGGGCTGAAGATCAGCGGCCACGTCGCGATCCCTGCAGCGCTGGGGCTGGTGGTGCTGCCCTGGACGGATCGGGGCGCGGGCCTGCTGCTGGGGATGGCCCTGGTCCTGTCCTGGGCCCGGGTGTCCGCAGGCCGCCACCAGCCGCTGGAGGTGGCCGCGGGCTGGGGCCTGGCCGCGATGCTGTCCTCGCCCGTCGCGGCCGCCCTCGCCGACACCTGGAGCTGAGCCCGGGGCCGGGCGGCCCCGGCCCCGCGCTGTGGCCCTGCGCTGTGGCCCTGCGCTGTGGCCCCGCGCTGTGGCCCCGCGCAGTGGCCCGCCACGGCGATCACCTGCGCCACGGCGTCGTCCCCTGGTCGCCGGGGTCTGGTGGTGAGCCCCCCGCAGGGGCCGGGGACTCAAGTCCTCGGGGAGGTGACCGATTGGGGCGCCACGGAGACGGGGAACATGCTCCAGTGGCTCGATTGGCTCCGGTCCCACGGGGACGCTCTGCTGGCGGTGGGCGTCTTTGGCCTGCTCGGCATCATGGTGGTCCCCCTGCCGCCGGTGCTGCTGGATCTGCTGCTGGCGGCCTCGATCTGTCTGGCCCTGCTGTTGTTCCTCGGGGCGCTGTATGCGACCAAGGCCGTCGAGTTCAGCGTGTTCCCCACGCTGCTGCTGGTCACCACCGTGTTCCGCCTCGCCCTCAACGTCGCCAGCACCCGGCTGATCCTGCTGCACGGGGGCGATGGCTCGCAGGCCGCGGGGCGGATCATCGAGACCTTTGGTCAGTTCGTGGTGGGCGGGAACTTCATCGTGGGCGCGGTGGTGTTCACCATCTTGGTGCTGATCAACTTCGTGGTCATCACCAAGGGCTCGGGGCGTATTGCAGAGGTCGCCGCCCGCTTCACCCTCGACGCGATGCCCGGCAAGCAGATGGCGGTGGACGCCGAGCTCAACGCGGGGCTGATCGACGAGCGCACCGCCAGGAGCCGGCGCTCGGAGATCTCCAGAGAGGCCGACTTCTACGGAGCGATGGACGGCGCGTCCAAGTTCATCCGCGGCGACGCGATCGCTGGCATCGTGATCACCCTGGTGAACGTGTGCGGAGGTGTGCTGATCGGCGCCTTTCAGCAGGGCATGGCGCTGGGAGACGCAGCCGCGACCTACACGATCCTGACCATCGGGGACGGCCTGGCGGGTCAGGTCCCGGCGCTGATCGTCAGCACCGCGGCGGGCCTGCTGGTCACCCGGGTCGACGACGAGCACAGCCAGGATCTGCACGCTCAGATCTCGTCGCAGCTGCTGGAGAACCCCCGGGTGCTGGGGGTCGGCGCCATGTTGCTCGCCGGCATCGCGCTGATCCCGGGGCTGCGGATGCCGTTCATCGTGGCCGCCGTCGCCGTCGGGGCCCTCGCCTGGCAGGTGCGCAACGCCCCACCGGTCACCGAGCCCCCCCCCAGGCCCTCCCCTGAGCCCTCCGACGCCAGGCCCGAGGATCTGCTCCCGATCGAGCCGCTGACCGTGGAGGTTGCGGTGGATCTGGTGTACCTGGTCGATGATCGCCAGGGTGGCGAGTTGCTCAAGCGGATCCAGAAGATGCGGACTCAGTTCGCCAAGGACGCGGGGCTGGTGCTCCCGCCGGTACACCTCCGGGACAACCTGGATCTCCACAACGGCGAGTACGTCGTGCTGCTACGGGGAGAGAGCGTTGGCCGCGGTCAGGTCCAGCCCCGGGCCCACCTGGCCCTCGATCCGGGCACCGCCACCGGTCGGGTCGAGGGGATCGAGACGACCGATCCGGTCTTTGGGCTGCCCGCGTTTTGGATCCTCGATCGGACCGTGCTGGACGCTCAAGCCAAGGGCTACACCGTGGTGGACACCCCCACGGTGTTGACCACCCACCTGGTGGAGTTGATGGCATCGTACGGCCACGAGCTCTACGACGGCGCTCAGCTCGACGCTGCGCTGGAGCGGATCCAGGCCACCCACCCCAAGCTGGTGGACGATCTGGTCCCCGAGCTGCTGTCGCGCTCGGCCCTGCTGAAGATCTTCAGGAACCTCCTCAAGGAGGGCCTATCGATCCGGGACACTCAGACCATCCTTGAGGCGCTGACTGAGTTCGCTCCGCGCTCGAGGGATCCGGACGTCCTCACAGAGTTCGCCCGGCAGCGGATGGCGCGCCACATCACGGGCCGCTTCGCCTCGGACGGGGTGGTCCGCATCGTGCAGCTGGGTCCCCGGGCTGAGGACGCGTTGCTGCGGGGCCTTCAGTCCGCCGACGGCGGCGCGCCCTCCCTGCAGCTCCCCCCCGAGCAGGCCCGCAGGATCATCCTTGGGATCCGGGACCAGATCGAGCGCTACGCGGGGCCGGGGCAGGCCGTGGTGCTGTGTCCGCCCTTGGCCCGTGGTGCGCTGCGGCGCATGCTCGAGCGCGCCCTGCCCCGGGTGACGGTGTTGTCTTCCGCTGAGTTGCTGCCTGAGGTCCAGGTCCAGCCCGTGGGACAGGTCGAGCTGCAGCCCGCATGAGCAACGCACAGCGAGCGGCGACAGCGCGGATCTCTCAAGTTCCCGATCTCCATACCGAACAAAAGCGCATGCAAACGGAGTCCGATGTGACCGGAGCGCGTGCCTACGGCAGCACAGGGGGCCCCCCTCGCCTCGTCGAAGGGATGACGCGGGAGCACATCTGTGCAAAGTACCACGACAAGGTCTTCCTCGTAGCACGGCGGATCCATGAGCGGCTGAGCCGCAACGCCACGGTCCAGCTCGACGACATGGTCGCATGGGGCGCCATCGGGTTGCTGGAGGCATTCGAGCGCTACGACGCCAGCAAGGGCGTCAAGTTCTCGACCTACGCCGAGCACCGGATCCGGGGGACGATCTACGACGCCCTGCGTGCACGAGACACCTCCACCCGGCGGCGCAGGGATCTCGCCAAGCGGATAGAGGCTGCCCGGCAGCGGCTGCTGCGGCAGTACCAGCGCGAGCCTGAGCCTGAGGAGATCGCGGACGAGCTCGGGGTCGATCTCGAGCGCTACTGGAGCGCGGTCGAGGCCACCAAGCAGATCACGGTGGTCAGCTACGACACGCCCGACGAGGAGGGTCGTCCGCTGATGGAGGTCCTCGCTGAGCCGGGCCGGGCCAACGCCGAGCAGCGGATGCTGGCCCACGAGGTGAGGCAGCAGCTGCGGGCGGCGATCCAGGAGCTGCCTGAGCGCCAGCGGCACTGCCTGGTCATGTACTACGACCGTGAGATGTCGCTCGCGGAGATCGGCGCGGTCTACGGAGTGAGCGTCAGCCGGATCTCCCAGATCTTGTCTGAGACCCGGCTGCGGCTGCGGCGGAGGCTCCGCAGCGTCATCGATCTGTCGGACATCGAGGGGGTCAAGTGAGCAGGGATCTGTACTCGGCGGTCTCGGGCGCGTTCGGCGCGATGCGTCAGCTCGAGGTGGTGGCGAACAACATCGCCAACGCTCAGACCACGGGCTTCAAGCGGGAGCGGGTGGCGTACGAGGCCCACGGGCTGGGCTCGGCCTACACCCGGATCGCCGACGGGCTGATCGATCCGCGCGACGGGGTCGCCTCCGCCAGCGGCAGCCCCCTGGACATCGCCCTGCGGGGGCCGGGCTGGCTGCTGATGCAGGACGGGGCGAGGGGTCCGGTGCTCACCCGGGACGGCCACCTAGGCGTCGATCCCGTCGACGGGGTGCTCCGCGCCCGCTCCGGGCACCCGGTCCAGGGGATCGCCGGGGTGATCGTGGTGCCCCCGGGCCAGACCGCACGGATCACGGACGACGGGGCAGTGATCGCCAGTGAGGACGGTGAGATCGGCCGCCTTCGGGTGGTGATCGCCACCGCCGAGCCGCTGGGGCAGAACCTGTGGCGTCCCACCTCGGCGCTCGTCGATCGGGAGCCGACCCTGGTGGCCGGAGCGCTGGAGGCCTCCAACGTCGATCCGGTGGTGTCGATGGTGGAGCTGGTCGCCGCGGGTCGGGCCTTCGAGACGCTCCACAAGATCATCCAGACCAGCGACGAGCTGGACGCACGACTCAACGACTACGGCAGGGGTGCATGATGAAGGCACTGCAGATCGCGGCCTCGGGCATGAGCGCCCAGCAGACCCGGATCGACACGGTGGCCAACAACCTGGCCAACGTGAACACCACCTCGTTCAAGAAGTCGAGGGCGGCGTTCCAGGACGTTTACTACCAGGAGCTGGCGGGGGGTGCACGGGGCGCGCGGGCCGAGCTAGGGGGCGGCACCCGCCTCGCGGGCCTGGTCAAGGATCACACCCCGGGGACGCTGGAGCAGACCGGCGATCCCCTGCACATCGGCCTGGCGGGGCCTGGCTACCTGCAGCTCACCGACGCGGCGGGCAGCCCGGTGTACACCCGGGACGGGAGCCTGCGGGTGGACGCAGACGGGCTGCTGCGCAGCACCAGCGGGCTGCCCGTGGCCGGCGACATCGTGGTGCCTGAGGACACGCTGGAGCTGACCATCGACATCGACGGTACCGTCTCCGCCCTGCTCGAGGGCGACGACCAGCCGTTCGTCCTGGGCCAGCTCGAGGTGTTCCAGTTCACCAACCCCGCCGGGCTACGCTCCCTGGGCAGCAACCAGTACGCCGCCACCGGCCAGTCGGGCGTCGCGATGTTCGACGACGGCAAGACCGAGGTTCGCCAGGGGCATCTGGAGACCAGCAACGTGGACGTGGCCGAGGAGCTGATCCACCTGGTGACGGCCCAGCGCGCCTACGAGCTCAACAGCAAGGTGATCCAGGCTGCGGATGAGGCGATGCAGATCGCCGCGAACCTCAAGCGATGATCGACGCCGCGGCCACGCTGGCGGCCTACGCCACCGCGGCGTGCGGGGCCGCCCGGGTCGAGGTCCACGCCGCAGCCGTCGCCCCCGCGGCGGTGGCGGACGCCGATCAGCTGCGCTGGTCGGGGGATCCCTGCGGCCCCGCCCCGGTGCTCCGGCTCGAGGTCCTGCTCGATGGCCAGATCGCCGCGCGCTACACCGTGCGCCCGTCCCTGACGGTGCACGTCGAGGCCTGGGTGGCCGATCGCCCGATCCCCCGGGGTGAGCTCGTCGCTGCGCGGCGTGGCCTCGTCCCCCTGGATCGGAGCTCCGCCGCCCGGGTGAGCGGCCCCGGCCCCTGGCGGGCCCGGAGCGACCTCGACGAGGGCCAGCCGCTGACCGACGCCACCGTCACCCCCCTGCCCGACGCCCCGGGGGGCGCCTCGGTGGACGTGGTGGTGATCCGGGGTCCGGTGCGCCTGGTGGCTCCAGGGAGGCTGCTGGCCGACGGATGGATCGGGGAGCCCGTCCGGGTCCACAACGAAGCCACCCACACCGCCGTGCGCGGCGTGTTGATCGACGAACAGACGGTGGAGATCCAGTGAAGAGCGTCCTGATCTTGTTGTTGCTCGCCACGGCTCAGGCCCGTCGGCCCGTCGGCCCCCCTGAGCCCCCCCAGCCCCCGATCCCGATCACCCCCCCCCAGGAGGAGGAGCTGGGCAGCCCTGGATCCCTGTTCTCCGACGTGTCCGCCCGGCGGATGATGGGCATGGACGGCTACGCACGCCGGATCGGTGATCTGGTCACGGTCGAGATCCTCGAGGAGAGCCGCACCAGCCTGGCGGCGGGGACCACCACCAGCCGCCAGAACAGCCACACCGCGCAGCTGCGCAGCCTGCTCGGCGTCGAGAAGCGGATCCTCAAGGCGGCCGAGGATCTCACCGACATCGGCTTCGACCTCGAGAGCGGCGGTGACTTCGCCGGCTCCGGCGACACCAGCCGGGACTCGGCGGTCGAGGCGGTCATCACCTGCCAGGTGATCGACGTGCTGCCCGGCGGAAACCTCCGGCTCTGGGGCTGGAAGCAGGTGAGGGTCAACCGCGAGACACAGTACGTCGTCCTCGACGGCGTGGCCCGGCCCCGGGACATCCAGCTGGACAACACCGTGAGCAGCGATCTGCTGGCCCAGGCCCGGATCGAGTTCACCGGCTCGGGGGTGATCGCCGATCGCCAGGGCCCGGGCTGGCTGTCGAGGGTGCTCGACGTCGTCTGGCCGTTCTAGGGGCCGGGGAGAGCAACCCATGGCTGCACCAAGCTGCATTGCCATCAGCGCAGCGCCTGGGTAGACCCAGGTCAAACTAGCATCAAATATACCACTTATCTCGATAGGAGCAGTAGATGAGTCAGGCAAACACTTCCTTGTTTGAGTCGATCGGTGGCGCGGCGTCGGTGGATGCCGCCGTCGATATCTTCTACAGGAAGGTGCTGAGCGACGATCGGATCAACAGGTTCTTCGACGGCGTGGACATGGAGCGCCAGGCGGCCAAGCAGAAGGCCTTCCTGACCATGGTGTTCGGTGGGCCGAACCACTACACCGGCAAGGACATGCGCTCCGCCCACGCCCACCTCGTCCACGACGGGCTCGACGACAGCCACTTCGACGCCGTCGTGGAGAACCTCGGCGCGACGCTGGCCGAGCTCGGGGTCGCCGACGAGCTCATCCAGCAGGTCGCCGCCATCGCCGAGTCCACCCGCGCCGACGTGCTGAGTCGCTGAGGTGCCCGGGGGCCGACCTGTAGCGCTGACCTTCGGGGACCGTGTCCTGGACTGCCAGCCTGGTGAGACCGTGCTCGAGGCCTTCGAGCGACACGGCGTGGCGCTGTCCTCGTCCTGCCGGAGCGGGACCTGCCAGAGCTGCATGCTCCAGGCGGTGAAGGGCTCGGTCCCCGCCGCCGCCGCCGTGGGCCTCAAGCCCGCCTGGCGCGAGCTCGGCTACCTCCTGGCCTGCACCTGCCGCCCGTCCGGGGATCTGGTGCTGCAGAGGGTCGGCCAGGGACTGGAGCTGCCCACCTGCCTGCTCGAGCGGACGTGGCTGAGCGAGGAGGTGATCCGCCTCGGGCTCGAGCCCCCTGGTGATTTTTCGTTCCGCGCTGGCCAGTTCGTCAACCTGATCCGCGACGACGGCCTGAGTCGGCCCTACAGCCTCGCCGGCCTCCCCGGCGACGACAGCCTCGAGCTGCACGTCCGGATCCTGCCCGACGGGGCCATGTCCTCGTGGCTCGCCGACGCGCCGCTCGGGACGCAGCTGCGGCTGAGGGGACCCTCCGGTGACTGCGTGTACGCCTGCGACGATCGTGAACACCGCTTGCTGCTCGTCGGCATCGGGACAGGCATCGCGCCGCTGGTGGGGGTCACCCGGGACGCCCTGCGCCAGGATCACGCGGGCCCGATCCAGATCGTACATGCGGCGGTGAGGGGCACTCAGCTCTACCTGCTCGAGCCCCTGCAGCAGCTCGCCCGGCAGCACCCAAACGTGTCGGTGTTCGGGATCGCCCTGCACCCGGAGGGCGTGCCCGGCGTGCTCGAGGGCGAGCTCCAGGGGCTGGTGGCTCGGCTCGCCGGAGGAGCCAGCGATCCGAGGGTGCTGCTGTGTGGAGACGCCCCGATGGTAAACGCGCTGCGGAGGCAGCTGTTCCTGTCGGGGGTCAGCCTGGGGCGGATCGGAGCCGACGCGTTCGTGGGCAGCGCACAGGCCCCCTCCCCCGGGTTGAGGCCCCCTCCCCCGGGTTAAGAGCCCCTCGAGCCGAGCGAGGGACCCTGCACCTGACCCAACAGACCGACTATGCCCTGCGCATGTTGATGCACCTGGTCACCCACCCACGAGAGGGTTGGGTGCCCACCGGTGTGATCGCCGACGAGCTGGGGCTGTCGGCCCACCACCTGCTCAAGGTCGCGCGGCGGCTGGCCAGTCATGGTTGGATCGAGGCCCGCCGTGGCGCCTCCGGGGGCGTGCGCCTCTCGGTCAGCCCCGACGATCTCCGTGTCGGCCAGATCGTGCGCAGGATGGAGCCCCACATGGCGCTGGTCGACTGCATGTATGAGCCCCAGCGCGGCTGCACCCTGCTGCCCACCTGCGCCCTGCGGCACAAGCTCCAGGAGGCCATGGAGGCCTTCCTCACCGTGCTCGACGAGGTGAGCCTCTCGGACTGCCTGCTCGATCCCGGCGTGCTGCAGCTCCGCACCGCTCCCCACGCTCCCGACGATCCAGACATCCGGTGACGAGGGGCCGCACGCTCCAGGCGTCCGACCGATGTCGGGGACTCGGGATCAGCCCGCGGCCCCCTCGGGATCAGCCCGCGGCCCCCTCGGGATCAGCCCGCATGTTTCCGGAGCTGGGCCACGAACACCTCCCCACAGTACCCGGCCATCGCCTCGAAGCTCTCTTGCAGCTGCTCGTCGCTCATCTCGTCGAGCTGCTTGACGTTGTTGACCAGGTTGAGCGCCCGGGCCTCGGCTCCGGGCGCTCCGGCGGCGAGCTCGCAGGACAGGCGGCTCGAGTAGACCCGTTCGCCATCGGCCTTGTAGATCCGCGCCCGCACTTCGTAGGTGAAGCGGCCCTGGTTCCCCAGGCCAGCCACCTGCATGCCCCAGTTGAGCACCTCGAGCTGGAGCAGATCTCCGCCCTGATCGGCGCGGACGACTGAGAACGGGGTGTGGCCGAGGGCAGCGGCGATCCCCTCGAGCATGGCCGAGTTGGTCCGATCGATGTCGATGGTCGAGGCCAGACGATCGCTGATCTTGGCGGCCTTGACGGCCTGAGTGAGGTTGAACACCCCCGCGGCCACGCCCGCGATGCCGTCTACTACGGCCTCAGCGTCGGACTCCGGGGTTGGATCCACCGGCACCGCGACCCCCCCGAGGGACGCGCTCGGCCCGCTCTGGGTGATGATCTCCAGCTGTACAGCGTCGATCGAGCCGACCTCACGCTTGAACTTGGCGTGGCAGCCCGTGACCCATATCGCAAACATCCCTGAGGTGACAAGTCGTCTCACAGACCCTCCCGGGACAGGGACGGATCCATGGCGGTCTGCATTCATCTGCCAGAGCGTTGTGGGGCTCGGCGGCGGTCACGCTACAGGGGCACGAGCCACGCCTGGGCCCAGGGGGGCAGGATCGTGGGCGCGAGCGTGCCAGAGAGCTGCACCCACAGCCCGTGGGCCGTCACCGCACCGACCACCAGCGCGAGCGCTCCGAAGAACTGGGGTGTGATGTCTCTCATCATGGGTCTCTCCCCTCCTGGGTTCGTCCTGGGTACGGCCCCCGCCCCACAGATGTTTCACCCGATCCCCACCCCCCCCTGGATCCGCCCCCGCCGGGGTGATCGTGGAGGGGTAACCGCACGGAGACGCCGAGCCGCTCAAGGGGGCGCTGCGGGAGTCCGATGGTTGCCGCGGAGGTCGTTTGCTCCGTTCGCTTCCGCTGCTGTTCCTCGGGCTGTTCTTCGCCACCGACGCACTCGCGGCGCGGGCCAAGGACGTAGGGCGTTTCTTTGGCGTGCGCGAGAACACGCTGACGGGCCCGGGCCTGGTGGTGGGGCTGCGCCGGACCGGCGATTCGTCCCGCAACCTCGCCACGCTGCGCTCGCTGGTGTCTCGGCTCCAGGGGCAAGGCCTGTCGCTGGGGATCGACGACGTCACCAGCCGGAACGCGGCGATGGTGATGGTGCGGGCTACCCTGCCCCCCGACTACCGACCCGGCGATCGGGTCGACGTGACCGTCGCGAGCACCGCCGATGCCTCCTCGCTGGAGGGCGGGATCCTCGTGTGGACCCCGATGTTCGATCAGGGCAACCAGCTGGTGGCGGTGGCGGAGGGCCCCCTGATCGTGGGGGGGTTCGCGGCCGACGCAGCGGGCAACGCCATCCGTAAGAACAGCCCCACCGCGGGGATCGTGCCCGGGGGCGCGCTGATCGAGCGCGAGAACCACCGGGCGGTGGACTACGCCTCGCTGGAGGCCATCGACTTCGTGCTCGACAAGCCCGACTTCGCCACCAGCGACGCGCTGGCCACCGCGGTGAACGAGGCTTTTGGCTCCGAGATCGCAGCTCCCCTCACCGCGTCCACCGTGCGGATACAGATCCCCGAGGAGCTCCGGGGACGGTTCCCCACCTTCGCCTCCAGGGTCGAGGCGGTGGAGGTCGAGCTCGACGCCCCCGCCCGGGTGGTGATCAGCGAGCGCACCGGGACCGTGGTGATGGGTGGCAACGTCCAGATCTCGCCGGTCGCGGTCGCCCACGGCGGGCTGACCGTGCAGGTCCGCCGCGTCAACCAGCTCAGCCAGCCCGCGCCGTTGTCGCTGGGGACCACCGCGTCCGTCTCCAACTCTCAGATCGAGGCTGAGGAGAAGGAGGGCCAGCTGGTCCTGGTCGAGGGAGCTCAGATCGGGGATCTGGTCGCTGCCCTGAACACCATGGGGGTCAAGCCACGGGATCTGGTCGTGATCCTGCAGGCCATCCGGGAAGCCGGGGCCCTGCAGGCGGAGATCGTAGCGCTGTGAAGCTCACCGATCCGTCCAGCATCGCCGCCCTGATCCCCGCCGACGTCCCGGGATCTTCCGGTCGTTCCTCCGATCCGTCCGCCGCCGCCGCCGCCGAGGTCTTCGCCAAGATGCTGGTCGGTGAGCTTCGCAAGACCCTGCCCGAGGGGGGCCTGCTCGGGGACGGCCCCTTCTCGATGTTGGAGACCGTGCTGGACGAGGCCCTCGCGGCTCAGCTCGCGGACGCCGACCGGCTTGGGCTCCAGCGGATGTTCGGGGCCCGGGCCCCGAGCCCCGAGCCGATCCCCGGGGCCCTCCGGATCCCACATGGAGCCAGGCCGGCCTCCCCTGCAGGGACCGCGGCCCCCCGCTTGGTCGAGGGTGGACGGATCACCAGCCGCTTTGGCCCGCGCCTCCACCCGATCCTCGGGACGTGGCAGCGACACGACGGGATCGACATCGCCGCCCCCCGGGGCAGCGCGATCCACTCCGCGGCGGCGGGGATCGTCCGGAGCGCCGCGCTCCAGGGCGGCTACGGCAACCTCGTGGTCCTCGATCACGGCGGCGGGGTCGAGACCCGCTACGCTCACTGCGACGCGATCTCAGTCGAGGTGGGCCAGCGCGTCGAGGCTGGGGAGATCCTGGGCACGGTGGGATCCACCGGCCGCACCACCGGCCCTCACCTCCACTTCGAGCTGCGCCACGACGGCGTCGCCGTCGATCCCCACGACGTCCCCTGGCCCAACTCGCCCCGCTGATCGAAGCCTAAAGCCTCCCCTCGCCCAGCCGATAGGTCTTGGCGAGAGAACGGAAGCTGAGGTTTCGATGAAGATTGGCTCCCTCCCACCCATCGCACCCACCGAAGATGCAGCCAGGAAGGCGCATGTTCCGCAAGAAGGTGCGTCAGAGGCGACGAAGGTGACCCTCTCAGAGGACGCCGAGTTCGTCGAGGACATGCGAAAGAAGGCCGAACCAGCGCCATTTCGCTCGGATCTCGTCGCTGAGATCCAGGCTCAGCTGCGCAACGGGACCTTTGAACGCAACACAGATCTCGATCGCGTAGTCGACGGACTACTTGCAGACTTGTAGGTTGATCCATGGTACCCATCAGTCAGCTCATCGATCAGCTCACCTCGATCACCGAGGCCAACGTCGCAGCGGCGGTGGCGCTGGACGTCGATCAGGTGAGCGCGCTGGCTCAGCGACGCGCAGATCTGCTGTTTGAGATCAAGATCCGTCTCCAGACGGATCCTGAGCTCGACGAGGAAGATCGGCTCGTCACCCGGGCGGCCACCGAGCGCCTGTCGCGGGCGGAGCATCGCCTCGACAACGCAGTCGGCACCGTCCTCCGGATCTTCGAACCCCGCCCCCCCGGGCCCAGCGTCTATGGACGTACCGGTCAACTGACCCCGAGGTGATCACATGGGATTGCTCGACACCCTGAACGTCGGCGCCTCTGGCCTCTCCGTGGCGTCCGCAGGGATCCACACCACAGCCCAGAACGTCTCGAACGCCCACACCCCCGGCTACACCCGCAGAGGCGTCGAGCAGTCGGTCAACGATCCGATCAGCACAGGGATCGTCCACCTCGGCCAGGGGGTCTCCCTCGACGCGGTCAGCCGGGATCAGGACGGGCTGCTCGGCATGCAGCGGGTGGTCGCGGCGGGGGACGCGAGCGCGTCGGCCTCGTACCACGACGCCCTGGCCGAGGTGCAGCCCCTGGTCGACGAGACGATGTCGTCGGGGGCCCGCAGCAGGCTCTCGTCGTTCTTCGACACCCTCGCGCTGGCGACCTCCGATCCCTCCGATCCAGGCCTCCGGGGCGCGGTGATCCAGGCCACCGGAGATCTGGCCGATGCGCTGTCCCGGACCGCCGAGGGCCTCTCGAGCGCCCGGGAGACGTTCGAGTCCTCGATCGAGCTGTCGCTGCCGCCGCTGTCCGAGAAGTTGCAGGAGGTCGCGCTGCTCAACGAGCGCCTGATCGCCGCGGGTGGAGCGGGGAAGGCCCCCGACATCGCCGATCAGATCGATCGCATCGTCCGGGAGCTCGGCGAGGAGGGCGGCTTCACCGCCGAGCTCGAGGCCGACGGGACCTCCACCGTGATGCTGGACGGTCACGCCGTGGTCTCGGGCACCGACGCCCGGGAGATCAGCGTCGCCCCCCCCGCCTCGATCCGGATCGGGGTCGGGGGCGGCGCGGTGGTGGTCGAGCCCGGGGGCCGGATCGGGGGCCTGGCCCGGGCCCACGAGGCGGTGGAGGGCTACGCCGAGCAGCTCGACACCTTCGCCGCTGGATTTGCCGAATCGGTCAACGACGCTCAGGCGCTGGGCTTCGACCAGGACGGCGACCCGGGCCAGCCCCTGTTCGTGTTCGATCCCTCGTCCCCCGCGGGCAGCCTCGCGCTGGCGGACGGGATCGGGGGAGCCCAGCTAGCGTTCGCCGGGAGCCCAGCGGCCGCCGCAGGGGACGGAGCGAACCTCGCCACCCTGCTCGATCTCGAGGATCAGCCCCTGATCGACGGCCGAACACCCGGCGACGCCCTGTCGGCGCTGACCGAGGCCGTCGCCGGAGAGGTGGCGGCGGCGGGCACCCGCGCTGAGCGGGATCGCCTGGTGCTGTCGGATCTCGACACCCTGTCCGCCAACCTTCACGGGATCGATCTCGACGAGGAGGCGTCCAAGCTGATGTCCTACCAGACGGCCTACCAGGCCTCCGCCAAGGTGCTGACCGTGGCCAACGAGCTGCTGGGCACCCTCCTGGAGATCGCATGATCATCCGTCAGAGCCCGCTGCAGCAGCTGGACAGCACCACCCGCACCCTGACCGAGCTCAAGGGGGCGCTGGAGCGCCAGACCGAGGTCGCGATCAGCGGCAGCGAGATCCTCGAGCCCTCGGACGCAGCCGGTCGCTGGCAGCAGCTCGATCGGCTCCAGGCGAGCCTCGACGATCAAGACATCTACCTGCGCAACGCCGACTCAGCGGCGGCGGTGCTGGGCACCGCGGACGCCGCGCTGTCCCAGGCGAGCAACGCCCTGGTCCAGGCGAGCGAGCTCGCGGTCACCCTGGCGTCGGAGACCTACACCGACGCCGATCGGATCGAGGCGGCGTCCGCCGTCGACGATCTGTTCGCGTCGGTGGTCGGCCTGGGCAACAGCCAGCTGGGGGATCGCTACCTGTTCGGGGGCACCGCGACCGACACCCCCCCCTTCGCGAACGACGGGACCTACCTGGGCAACACCGACATCCCGACCACGGTGGTGACCGACTCCCTGACCGTGCCCACCGGCTACGACGGCGGCGAGGCCTTCTCCAGCGCCCTCGAGATCCTGACCGAGCTCGCCGACGCGCTGCGCTCAGGCTCGAGCGACGCGGTCTCGGGGACCCTGTCGGACCTCACGGCGGCGCACGAGGCCCTGGTGTCGGCGCGCCAGCAGGTGGGCTTCGATCAGATCGAGGTCGACGACGCACGGACCCTGGCGTCGTCCCTGAGGCTGACCCTGTCCGAGGCGCTGAGCGCCCAGGTCGACGCCGATCCCATCGAGGCGCTGACCGAGCTGTCCCAGCTGCAGTCGTCCTACGAGATCGCGCTGCAGGTCACCGCACAGCGATCCTCGATCACCCTGTTCGACTTCGTGCGCTGATCGCGCGCCCACATCGGCTGCGCCGACGGCATCCGCACAGAGACCTCCCTCACCGGAGGTCTCTGTGCTCAGGGGGCAAGCGGACAGCGCGACGGCGATGGGTCCAACAGACCTGTCTCCGCTGGGGCGGTTTTGGAGGGGATGGCACTCAACAGCGCCAGGGGCGATCCGAGGAGGGGCCCGAGGCCAGGAAGGAACCAACGGAAGGCCTCTTCCCAACAAATGAACCCCAGGAGGCCATCCAATGGCGCTCACGGTCAACACGAACCTCACCTCGATGAACTCGCTCTCGAACCTCAACCAGACGAACAACAACCTGTCTCGCTCGCTGGGGCGGATCAGCTCGGGGATGCGGATCAACAGCGCCCGCGACGACGCAGCGGGCCTCGGCGTCGCCGAGAACCTCGACGCTGCACAGGGCAGCCTGAAGATGGCGATGCGCAACACCAACGACGGGATCGCGGTGGTGCAGACGGCGGAGGGTGCAGCCAACGAGGTGGCGAACATCATCAAGCGGATGCGGGAGCTGGCGGTCCAGTCCTCGTCGGACACCCTGGAGAACACCGAGCGCGCCTACATCAACGACGAGTTCACCGCCCTGTCCACCGAGGTGGAC
>DRPG01000349.1 GCA_011376105.1 Deltaproteobacteria bacterium
CCAGTCCGGGCTGACGACATCTACAGCCTGGTGCATGTGGCGGCCAAGGCGTACCAGTGGGTGATCGTCGACTGCGGCACCTACTACGACGAGGCCGTCGCCATGACGCTCAACGTGGCCGACTCCATCGTCCTGGTCACGACCCCCGACGTCACCAGCGTGCGTGATGCCTTCCGGCGGGTCCGCACCCTGAACGTGCTGGGCATCGAGCGGGAGCGGATCCCACTGGTGGTCAACCGCTACCACAAGGCGGCCTACGTCTCGAAGAAGGACATCGCCACGAACCTCGGTCTTCACATCGCCGCCACAGTGGCCGATGATGGACGACATGTAGAGCAGGCGGTGAACGAAGGTAAGATCATCCGGGAAGTGAACCGTCGCTGTGACGCTGCCCGGGACATCGCCAACCTCGTTGCAGTCCTCACTGAGGACCCAGAGGATCACGATCCTCGTCAAGGACCGGACAGCGGCGGTTGGTTGTCGGGCCTCTTCGGCCGGAGGTGAGTGAATGGGTGGTGGAAGGCTGATCGATCGGGTCCGAGGGGCCCAGGGGCGGTTTCGCACCGGCGGGATGCCCTCGGGGCCCGGTGGCTCCAACCTGGAGTTCGCGAGCATCAAGCGCGATCTCCACAACGAGCTCATCGAGTCCCTGGACTTCGAGCAGGTCGGCAACACCCCCAGGGAAGAGCTGGCTCAGCGGCTCCGTCAAACCCTGACCGAGCGGGTCGAGGCCAGGCAGCTGCCGCTGAACCGGATGGAGCGGGAGCGCCTGGTCGAGGAGATCCTCGACAACATCCTCGGGCTGGGGCCCCTCGAGCCCCTGCTGCGGGATCCCGAGGTCTCCGACATCATGATCAACGGCCCCAAGACCGTGTTCGTCGAGCGCAAGGGGCGCCTGGTCAAGACCAACGTCACCTTCAACGACGACAAACACCTGATGCAGATCATCGAGCGGATCGTCGCCGCGGTGGGGCGCCGGGTCGACGAGCAGAACCCAATGGTGGACGCTCGGATGGTGGATGGATCTCGCTTCAACGCGATCATCCCCCCCCTGGCCCTCGATGGCCCCTGCGTCTCGATCCGACGCTTCGGCACCATCCCGATCACCGCAGAGGATCTCGTCGCGCTGGGCTCCTGCCCCCGCCCGATCCTCGAGGTCATGCGCGGCGCGGTGCGCAGCAGGCTGAACCTCATCATCAGCGGAGGCACCGGCTCGGGCAAGACCACCCTGCTCAACGTGCTGTCGTCGTTCATCCCCGAGGGCGAGCGGATCATCACCATCGAGGACTCCGCTGAGCTGCAGATGCAGCAGAACCACGTGGTCCGCCTCGAGACCCGCCCCGCCAACCTCGAGGGCAGGGGCGAGATCACCCAGCGCGAGCTGGTGAAGAACTGCCTACGGATGCGCCCCGATCGCATCATCCTCGGCGAGATCCGCGGGGGTGAGGCGATCGACATGCTCACCGCGATGAACACCGGCCACGATGGCTCGCTGGCCACGGTCCACGCCAACAACACCCGGGACGCCCTGGCGCGCTTCGAGACGATGGTCGGGATCGGCATGCCCAACATGGGCGACAAGGCGATCCGGGAGACGATCGCCCGCGCGCTGGATGTGATCGTCCAGCAGGAGCGCCTGACCGATGGCTCCCGTCGTATCATGGCGTTGACCGAGGTCACCGGGATGGAAGGTCCCGTCATCACCACCCAGGACATCTTCATCTTCGAGCAGCGCACGATCGACGAACAGGGCAAGGTCCGGGGGGCGTTCCGCGCCACCGGGATCCGTCCACGGTTCGCGTCGCGGCTCGCCGCCAACGGGATCCGTCTGGCACCGGAGCTGTTCCGCTTTGAGATGGAAGTCTAGCCATGTCGACCGGGATCTTCGTCGTCGTCCTCGCCGTCGTCTTCACGGCGGTCCTCGCCACCGGCCAGGGCCTGTACTGGGCCTGGGTCGCCAAGAAGGAGCGTGAGCAGGAAGAGCTGCTCCGACGCCTCGGCAGCGGCGGTGGGTATGAAGACGAGCAGCAGATCGCGCTGTTCCGGGACCAAGAGTCCGACTCCGTGGCTGTCTCCCTCGGCAACATGGGCTCAGGCCTCCAGCACATGCTGCGGATCGCCGACGTCAACTACAACGTGAGCACCCTGATCACACGGATGCTGATCCTCGGCGGCGTCGGAGCGGTCCTCGGTGGCCTGCTGGGCATGCGAAACAGCCTGGTCCTCGGGATGTTCGGGATGCTCCTCTCGATCCCCTTTGGAGCACTGCCGCTGCTGATCCTGCAGCAGCAGGGCAACAGCCGGATGCGCAAGCTGGTCGAGCAGCTGCCCGACTCCCTGGAGCTGATGGCCCGGGCCCTGTCCGCCGGCCTCGGCCTCTCCGATGCGTTCCGGCTGGTGGCGGAAGAGATGCCGATGCCCATCGCCGCCGAGTTCGGCCGGGTGCAGGAAGAGGTCCGGTTCGGACGAGACTACCGTGAGGCCTTCGAGAAGCTGCTAGAGCGCAACCCCGGCATCTTCGATCTCCGGATCTTCGTCTCGTCGGTCATGCTCCAGCGCGACACCGGTGGTAACCTCATCGAGATCCTCGAGAACATCGCCGACACGATCCGGGCCCGGTTCCTGTTCGACGCAAAGGTCTCGGCGATGACCGCGGAGGCCAAGTTCTCCGCCCTCATCCTGGGAAGCCTCCCCCTCGGGGTGCTGCTCCTGTTGATCGTCTCCAACCCGGGCTACCTCGAGCCCCTGTGGCAGACCTGGCAGGGCAACGCGCTGCTCGGGTTCTGCTTCCTCATGTACGCCTTCGGCATCCTCCTGATGCGCGATCTGTCCAAGGTGGAGGTCTAGGATGGCGAACGCGTTCCTGTTCTCAGCGCTGGGTGTCCTGGTCTTCATCGTCACCGGCGGCTTCTTCTATGGGCTATACATCCTGCTCAACCCGACCCGGACCGCACAAGATCGCCTGCGGGACCTGTCGGGGCAGCTCGAAGAAGACAACAACTTCGACATCATCAGCGTTGAGGCCCCCGAAGATCCAAACAACATGGCCTCCCGCATCGGCCAGCTCGCCGCCCCCAGCAGCGAGGAAGAGAAGAACAAGCAGCGCCAGATGCTGCTCCAGGCCGGGTTCAAGAACCGCCACGCCCTGGAGATCTTCAACAGCGTCCGGGTGACCATGGCGTTGTCACTGCCGCTGCTCATCCTGCCCATCGCGGCGGGGTGGGGCTTCAACCTCCAGATCGCGCTGTTTGTCGTGTTCGCGGCCTCCGCCGGATATTACCTGCCGGCGCTCTGGGTGCAGAACGTCACCAACAAGCGGCAGCGGAGGCTGCTCGCAGCCTTTCCCGATGCCCTCGATCTGCTGGTCAGCTGTGTTGAGGCGGGGCTGGGCCTCGACGCGGCCTTCCGCCGGGTCGCGATGGAGATGGAGACCGCCGCTCCAGATCTCGCACGCGAGTTCCAGATCGTCACCCACGAGATCTCTGCGGGGGTGCCCCGGGTCGAGGCCATGCGCCACCTCGAGACCCGCACGGGCCTCGACGAGATCCGATCGCTGGTCAACATGCTGGCTCAGGCCGAGCGCTTCGGCACCAGCATCGCCAAAGGCCTGCGGGTCCACTCCAAGATGACCCGCCAGAAGCGGATGAGCCGCGCCGAGGAGGAGGCCGCGAAGGTCTCGCCGAAGCTCACGGTGGTGATGATCTTGTTCCTGCTGCCCGTGCTCGGTGCAGTCCTCGTGGGCCCCGCCGCCATCAAGGTCTACGAGACCCTGTCCAACTAGGGGATCCCTTGCGCATCGTCTCCAACCTCCTGGTGCTCTCCTGCCTGCTGGTCAGCTGCGCGGGCAAACGCATCGCCCGGGAGGACATCGAAGACGGCCTCCCGCCGTGGATGACCGAGGGCGAGGAGGTCCGGCTCGCGATCGCCTGGGACCTGATCGACTCGTACAACACGCTCGGTGCGCTGGAGATCGTGAGGCAGATGCGCTCCGAGGGCTTCTCCTCCCCCGAGCTCGATCTGCTCCAGGGCAAAGCCCTGCTGCTCGACGGCGTGACCAGCGAGGCCGAGCGCCTGCTGCTGGCCGCGCAGAAGCGCATGCCCCGAGACAGCCGCCCACCCTCCGAGCTGTGTGTGCTATACGCCGACGAGGGTCGGATCGAGCAGGCCCTCGCCCAGTGCCAGCGGGCCGCCGACCTCGACGATAGCAACGCAAAAGCCTGGAATAACCTCTCTTTTTTGCTTCTAGCCGCCGAGCGTGCCCGCGACGCGATCAAGGCCGCGGAGCAGGCGGTGCTGCTCGATGGTGCCGATCCCAGGTACCGCAACAACCTGGGCCTGGCCCAGGCCGCCCTCGGCCGCACCGAGGTGGCGTTCCGCACCCTGGGCAGCACCATGCCCCAGGCCGACGCGGCCTACATGGTGGGCCTCGCGGTGGAGCGCTTCGAGAGCTACCCACAGGCCCTGCCGTGGTATGAACGCGCCCTCGAGTCCAACCCAAACCACCCCGGCGCTCAGCAGAAGCTCGAGCCCCCTGACGACGGCGCACAGGACGCGCCCGTGGAGGAACCATGAGCAGGATCCCGGTCGCCGCTGTGCTGCTGGCGGCGAGCACCCTCGCAGGCTGCGCCTCTCCCCTACACCTGACCTACGATCATGGCCGCGCCTATACCGAGGCGATCATCAGCCAGGCGGATCTCACCCGGACCTCAGTGGCCACAAGCAACTACCAGCTCTATGGGGTCGAGGCCGAGGCCATCCGGATCCGGGTCCAAGAGAAGACCACCGACGTTGAGGAGCAGGCCTCGACCATCGAGAGCAACTGATCCGGTGTCGCGCCGGTGGCTGGGCAGGCCGTCCGCAGCCCTGGTCCTGGGCTCGATGGCCGGCGCGCTGGCCACCGTGGCGTTCCTGCCCACCGCCGTCCCCCTGATCTGGCAGATCATCCGCGCAGAGGAGCAGCTGGGGCTACGCCACACCACCGCGGTGGTGTACTCAGTGCACAACACCCTGCGCAACGATATCCCCATCGATGACTCGATCCGACGCGAGAGCGCGGTGGCGTCGATGTACGTCCAACGCCCCGGTCATCCCCCCGAGATCATGGGGGATCCCCTCCCCCAGGCCCTGATCGACGAGGCCTGCGCCAGCCCCGCCAACGCGGTGGCGCTGCGGTACCAGGGCCGAAAGGTCGCGGCGATCGCCTGTATCCAGCGGGACGACATCACCGTGGCCGCGGCGGTGCCCCTCGATCCCGAGGTGCCGGCCCAGCGGGTCCTGATCTTCGTCCTGCTGCTGGGGCTGCTGGTCGGTATCATCACCGCGCTGGGGATCCTGCGGCTGCTGCGTCCGCTCTCCGCGCTGTCCGGTGCGCTGGAGCGGGTCGGCGCAGGTGAGCGCGGGGTCCGCATCGCCCAGACCGGCCTCGCTGAGCTCGACGAGCTCGTCGATCAGCTCAACGCCGCGGCCCGCTCCGTCGAGGATCGAGAAGACGCGATCCTGGGCCGGATCGAGGTGGTCCAGGAGATGGCCCGGATCGTGGCCCACGAGATCCGGAACCCGCTCCAGTCGCTGGAGCTCCTCACCAGCCTGATCGCGTCCGAGGATGACGACGCTGAGCGCCTCGAGATCGCCGCCTCGATCCATGCCGAGATCCGGACGCTCGAGCAGGTGGTCCACCGCCTGCTGCGGGAGAGCGCAGTGCGGGGCTCGCTGCGCCTGCGGATCAGCACCCAGCCCATCGCACCGCTGGTCGAGCAGGTCATCGCCCTGCGGCGTCCCCAGGCCAACGGGCGGGGGGTGCGCCTGTCGGCGGGCCCGCTATCGTGGGCCCCCACCCCGTTCGATCCAGCGCTGTTGAAGCGCTCGATCGAGAACCTGGTACTCAACGCGCTGCAGGCCGTGCCCGAGGTGCTGGGCGAGGTCCGGGTCTCAGTCATCGAAGAGCCCGAGTGGATGCTGATCGTGGTCGATGACAACGGGCCCGGGGTCTCGCCCGAGCTCGAGCACCAGGTGTTCGAGGCCAACGTCACCAGCAAGGCCGAAGGCACGGGCCTGGGGCTGGCCCTGGTCAAGGGTGTCGTCGAGGCCCACAACGGCTACATCCAATACGGCTCGTCCCCTCAGGGTGGAGCGAGGTTCGAGGCACGGATCCCCCGCACCACTGAGGCCCCCGATCCCGGGCCCCCTGCGTCCCCGGACGCTTGATGCGAGGATGCAGCCCCATCCCTGGAGGGCTCAGACCGTGGCCACCGATCCCCTGAAGATCCTGATCGTCGACGACAACCGCTCCAGCGCAGACGCACTCGCGCGGCTGCTGCGCAAGCAGGGCGACCAGGTCGCCGCCGTCTACGACGGACAGTCCGCCATCGATCGGCTGCGCTCCGAGCCCCCCGACGTCGTCCTCACCGATCTGAAGATGGAGCCGGTGGACGGCATAGCGGTGCTGCGAGCCGCCAGGTCCCTGCATCCCCCGGTCGAGACCGTGGTGTTCACCGCCTACGGGGCGGTCGACGTCGCGGTGGCGGCGATGCACCTCGGCGCCCGGGACTTCCTCACCAAGCCTGTCACGGTCGAGCAGGTCGCCGCCCGCCTCGATCAGATCCGGGCCGGAAGCTCCAGCGTCGGCGCGATGCCGATCACCACCGAAGAAGGCTTCCTCGCCTGTAGCCCCGCCTCCCAGGAGCTGCTGTCGACCCTAGAGCGCGCCGCAGGTGCGCCGTCCTCAGTGTGGATCGAGGGAGAGCTGGGCTCAGGGCGAGCCTACTGCGCCAGGACGCTGCACCTGCTCGGAGATCGTCAGCGCGGCACCACCACCCCCCTGACGATCCGCAACGTGACCCGAGAGGAGCCCTGGCCCAGCTCCGGCACGGTGCTGCTGCCCAACCTCAGCGATCTGACCAAGGAGCTGCAGCGGGAGCTGTTCCGTCAGCTGCAGTCGGTGCCCGACAGCGTCCGGGTCGTGGCCACGGCCAAGCCCGGAGGGCGCCAGCAGGTGGCCGAGGGAGAGCTGAGGCCCGAGCTGTACTACCAGCTCGCGGTGGTCGTGATCGGAGTCCCCCCCCTGCGTCGGCGCTCCGAGGACATCGGGCCGCTGTTCCGCCAGGGGCTGGCCGCCTACGCCGAGCGCTACGATCGTCCGATCCCCGAGCTCCCCAGCGACGCAACCCAGCTGCTGGAGCGCCACTTCTGGCCCGGCAACATCCGGGAGCTGCTGAACCTGGCCGAGCGCACGGTGGTGATGGGCCGCGAGGGCTTCAACCTCGACGTGATCGAGGACACGGGGCCGGGCCTGCCCAAGCTAGAGCCCGGGTTTTCGCTGTCGGCCTACCTCGAGGCGGTGGAGCGCAGGCTGCTGGTAGAGGCCCTGCGCCGGGCCGGTGGCGACCGAGCCACCGCAGGTCGGCTGCTGGGGGTCGAGCGAAACACGCTCCGCTACAAGCTCAACAAGTATGGGCTGCTAGAGAAGTAGGCGAGCAGACCAGATCGCGGCGCGGTTGGGCTCAGCCATGTCCCGCCCCCGGGCGATCTCGCGTGACTGGGGTGATCGTGGAGCCCCTCGGGTCGAGGCTGAGCGTCCGTTGAGATCGAGCTGTTCATCGGATCATCTTGCTCGAGGTCTGCAAGGCATACACCTTGCGGATCACGTCTCATGTCGCCCCGGGGGAGCACGCTGGACGCAGTGAGCACGCTGGACGCAGCGAGGACCCTTGGATCAGGCGAGCCCATGGCGGCCCCGGACAGAGCCCCCGCACCCACCCGCTCTGCACCTTGGACCACACCTGTCCATGCGATTGTCCCCGCGCCGGGCGGCCGAGACGGCGTCATCGGTGCTTCGGATGAGGCTGGTGCTCCAAGCGGTTGATCTAGATCTCTGTGGGCACCACGCGGACAGCTCAGGCCAACAAATGGCCTCCCCTCAGCTTACTCCTTGTCTGTACGACCACGAGCTCGTGTACCGTGCGTCTGTTGGGGTGATCTCGGAGCTTCCGGTGACGAAACACAAGAAACCCGGGCCAGAGCGCGTCGATCCGGAGGCTCTCGCCGCCCACGCCCGTGATCTCAAGGCCCAGGGCAAGGTGAGCGCCGCCGTGGCCATGCTGCGCCACCTGGTGGGGGCCGACGCGTGCCCCCGACGACATGAAGCCGCCGAGCTGGCGTGCGCTGTGCACGAGCTGTTTGCCCAGCTCCGCCCCCCCGGACACCGCGAGACCGGAAACGATCACCTGTATCGCTCGATCTGTATGCGGGTGTGGTGGGGGGTCTCCTCAACCACAGACCTGACCGACGAGCACGCCAATGGCAGGTACGGCTGCCGCTGGCTCGAGAAGCTGCTGTGCAACCCCAGGGCGCGGGACGCAGCGATCCTAGCTGCGATCGACGCCTGGGATGGGGGCAAGCGGTGACTGGGGAACGCTGCCGAGCTCGGCTGGGCGGGGCGCCCGGGGCGTTCGGGGCGCTGCAGGCCCGGCTGGGCGGAGCGCCCGGGCGCTGCGGGCGCGACTCAGCGGAGATCCCGGACGCTGCGGGCCCGGCTCAGCGAGGCGCCCGGGGCACTGCGGGCCTGGCTCAGCGAGGCGCCCGGGGGGCTGCGGGCCTGGCTCAGTGAGGCGCCCGGGGCGTTCGGGGCACTGCGGGCCCGGCTCAGCGAGGCGCCCGGGGCACTGCGGGCCTGGCTGGGCGAGGCGCCCGGGGGGCTGCGAGCCCCCACAGCCCTCCCCTTTGCTGCTCGGTTGTCTGGGAACCCTACGCGGTCTGCACGAGCGACTGGGGAGGGGCGGGGGTGGCCGGGCTCGC
>DRPG01000350.1 GCA_011376105.1 Deltaproteobacteria bacterium
GGGGCGGGATACCCTGGGTCCCGCCCCGCCCGATCCAGGAGGCGTCGTGAAGGACCTGCTCCGCACTGCCCACCTCAGCCGAGATGATCTCGAGCTGCTGCTCGAGCTGGCTCGTCGGTTCAAGGAGCGGCCGACCCAGCATCGGACCGAGCTGTCGAACCAGACGGTGGTGCTATACTTCAACAAGCCCAGCACCCGAACCCGCGTCTCGATGTGTACCGCGGTGGCTCGCCTCGGTGGGATCCCCCTGACCGTCGGACCCACCGAGCTACAGCTCGGCCGGGGGGAGAGCATCGAGGACACCGCCCGGACCATCAGCCGCTATGCACGGGCCTTCGTGATCCGGACCTACCGGGACGAAGACGTGGCTCGCTTCGCCCAAGCCGCCACCATCCCGGTGATCAACGCCCTGACGGATCAGCACCACCCCTGCCAATCGCTGGCGGATCTGCTCACCCTGCAGGAGCACTGTGGCCCGATCGACACCCTGCGGGTGGCCTATGTCGGCGCCGGAAACAACGTGTGCCACAGCCTGATGGAGGGGATCGCCCTGATGGGGGGCACGGTGGCGATCGCGACCCCAGAGGGGTACGGCCCCGATCCCGAGCTCCTCGGCGAGGCGCGAGCCCTGGCCGGGCGCCACGGGGGCGTGATCGAGGTGGGCCACGATCCGGGGGCCGCGGCGGCCGGCGCACACGCGATCTACACCGACGTGTGGCTCTCCATGGGGGATCCCGAGGAGGAGCGCGCCCGACGGCTCGAGCGCTTCGCCCCGTTCCAGGTCGACGACGCCCTGATGGCCCGCGCCCGTCCCGGCGCACGCTTCCTCCACTGCCTGCCGGATCATCCCGGGGAGGAGGTCACCGCCGAGGTGGTCTCTGGGCCTGCCTCCGTGGTCTTCGATCAGGCGGAGAACCGCCTGCACACCGCCGCGGCCCTGCTGTACGCCCTGCTCAGGGATCGCCTCAGGGGCGCCGCATGAGGGTGGTGATCGCGCTGGGGGGCAACGCCCTGCTGCGGCGGGGGGAGCCGATGGACGTCGAGATCCAGGTGTGCAACGCGCGACGAGCCGCCACGGCGGTGGCCGCGGTGGCCGCGGAGCACGACGTGGTGATCACCCACGGCAACGGGCCCCAGGTGGGCCTGCTCGCCCTGCAGGCCGAGGCCTACACCGAGGGCCCGATCCTCCCCCTGGATCTGCTCGGGGCCGAGAGCGAGGGCCTGATCGGCTACCTCCTAGACCGGGAGCTGGTCGGGCTCCTGCCCCACCGCCGGATCGCCACCGTGCTGACTCAGACCCTGGTCTCGACCGAGGATCCTGCGCTGGACGCACCGAGCAAACCCATCGGGCCGGTCTACCCACCAGAGCGGGGAGCACAGCTCGCCGCCGAGCGGGGCTGGGTGATGCGTCCCGACGGAGACGGGCTGCGCAGGGTGGTCCCCTCCCCCGCACCGGCAGGGATCGTCGAGCTCCCCACCCTGCGGCTGCTGCTGGAGCACCAGGTGTTGGTGATCTGCGCCGGGGGCGGGGGCGTGCCCGTGGCGCGCCGGCCCGACGGTCGCCTGCAGGGGGTGGAGGCGGTGGTCGACAAGGACGCAGCCAGCGCGCTGCTGGCCCGGGAGCTGGACGCCGACGCGCTGCTGCTGCTCACCGATGTCGACGCGGTGTACCGGGGCTGGCCCGGGCGCGGCGATCCAGTCCGCGAGATCAGCGCCGATCACCTCGAGGCGCTCCCCCTCGCCGCGGGCTCCATGGGCCCCAAGGCCGCCGCCGCCTGTGCGTTCGCCCGCTCCGGGGGCGCCGCAGCCATCGGGGCCCTCGATGACGCGCTGGCGGTGCTCGAGGGGAGGGCCGGCACCCGGATCTCGAGGATCTGAGCGACGCCCGGGGCTGTCTCCACGTCCCCGGACCCTGATCCAGGGTGGCACCGCTCCAGCGGACGGGCCCCCCCCGGGCCAGCCCACCCGACCGATCACAGCTCGGTGTAGGCGACCTCGATGTCGGTCCCCGACGGCGGCGCATAGGACGAGGTGAACCGGACCGTGTTCTGAGCTGCGTCGTAGACCCAGTCCGTCGGAGCGAGGATCGTGGCGGTGCCCCCCTCGAAGGAGGTGACCTCGATGGTCGCGGGATCGGGGATCGACGACAGCGAGTAGGGCACGCTGGTCCACAGGGTCTGGGTCAGGGTCGTCAGCGCCGGGGAGTAGTCGCTGTCACAGATCGACGCCTCGATGCCACCCACCTGGCTCGTCACGTCGAGGTACCGCTGGCCCACACCGTAGAAGTTGCAGCCTCCGATCGGGGGCTCGACGATGCTGGAGAACGACACGTCTCCGTTGTAGAAAGCCTCAGCGGACAGCGCGTCGGCATAGGTCGTGGTCAGCTCCGGGGACTGATCGTCCTCGTCGGAGAGCACCACCACCGCGAGCTGGGCGGTCACCCTGCGAAAACCAAGGTTTCCAGCAGATCCGTGAACAAAGAGGGCGGCGTCCACCGCGGCCAGGCCCCGCTCGGTGGCCGAGCCGTTGGTGCCCAGGCTGGCCATCTCAAGGAAGCTGATCTCGGGGTTGGGATCGCTGGGATCGATCCACAGGGAGCCCGAGAGGCTGGGCTGCAGCAGGCCCTGCTTGGTTGGGTTGGCCATGTCGGTGCTGACCACGCCGACGTGG
This sequence comes from Deltaproteobacteria bacterium, assembly GCA_011376105.1. Classification (GTDB taxonomy): domain Bacteria; phylum Myxococcota_A; class UBA796; order UBA796; genus DRPG01. The sequence continues at coordinate 2,671 of DRPG01000350.1, forward strand.
AAGTCCAGCCCCTGGTCGAGGATGGTGTCGATCATCACGGGGAAGCTGCTGGCCAGCGCGACCTGCTCGTCGTACATCGAGCAGGAGTCGTCCACCACGAACAACACGTCGGCTGCGGCGGGGAAGTGGACAAAGTCGTCGACGATGTCGGCGCCGACGCCCCCGCCCAGGACGGTGCTGACCGGGGTGGACAGGATCGAGTTGGCCCCCGACAGGCCCCGGATCACCAGGGACTGCAGGTGCACGTCGGTGCCCGTGGCCAGCGTGCCCGGCACCACCAGGGGGAAGGTCGCGATCCCGCTGGCGTCCGCGGTGACGCTGCCCAGCACCACCGGCGCGATCAGATCCGCACAGTTGCCGCCGATCGAGGCAGGGCACGGGCCGGGGCCCACACCGGCGAGGCTGCCGAGGTAGTACACCTCCTCACCAGGCGCCACCCCGGTGGTGATCAGATCGGTGGTGGCGCCCGGGCTGAGCACCCCACCCAGGCTGAGGCTCAGCCCCGCCCGGCGCACCGGCCCCACAGGGCCCGGATCGTCGGTGGGCGCAGGCAGCTCAGAGAGATCGCGCCCGCTAGGGAAGCGGATCGTGTCGGGGCTGTTGTCGGCACAGCCGAGGGCGAACAGAGGAGCGAGGGTGAGACAGACGCGCATAGAGCCTCCTGGTCTAGACCCCTTCTCCTCGCAGCCTTGTGAGCGCCGGATGCTGTAACGTCTCGTTTCATTTTTAGGTCTGGAACAGCCCCACGCTCTCAGCGATCACACGTCAGCGGCCGCCAGCAGCCCCCCCTTCAGGCGAGGCGACGACTCCGATCTGAGCGATCGAGCCTCTCCGCCCGTGGCTAGCCCCCCCCGGCCCAGGGGCTCACCGCCAGCACCCCCATGCTGTCTCCGACCACGATCCGGCAGTCGCTGCGGGCCTCGGCCACACAGGGCAGGAACACGCTCGCGTTTAGATCCTCAGGCCCCAGCGCCGTGCCCGGGGGCATCGCGACGTGGCCCGCGACGAGCCGGGCTGCGCAGTTGAGGCAGCCGCCGTAGCGACACCCAAAGGGCAGGGACACACCGGCCGCCCGGGCCGCGTCCAGCACCGTGGTGCCCTCGGGGGCCTCGAAGACGATCCCCCGCCCCTCGAGCTCGACGCGCCACACCACTGGATCCACGCGGGCCTCCTCACCAGGGCAACGGGATCGGCTCCATGGAGATCGCCTCGATGGCCGGCCCGGCGTCGCCGAGCAGGACGAAGCGCTCGAACAGAGCGCGCAGATCGACGTAGGCTTGATCCACCGCCGACACATCTTCCGCGGTGCGGGCCTGGGCCAGCTCCACCACCAGGCCCTCCAGCGCCACCCGCACCAGCACCGCCATCCGCTGGGGCGGGACCGCCAGCTGGCCCAGATCGGTGGCGAACACCGATCGGATCGCATCCTCGAGCAGGGTGGTGCTCTCGAGGTAGAAGCGGGCCCGCCGCTCCTGGACCACCTCGTCGTCGCTGGACAGGGTGAGCAGGATCGCCGGCGCACCGCCGCGGAGCTGGCGGATGCCCTCCCACATCGCGTCGAGGGCATCCAGTGCGCTGGCCAGGCCGTCGTCCCCCCGCCCGGCCCGCTCGGTGAAGCGCTGGTGGAGTTGGTTGTAGGCCTCCTGCTGGGCATCCATCAGCAGCACGTCGGTGACGGCCGCGGGGCGCGGATCGGAGAGGGCCGCGGCCCGCAGCCTCGCCCGGCTGACCACGCTCGACGCGGTGCCGATCAGGCGGCGGGTGGCCCGCTGTCGCAGGGACTTCCTCGACTCATCGATCGGCTCGCTCACCATCGCACCCCAAGCATCGTGCAGTTTAGCCCACTGCCGATCCCCATCAGCATCGCGGTGTCCCCTAGCTTGATCCGACCCCGCTCGATCGCGGAGGCCAGCGTGAACGGGATCCCAGCCGCGCCCACGTTCCCGTGCTGTGGGTACAGCCGCAGCGCCCGCCCCGGCGGCAGGCCGAGGCGATCGATCAGCGCGTCGTGGTTGGCCTTGCCCACCTGGTGCAGCACGAACTCCCGGACGTCGGGGACCTGCAGCTGCAGCTCCTCGGCGGCTGCGGCGAAGGTGTCTCGGGCCAGGGCGACACCCTCCCGCAGCAAGGTGGTGGCGTCGGTCTTCATCTCGGTGTGGGTGCCCAGACACAGCCGGCTGTGGTGGGTGGCGGCCCGGGTGGCACCACCCAGCAGGCGGTGACCGTGGGCGCTGTGGCGCTCGTGGACCAGCAGCGCCGCGGTGGCCATCGAGCCCAGGGTCAGGGTGGCCAGGTTCTCGGCGAAGGTGTGGAAGTCGACCCCGGGCTGCAGCAGGCGCCGGATCGTGGCCTGGGTGACACCCCGGCTGCCCTCCCCCGCCACCACCAGGCCGCACTCGATCTGCCCCAGCTCGATCAGGTTGGCCACGGTGAGCATGCCGGTCATGAAGCCCAGGCAGGCGTGCCCGACGTCGAAGTTCATGCAGTCGGCCCCGAGCCCCAGATCCCCGGCCACCAGGCTGGCGGCGGGGGGCTCGAGGTAGTCCTTGCACACCGAGGTGCTCACCAGCGCCTGGATCCCACAGGGTGGCACCCCGTGCTGCTCGATCAGCTCCCGGGCGACCTGGGCCGATCCCTGGGAGGTGAGTCTGCCCTCCGGCCAGAAGCGACGGGCCTCCACCCCGGTCAGCGCCTCCAGCACCCCGTCGGGCACGCCGATCCGCCGGAACAGCGGCCCGAGCATCCGCTCCAGCGAGGCGGTGGTGATCTCGATGGGCGGCAGCACATAGCTCAGCGCCTGGATGTGGACTCGCTCATAGCGCATGGGGATCCCTGTATCGAGGACCCGTGATCGCTGCGCCTCGTCCCCGGCGATGATCCCCACCCCGGAGGCGATCGTCTCCGGGGAGGAGGCTCCCCTTGAGCCTCAGCGGGCCCGCCACAGCCCCCCACCAGGGGACAGCCCCCGGGGCCCCGGAGTCATCACGGCACCGCGGTGATCCCATAGATCGTACCCCCCGCAGCGTTGCCCACCTGGATCTGCCGCGTCACCCTCGGGCCGTCGAGATCGATCTCCACCACCCGGGTCGGTAGCTTCTCCCCGCGGATCCCACGCAGCATCATCCGCAGGACCTCCCGGTGTCGGGTCCCGCGCAGCATGGTGAAGCCCACGAACAAGCGGCTGCCCACCACCTCGATCCCTCGGCACCAGCCCAGCATGCGTGGATCGTCGCTCATGGCGGCCAGGTCGAGCTCGAGCACGCGCTCTAGGGTGAGGGGATCGACCGCCACCACCCGGCCGGTGACCTGGGTGAACCACAGCAACCCACCGCGATGGCGTCCGTCGTGGGGCATCGCCTCGGGCAGCGGTATCCGGCGATCGGAGAGCAGGCAGCGGCACTCTCGGGTCTCGAAGCAGGTGACCCACAGCGCGCTGCCGAGCTGCAGCGCGTGGTTGGGGTGCACGGCGTGGGGCTTGAGCGCGTCGTGGCCGAGGGTGCGTAGATCGAGGGGGGCCCCGGGCACCTCCCCACCGAGGGTGTAGCGCTCCACCACCCGGCCCTCCGCATCGATCGCCAGCACGCTGTCGGTGCTGGCCGAGGTCAGCCATGCGCCCCCACCGGGCCGGGGGGTGGCCGAGTGCACGGCGTGGAAGCAGCGATCGCTCGCCCGCCGGACCACCGCCAGGGTCCGGGGATCGATCCACAGCACCTCGGTGTGGGTGGCCTGCAGCAGCAGCCCCGAGGGCTCTAGGCTGGCCGAGGTCAGCTCCTGGTGGGAGCCCGGGCCCGCGGTGTGGGCGGGGGGGATCTCGATCGGTGCCTCGCGGATCACCCGACCCCGATCTGGATCCACCTCCACCAGCACGCCCCGGAGGGGCTCGGAGATCCGCCCTGTGGGCTTGCGTCCGGTCGACACCAGCAGGCGCATCAGCGCCTCAGCCGGCTGACCTCTTCCGCCACCTCCGCTGGCTCCGAGGCGCTCCCCAGCTGCTCCTCCACCAGCCACAGCTCGATGGGACGCCCCACGTCACCGTCGTGGGTGACGGCGACCGCCGACGCCCGGGCACAGCGCACGATCTCATAGACTTGGGTCTCCAGATCGTAGGTGATCAGCAGCTGGCGACGGGCCAGCGGCCTGGGCTCACACACCAGGATCAGCGGGGCGTCCAGGCAGCTGGAGAGCTGCTCGTGCCACGCAGGGGCCTCAAACATCGGATACAGGCGCAGCACCACCCGGATCCCGGACAGGGACAGGGCGCTGGCCACCTCCCGCAGGGCCCGGCGGAGGCGGACCTCGGACAGCTCGTAGCCCTCGACCTCACCCCAGGGGCGCCACCGTCCATGATCCGCGTCGCGGAACTGTACGTCCCCCACCCGCAGCTTGTAGTCCATCGCCGGCTCCCCGGGCAGGACGTAGCCTGGGTAGAACCAGTCCATGCCCCGCGCCATCGAGTACTCGATCTCGAGCAGCATGGTGGTGAAGCCTAGGCTGTGGGCCGACAGCTCGGGCTCGTAGACCCCCATCAGACTCTGAGAGCTGTCCTGACCCAGATCGAACCAGCTGAAGGCCACCAGCCGATCCCCGTCCATCAGGCTGACCTCGTGTGTGTCGAACAGCCCGAGGGGATCCGCGTCTCCGTACAGGAAGTCCTCGAGGCTGGGCGAGCGCTCCCCGCGGGCCACCGCCCGGTAGCGCTGGTACAGCGACTCGTGGGCCTCGTCCAGCCGGACGTGATCGTGAAACTCGATCCGGAAGCGCCGTCGGTTGCGGGACAGCAGCTTGCGGCTCGATCGACGGAACCGGTGCCCGGCCAGCGGCAGGCGCGTCCACAGGGCGGTGCGCAGCACGCCGTCGAACAGCACCACGCGGCAGGTCATCAGGGTCTGCCCGATCCGGAACCACCCCCTCGCCAGGTAGTCGTCGAGCTCCTCGGGAGCGAGCCTCTCCAAGCGGACCACACGGGTTGTCACAGGGGCTGCCACACGTCGGGTGGGAAGGAAGTTAGGACCTGTTGGGGGTGTCCTTGGGTCCGCTGCTCTGGTGGGTAGCTTGCAACCAGATAACCGAGCCGGAGACGGTTTTGCCTGTTCCTGTGCAGACCACACCGAGCACGTGCACTATCGAGCCTCCCCCCCTCGAGCCTGGGCCCCCTCCGCGTCAGTCCTGGCCCTGGCTACCCACCGCCAACGGCTACACTGGAGCCCTGTTCTCGTTCGCTCCACCTGGCTCGGGCGATCCACCGGACACCGGCGCGCAGATCTCTGCCCTGTGGGACCACGCCATCGCCAGCCCCACCGCTGAGACTGTGGCCAGGGACCTGCTCCGCTCCCTGGTCGTCGGGGTCCGGATCGACGGCGTGGGCACCTGGCTCGACACCGTGCCCGTCGAGGCTGCTACCCTAGAGCCGGGCACCGGCATCGCGGTGCTGACCCAGCGCGTCCCCACCTCCAGCTCGAGCGTCCTGATCCACACCCGGATCGCTGCCCCCATCCAGCCCGGCGCCCAGCGCGATCTGCTGATCACCATCGAGGCGATCCCCCCCGGCGACGCCCCCGTCGAGCTGCAGCTGTGGACCACCGCCGACGCCCGGCCCGCAGGGGAACAGGCCGCGGTGGGCTCGGACGGCACCTCCGGCGGCGCGGGCGAGCAGGTCGTGCTCGGGGCCGGGGCCCTGCAGGAGCGTCAGGGGCTCGATCTCATCCGCCACACCTTCCTCGGCGATCCCACCTGGCGGGCGGCGCCTGGAGATCCGCGCGATCTGCTGACCTCGGGCGCCGATCTGGCGGGGGAGCTGGCGTCGGGCGACGACGTCCGGGTCACCCTGCAGTGGGATCTGGGCGCGATCAGCGGGCCCGCGTCGGTCGGGCTCGTGTTGTCGTGGACCGACGGTGATCCTGATGCGCTGGCCGAGCGGGTCAGCGCCTGGATCGATGATCGCGCTCCGGCGCAGCTGCTGGAGGCTGAGCGGAGCGCCTGGGACGCCTGGCACGCTCCCGAGCACCTGCCCGACGGCCTCACCGAGGGGGAGGAGGCGGTCGCCCGGGCGGCCTCGGCCACCCTGCGGATGGCCCAGCTCCAGGACGGTCCCCTCGCTGGTGCGCTGCTGGGGACCCTGGTCCCGGGCCCCGGCGACCGGGCAGCCCGGCGCGCCCACGTCTCGACCCGGGACGCAGCCTTTGGGGGGGTCGCTCTAGCCCGGATCGGCCAGCTCGAGGCCGCCCGGCGTGTCATCGACGGGCTGCTGGCGACCACCTCGGGCACCTTCGCCGCGGCGCTCGGCCTCGAGGGCTACGGGGTGCCGCTGTCCCACGCCGACGGCGACGGGCTCGAGGCCAGCACCTCCGCCAGCTGCCCCGGCGGCGGAGACGCGGGCATCGACGCCAGTCTCGATCACCTGGGCTGGTTCCTCTGGTCCTGGGCCGAGGTCGTCGACGCCGATCCCTCTCACCCCTGGGTCACCAGCAGCCGGGCCGCGGTCCGGGCCGCGGCCCTCGATCCCCTGGTCGCCCTGATCTCCCCCGGAGACGGAGATCTCCCCCCCGATGGAGGCTTCTGGTCCCGTCGGTGGGCGGACTGCCCCCCCGAGGGCAGCCAGCCGTACAGCACCTCGGCCATCGCCGCCGCTAAAGGGATCGAGCGCAGCGCCGAGGCCCTGCTGCGCCTCGACGTGCTGCCCCAGGGGGAGCGGGCGCTGCGGGTGCTGTTCGTCCCCACCGACGGCGGGGGCCCACTGCGGCTCGATCCAGGCCCCGCCGGGGGCGTGTGCCCCGTCCTGCTGTCCTCCCCCGACGAGGCCTGCGAGGGCTGCGATGGGCTGGACGCCCTGGTGGTGGAGCTGTGGAACCAGCAGCTGTCCAGCCCCACCAGCGCCACCGCCGCCGCCACCCTCGACGCGCTGCTGCGGGGGCTGGCCGTCGGGCCCGGCCCGGGGATCCGGGGCAACGACGACGCCGACGATCCACTGGGTCCCGCCCGGCACGCGGATCTGTGGGAGTCCGTCACCGCGGATCTGCGGATGGCGCTGGCGCTGCACCACGCCGGCCGCACCGACGACGCCGAGGTCCTGCTCGCCTGGATCACCGGGATCGCGCAGGCCAACGCGGGGCTGATCCCAGAGGCCCTGTCCGACGGGATCTACCAGGCCGCCGACGACGAGGACGGCTTCAACCCCGGCGCCGACGACGGCGCAGAGGTCCAGGGGGCGGTGCCCCTGGCCGGGCTGGGGGCCGGAGCCTATCTCCTGGCCCTCGACGCCCTGCGGCGGTGAGGCTCTGGTTGCACGCGGTGGGCCACAGCGCTACGTGCACCGCCTCTACGCCTCGAGGTCTGCCATGAAGGTCGCCAACTCCCTCCGTTCCCTCAAGAAGCGCCACAAGGACTGTCAGGTGGTCAAGCGCCGGGGGCGGGTCTACGTCATCAACAAGACCAACCCCCGCTTCAAGGCCCGACAGGGATCCGCGAAGAAGAAGTAGCGCCTCGGGCCCTCGTCACGCGGCGGTGGCGGTGCGCAGCGCCGTCTCCCGCTCCAGGGCCAGCGCTGCGATCCGGTAGGCCTCGGCCAGGGTCGGGAAGTTGAAGGTGTTGTCGACGAACACCGACGGCGGCTGATCCCCGAGCAAGGCCAGCTGTCCCAGGTGGATCAGCTCGGTCGCCTTCCCCCCGAAGATGTGGACCCCGAGGATCCGGGCGTTGTCCGCGGTCGCGATCAGCTTCAGCATGCCGTCTTCGCCGGCGATCTGCCCGCGGGCGACCTCAGCAAAGTCACAGCGCCCGATCCGGATCGCGGAGCAGCGCTCCAGCGCCTCATCCTCCGTCGCTCCGATGCTAGCCAGCTCGGGCAGGGTATAGATCCCGATCGGGACCGCGTGGCTCGCCTCGTTGACCGACAGCCCCAGGGCCCTGCGCACCGCCCGGCGCCCCTGCTCCATCGAGGTGGCCGCCAGCGCAGGGAACCCGATCGCGTCCCCGATCGCCAACACATGGGGGACCGAGGTCCGGTAAGCCTCGTCGACCTCGACATGCCCCCGCCGGGTCCGGGCGATCCCCAGCTCCGACAGCCCCAGCCGCTCCACGTTGGCCGTCCGCCCCAGGGCGACCAGCACCTTGTCGGTCTCCACCACCGCTCCGTCCCCGAGACAGACCCGCACGTCGACGTGGCCTCGCTCGATCCCCTCGATGGAGCGCTCGGGCAGGTAGCGACAGCCCCCCCCCTCGAAGCGCTGCACCAGCCGCTCCGACAGCTCTGGATCCATGAACGCCAGCGGCCTCGGCGCCCGATCGATGAGCGTCACCTGGGATCCGAGCTCCTTGAACACCGTCGCGTACTCGCACCCGATCACGCCCGCCCCCAGCACCGCCAGCCTCCGGGGGAGGTAGGGCTGGGAGAGGATCGAGTCGCTGTCGAGCACCAGCCGGTGATCGATCGGCACGCCGGGGGGCCGCCGGGGCACCGAGCCCGTCGCGATCACGAACCGATCCGCTCCGATCCGCTCGGGCTGGCCCCGGGGGGGCTGGATCTCGACGTGGTGTGGATCGACGAACCGCGCCCGGCCATGGATCACGGTGATCCCGTTGCGCTGCAGCTGATCGAGCTGGTAGTGGACGTGGGCGTCCACGATCCCCGAGACGCTGCCGAGCAGGCTGGCCATCGGGGTGTCCTGGGGCAGCTGCACCGCCACCGGGGTCTGGCGGAGGTGTCTTAGGCGGCTCGCCATCTCCCGCAGGGCCTTGCTGGGGATCGTGCCCCGGTGCACACACTCCCCCCCGACGTGGCGCCCCCGCTCCACCACCGCCACCCGGTGTCCTGCCTTCGCGGCCTGGATTGCGGCCTTCTGTCCGGCGGGGCCAGCCCCGATCACCACCCAGTCAAACCAAGCGTCCGTACGCACTACAGTCTCCTAGCCGACCATCGAGAGCATGGCGTCGATGTCATCGTGTTCCCCGCGCAGCGCCTGCAGGTCGTCGGGGTAGATGTCGAGCCACTCGAGCACGGGATCATCACCCAGGGACCGGCTCTCGACGGTGTGTCCCAGCAGCTCCTGAGCCAGCAGCCGGGCCAGCCACACGGTGGCGGCCTCGTCGATGTAGGCCCGGGTGCTGGTCCAGTCCCGGTGCAGCGCCACGCTGGCCACCACCGACGCGGGCATCGCCCAGGACATCGCGACCTGGACCCCGACCTCGATGTAGCGGCGCTCCACCACCTGGGCCCGGACCTCGCCGGCGTTGAGCAGCACCAGGGCGCCGATGTTGTGGAGCAGCCCACAGAGGAACGCGCTCTCGACCTGCCTGCGGCGCAGCGCGCTGATCCTCCGGGCGTAGCCGCCGGTGGCTACCGCCAGGGACCAGGCCGAGGCCAGCGCCACCGCGGTCTCCGGGTGGCGCGGGCGGGGACGGAGACAGGTCGCCACCGTCAGCTCCGAGACCGCGGAGAGCCCCATCCGGCCGATCGCATGGATCAGCGTCAGGACCGGAGCCCGGCCCCGGTAGGCGGCGCTGTTGGCCACCCGAAGCACCGTCGCGGCCAGGGCCGGATCGTGCTCGATCAACTCGGCGACGCGATCGACTCCCCCCTCGGGGTCTCGGACGACCTCGAGGACGGCGCTGGCGATCTCAGGAAAGGGTGGAAGCTCGGTGTCTTCGACGACGACGGTGGTCACGGGACACTCCGGATGATCGACCGCTGGTGTGCTGAGCCATCGGCCCCGGGCTCCGGGACTTGACCCACGCTGGATCACAGCGGCCCAGAGTATGGTGGGGGCCTCTCGAGCCCACAGGACCTTATGCGCACCCCCCTGCCCCCGATCGCCCTCTGCCTCGGGCTGCTCGCCTGCACCGACGACAACAGCACCATCACCTACAAGCCCGACACCGACAGCCCCCCGTCCCTGCAGACCGCCGACACCAACGATCCCGGCCTGGAGCTGACGGACAAGTCGGGCTCGATCGTGCTGTATCACCGGGCCCCTGACTACCAGAGCGTCGGAGACAACTACTTCGGCATCGGCCTGTTCCACGAAGAGAGCGGCGGGATCCTCAACCTGGCCTTCTGCCTGCCCTTCGGCTGGAGCTGCGTGACGAGCTACCCCGCACCGGGCGAGACGATCACCCCCGAGCCCGATCTGGGCTTCCTCCTCGACGGCAACGGTGATCTCGACGTCGGGCGCTTCCTCAACGCAGGCTTCGACATCGAGGCCGGTGGGCTGTCCCTGCCCCTGATCAAGGACCTCGGGTACCCGCTGTACTTTGGCTCCGGATCACAGCTCGGGCCCCAGGGCAGCCTCTCGATCGACGGAGATCTGGCTCAGTTCACCGGCGACGACGTGTTCCCGATCACCGATCCAATGGTCGCGACGAGCCCCGACGCAGGCTCCGCCCTAGAGCTGGGCCCGGGTGGGCAGATCGACCTCGCCTGGCAGACCGGCGGCGACGGCTCGGTCTACCTCGAGGCCGGCGACACCATCTATGGGCTGGATGACACAGTCGGGACCTTCTCCCTGCCCGTCGACGACCTGGGGCTGTCCGGGCCGCTGGATGCCTCGGTCCTCCTGCTGACCCGGCTGGGCAACGCCGAGATCGACGCGGCCGGCAACACGATCCAGATCCAGACCCGCTCCGAGCAGGTCTACCTGATCGACTACCTCGATCCCACCGGCCTCGAGGAGGTGGTGACCGCCGAAGACTGCGCAGGGGCCGGGGCCCTGCCCCCCACACCAGCGGGCAGCTACTACGGCAGCCTGTCCGAGCGGATCTCCAGCTACGATCTGGGTGACAAGAACGACATCACCTTCTGGGGTACCCGGGGCAAGGACGCGCTGCTAGCGATCTCGCTGGAGGAGGGCCAGGAGCTGACCGCCACCTACCGACAGGGCCTGTGGGACGCGACGTTCTACCTGCTCGACTCCGACTGCAACATCGACGATCCGCTGGTGGGCTCCGACGACACCCTCAACGGCCAGGCCGAGATCCTGCGACACACCGCCACCAGCACCGGCCTGGTCTACCTGGTCCTCGACGTGTGGGAGACCGACCAGGGGGGCCAGTTTACCCTGGAGCTCGAGCTCGACGGCCAGGGCACCACCGGCACCACCGGCACCACCGGCACCGGCAC
>DRPG01000351.1 GCA_011376105.1 Deltaproteobacteria bacterium
TCGACACTGGTCTGAGGCGGCACCCTGAGTCGGAGGCCCGCTTCGTCCGGGAGGCGGAGATCCTCTTCCACCTGGATCACCCGAACATCGTCAAGGTCCGGAACGTCCGCACTGACACCGATCCGCCCTACCTGGAGATGGAGTTCGTCGAGGGTGAGAGCCTCGAGGATCACCTCCAGCGGGGCCCGCTGTCCCAGTCCCGGGGCCTCAAGCTGATGCGGCAGTGCAGCAGCGCGCTGTGCTACCTGCACGAACAAGGCGTCTGTCACCGGGACATCAAGCCCGCGAACCTCCTCATCCAGCCCGATGGGGTGGTGAAGCTGGTCGACTTCGGGCTCGCGGTGGAGATGGACGCCACCCGGATCACCCAGCAGGGGATGGCGTTCGGCACCGTCTCCTACGCCCCCCCTGAGTGGATCGCCCCCGATCGCCTCGACGCACGGCTGTGGGACGTCTATGCGCTGGGGGTCGTGTTCTTCGAGGCCCTGACCGGTGCTCTCGCGTTCCCCGTCAGCGGCCAGGGGAGCTCCAGGCAGCAGGCCATGCAGGTGATCGTCGGCAAGCAGGGCCACCCCCCCCTCGATCCCGGGCCACGGTTCCACGACAGCGTGCGCTCCCTGATCCGGGACATGACGCACGCGGATCCAGAGCAGCGCCTCGGCAGCATGGCGGCGGTGAAGCAGCGGGTTCGGGCGTTGCCCGAGGGCTCCGTGGACGCCTTCGCCTCCCCTGCACCCCACCCCGGGCGCCCCCCCTCGACCTGGCCGCCGGGCACCTCGGATCCAACCGAGCCCGCCGGGCCTCAGACCGCCGAGGTCACCCAGCCTCCTCATCGCCCCGCGATCCCCGCTCAGACCAACAGCTTCCGGGTAAGCCGCCGCACCGGGCTGTTCGCGGCGGCGCTGCTGTTGCTGTTCCTCGTCGCCGGCATGGGGGCGACGGGCGTGGGCCTCGCGGCCCTCGTGTCCTACACCCAGCGCAGCAGCAGCCGGGACGTCGAGATCAAGGTCCAGGGCCCAGAGCAGGTCGACGTCCAGCTGGGCTCCCTGGTCGCCAACGAGCGCGAGGGCCCGACGCTCCGGTTCGCCCAGGTACCGATCGGCCAGACCCTCGAGGCGAGGTGGGCCACGGGTGGCTCCGGCTGCGAGGTCCTGGCCTGCTTTGGCGAGGGCTGTCCGGTCTGGTGTGCCCATGGCTCTGTCCCGATCGAGATCGTCCAGGGTTCAGAGATCCTGCGGCGCTCGATCACCGTGCCCGAGCCCAGCACCCACAGCGTCACCCTGCTCCTCCCCGGGCTCGAGGAGCACCGCGGCGAGCCCCCCGTGGGCACCCTCGGAGATCGGGTTGGTGTGCCGATCGAGGAGGGGCTCCGGTTCGACGAGGTGCTGCCCGGGCGTCACCCCCTCAGGCTCCGGATCGGCACCTGTGGCCTCGAGGTCCCGGCGTGTGGGCCCGGCGGGGCCAGCGAGTGCCCCGAGGGCTGCAGCGCCTACGACGGCGACCTCGAGGTCCCCTGGGATGGCTTCGCCACGCCACCGAGCCGCGAGCTCGCTGCCCCCGCGAGCAGGCCCAGCTCCAAGAGCCCACGACAGCCCGCAGGCGCCACCGGATCTGCTGGCACCCAGGACCCTGGAGCCACCGAGGCCGCGACCACCGCGATCGCCCCCGCCACCCCGAAGCTTAGCGGTCAGATCACGGTGGCCCAGTTCTCCGAGTGGCTCGAGAGCCACCCCTCCTGGCAGCGGGGGGGCGTCAACGGCAGCCAGCAGGGCCAGAACTACCTGCGGAACTGGGACGGCGCGACCCCCTGGGGCGCCCTCAGCGCCGCAGATGCGGTGTTCGTCAGTCATCGGGCTGCCCGGAGCTACTGCAGCTCCGTCTTCGGCACCGATCTGCCCGACCTCTACGGCACCGACGAGATCGAGCACGGCCAGCTCGAGTGGCGGCGTCTGGAGAGCAGCCCCGACAAGCCGGTGATGCGCAGCAGAGACCAGAAGCTGGAGCTGGGGGTAGAGAACGGCACCGCCGGGGGCACCTTCCGCTGCATCCGGAGGTGATCCACAGGGGATGGCGTCCGCGCCGCGAGCACGTCACTGTGATACCAGGCCGACCCCGGAGGATGCGATGCCCCTGCGTTCCCTCGTCCTGCTGGCGCTCCCCAGCTCCGCCCTCGCCGTCGATCTCGACGCCCTGGTCGAGTCGTGGACCACCACCGTGTCCGGTCAGGACGGCTCGGACGGCGTCGACGAAGCCACCGACGTAGCCCTGACCCTGACCAATGATCTGATCGTGACCGGCTTCCTCGACGGCGCGGTGGATCACATGCACGATGGCTACATCGTCGCCTGGGGCGCAGACACCACCGAGCGCTGGAGCGTCACCGTCGACGCAGGCGCGGTCGGCCCCAACCAGCTGGGATCCGACGATCGTGTCCAGGCCATCGACATCGAGCCGGTGACCGAGGCGATCACCTGGTGTGGGGCCACCGGGGCCACCGGCTTCGCCCCCGATCCCCTCGGCTGGTACTGGGTCGAGTCCCTGGAGCCCAGCCCCCTGGGTAGCGCCTATCCACCCCTGCTCGACTGGGATCTCACCTACTCCGACGGCCAGTCGAGCCCGTTGCAGTCCTGCCACGGGGTGGATCGCGGCTCTGGGTACACCTACGCCGCGGGCTGGTCCCAGCACGGCGCCGACGAGGGGCGCTGGCTGTCGTGGCGCTTCGTCGACAGCAGCGGCCTCGCTGATCCGCCCTACACCTTTGAGTACGCCGGCTTCCCTGCGGTCCCCGATCAGGCCTACGACGTCTCGGCCAGCAGCGCCACCGGCCAGTTCGTCGTGGTGGGCACCCAGGGGTTCTCCGGCCTGCCCGGCAGCGATCTCAACGACACCGACTGGTACGTCCGGCTCTACGACGCTGCGGGCACCCTGGCGTGGGAGCACCTGTACCGGGGCGGCGAGCAGCTCGAGGACAAGGCCCTGGCCACGGTCTACGATCCCTCGAACCAGGTCGTGTACGTGGCGGGCTTCGAGAACGGAGGATCCGACAACGCAGGCGGCAGCGATCGGGGCTGGCTCGTCATCGCCTATGACCAAGACGGAGACGGTCTCGGAGGCCCCGACATCCTCTGGACCCATCGCTTTGGAGAGGGCTCGGGGGCAGACGAGGTCGCCACCTCGCTGGTCCTCGACGAGAGCGGGGATCTGCTGGTCGGAGGCAGCACCGTCGATCCCACCTCGGGCCACGAGATCTGGCGTGTGTCCAAGCTGTCCTTCTACGACGGGGTCGAGCTCCAGAGCTGGGAGGGCGTCGACCACGGAGGCGACTCCCGGGTCCAGGGGATCGACTACCGCAACGGAAAGCTCGCGCTGGCGGGCTACGCACACGACGGCACCAGCCGACAGTTCGCCGCCGCCCTGCTTGAGGACGATCGGGACGCCGACGGGATCGGAGACTCGGTCGACGCCTGCCCCGACGATCCCCTGAAGGCTGCAGACACCGGCGTCTGTGGCTGCAACGTCCCCGACACCGACACAGACGGAGATGGCTTCGAGAACTGTGTCGAGGACTGTCCCACTGATCCGAACAAGCAGGAGCCCGGCGTCTGTGGCTGCGAGGAGCCCGACGACGACACCGACGAGGACGGAACCTTCGACTGTGAGGACGACTGCCCGGGCGATCCGGGCAAGATCGCGTGGGGGATCTGCGGCTGCAACACCCCCGACGACGACACAGACGGAGACGGGATCGTGGACTGCCAGGACTCCTGCTCCGACACCCCCGCGGGGGCCGCGGTGGACGCCGCAGGCTGTCCCGTCGGGCCCGCCACCGGTGACACCGGCGCGCCGGCCACCACCGACGGTGGCAAGGGAGGTGGGGGCGGGGGCGGCTGCGGGTGCTCCTCCGCTCCTCCGACGGGCCTGATCATGCCCCTGTTCATGCTGCTCGCCGGATACCGGCGACGCATGTCCCTTGATCTGCGGAGGACAGGATCATAAAACTACGGTAGATCCACACCCACAGGCAACAAACCTCCCCATTAAACACGATACCTCCTAAAGAACCGGCGAATGTCATCCCGATGTGAAGCTGGGGGAGCGCTCGGGGAATATGTGGGGACCCGGTCCGGAGGACTCATGCAACGCATCCTTTCCCTGGCGATGGTCCTGTGGGCCGTCGGCTGCGGGATCGAGAACGACTTCGGCTACGACCCACCTGACTACCCCAACGCCGATCCACTCCCCCCGGAGAAGGTCTCCCAGACCGACACGATCATCCAGGTCACGACCCCCAAGGTCGACATCCTGTGGACGATCGACAACAGCTGCTCGATGTACGACGAGCAGACCGCGCTGGCCGAGAACTTTCCGATCTTCATGGAGTACTTCACCGGCTCGGGGCTCGACTACCACGTCGGCGTGGTCTCCACCGACATGGATAACCCCAGCCACTCGGGCAAGCTGCGTACCGCCGGCGGGGCCAAGTACATCACCAAGGAGACCCCCAACCCGGTGGGCATCTTCGCCACCATGGCCCAGATGGGCACCTCCGGCTCCGCCACCGAGCGTGGGCTGGGCGCGACCTACACCGCCCTCGAGATCGAGCGCGATCGGTATAACGCCGGCTTCTACCGCGACGAAGCCTCGATCCACACGATCTGCATCTCGGATGAGCCCGATCAGACCCAGAGCTGGCTGATCACCCAGGGCGAGTTCATCGACTGGTACAAGGGCCTGAAGCGCGATCGCGACGATCGCACCTTCTCCTCGATCGTGATGCCCGCCCCCACCGGCTCGAGCTACCTCAACGTCACCGCCGAGGTCGGCGGGATCCCGTACGACATCAACGATCCCGAGTGGGATGTGGTCCTCACCCGCCTCGGGGTCCAGACCTCCGGCCTGAAGACGGAGTACTTCCTGTCGCAGCAGCCCGTCGAGGAGTCCATCCAGGTCGAGGTCCACGAGGATCTAGACGATGACGTGCTGGTGCAGGCGTTCGATCGCGCCATCGTTGACGAGTACGGCACCGTGCTCGAGGGAGACTGGACCTACAACAGCGCCCGCAACTCGATCGAGTTCGTCGAGTTCGTCCCCAAGGCGCTGAACCGGGTGGTCATCACCTACGATCTGCTCGCCGCCACACAGGAGCAATGATCCCCCCCTAGGATCCACGGCTGAGCCGGGGGACGCCGGGAGCCCGCTGGGGCCCCGGCGTCTCTGTCTCTGGGCCCCGGCGTCTCTGTCTCTGGGCTCCAGCGCCCTGGGGAGAGGCCGGGCCTCCTCTGCTTAGGCGAAGGGATCGTTTAGGTAGATCCTGGGGACTCGGGTGTTGATCCCGGTCAGGATCTCGTAGGGGATGGTCCCAACCCAGGCCGCGAGCGCCTCGACCGTCACGCGCTGATCGCCCTGGCGCCCGAGGAGCACCACCTCGTCTCCGTTGTAGGCCTCTCCCCGGCCTAGGTCCGCCATGATCTGATCCATACAGACCCGCCCCCGCACCGGCAGGCGTTGACCCCCGATCAACACCTCAGCACGGTTGGACAGCGCCCTGGGGTAGCCATCGCCGTAGCCCACGGGCACGGTCACCACCCGGGTCCAGTCCGCCGGCGCCCAGGTCGCCCCGTAGCTGACGGGCTGGCCGGCCTGCACCACCTTGAAGTACACCACCCGGCTCTTCCAGGTCAGGGCCGGCTGCACCGGCACGGTCACGGGCACCTGATCCGACGGCAGCACGCCGTAGGTTAGGATGCCCGGACGGACCAGATCGAACCAGGTGTCGGGGTGCTGCAGCACCGCGCCAGAGTTCGCCAGGTGCCGGACAGGACACGGCAGCGAGCGCGCCTCGTAGAAGCGCAGGACCTCACAGAAGCGCTCTAGCTGGAGCCGGGTCAGCGAGGTGTCGGCCTCGTCGGAGGTCGACAGGTGGGAGAAGATCCCGAGCACGTCGACCGAGGCACAGCGCAGCGAGGCCTCCAGCAAGGCCTCAGCGCTGTACCAGTGCACGCCGATGCGCTCCATCCCGGTGTCGATCTTGAGGTGGACCCGGGCCCGGACCCCCACCGCGGTCGCGCACGCATCGATGGCCTGCAGCTTGTCGACGGACGAGGCGCTCAGGATGAGATCGTGCTCCAGGAAGCGGGGGATCTGGTTCCCCAGGATCCCCCCCAGCACCAGGATCGGGCTGGTGATCCCCGCCCGCCGCAGCGCGATCGCCTCCTCCAGGAACGCGAGCCCCAGGATCGGTGCCCCGAGGTGCTCCATCAGCTTCGCCACCGGGACCAGGCCGTGTCCATAGGCGTTGGCCTTCAGGATCGGCATCGCCGGCACCCCCCCGAGGTGAGCCAGGATCGCGTGGTAGTTGGCCGCGAGCTGACCGAGATCCACCTCGAGGCAGGTGGGTCGGGGCTCCTGGGTGTCGATCTGTGGCTTGAACATCAGGGCTCACAGGGACGGGCGAGCTGGGCGAGGGCCCAGCGCAGGAACATCAGGGGCCGCTGTCCCTCACGGGGTGTGAAGCGGACCGACAGCTCGGAGCCATCGACAAAGAACCGCTTGGGGTGGCGCCCGCTCACCCGCTCGATCACCTCTGGGGACAGGGGGGAGCTGGGGTGGAGCACCAGCAGCACCCGGATCTTGAGCACCGAGGCCGACACGATCCCCAGCTCCCGGCACAACAGCCTGCACGCCATCAGGGTGCCGAGGCGTTTCGTGGGCTCGGGCAGCGCCCCGAACTCCCCCTCGAGATCATCGAGGATCCCATCGACGGCGTCGGGGGTCTGGACGTCGGAGAGCCGCTTGTACCAGCTGAGGCGCTCGGAGACATCGCGGACGTAGTCGTCAGGGAGGAACGCCTCCACCGCGGCGGTGATCTCGGGATCGATCTGCTGTCGATCGAGCTCTCCCCGGGCGCTGTGCACCGCCTCGTCCAGCAGCTGGATCCAGGTGTCGTAGCCCACCGCGTCGATGTTGCCCGACTGAGCCGCGCCCAGCAGGTTGCCTCCCCCCCGCAGCTCCAGATCCGCGGACGCGACGGAGAAGCCGCTCCCGAGGCGCTGGTTGTCGACGATCACCCGCAGCCGCTTGCGGGCGTCTGCGTTGATCGCCTCAGGCACCAGCAGCAGGCACTGAGCGCGCCGATCCGAGCGCCCGACCCGCCCCCGGAGCTGGTGCAGCTGGGCGAGGCCGAACAGATCGGCGCGGTGGATCAGCATGGTGTTCACGTTGGGCAGATCGATCCCACTCTCGACGATGGTGGTGCACACCAGCACGTCGATCTGCCCGTCGATGAACTGGATCAGCACCTCCTCCAGCGCCTCGTCCTCCATCTGGCCGTGGGCCACCGCGAGGCGCACCCCCGGCAGCCAGCCCCGGAGCCGATCGGCGAACCGATCGATGGTCTCGACCCGGTTGTGGATCACGAACGCCTGCCCTCCCCGGCCGAGCTCGGCCATCACCGCGTCCCGGACCCGGACCTCGGACAGCTGGGCGACGGACGTGCGCACCGCCAGGCGGGCGTAGGGGGGGGTGGCGATCACCGACATCTCCCGGACCCCTGAGAGCGCCATCTGCAGGGTGCGGGGGATCGGTGTGGCCGACATCGACAGCAGATCCACCTCGGCGCGCATGCGCTTGAGGCGCTCTTTCTGCTTGACCCCGAAGCGGTGCTCCTCGTCGACCACCAGCAGCCCCAGCCGCTGGAGGCGCACCCGACGGCCCAGGATCGAGGTGGTCCCGATCACGATCTGGACGCTGCCGTCGGCCAGCCCCCGGAGCAGCTCGGCCTCGTCGGAGGCGGACACAAAGCGCGACAGCATGCCGATCCGGACCGCTGGATCGCCGGCGAAGCGCTCGAGGAAGCTGCGGTGGTGCTGGTAGGCCAGCACCGTGGTGGGGCAGAGCACCGCGACCTGCCGCCCGTCCTCGATCACCCGCATCGCCGCCCGCATCGCGACCTCGGTCTTGCCGAAGCCCACGTCGCCGCAGATCAGGCGATCCATCGGGTAGGGCCTGGACAGGTCTTCGAGGACCGCTGAGATGGCCGCGGCCTGATCGGGGGTCTCCTCGTAGGGAAACCTAGCCTCAAACGCCCTATACCTAGGACCTATCGGGGGACAGGGGGCCCGGGTCGCCAGCTCACGCTGGGCATACAGCCGGAGCAGATCCTGGGCCATGCTCAGCAGGTTGTCCCGGACCTTGCCCTTGCGCCGGGTCCAGGTCGCCCCCCCGAGCCGATCGAGGGTGATCTCGGCGTCGGACGAGGCGGGGGCATAGCGGGACAGCTGCTCCAGCGCGCTGACCGGCAGGAACATGTGATCGGAGCCCCGGTACTCGAGCTTCACAAAATCCTGGACGATCCCCCCGGCCAGCTGCAGCCGCACCAGCCCCCGGAACAGGCCCACCCCGTGGGTGCGGTGGACCACAGGATCGCCTTGCTTGAGCTGGGCCATCGAGGACACCGGCCCCTCGAACAGGGCGTGGGCGCGCTGCACCACCCGCCGCCTCGGCCCCCCGAACAGCACTGAGATCGGCACGAACGCCCAGCCTGAGCCGGGGGCCACGAACCCCTGGGGCAGATCCCCGATCAGCAGCGAGATCCGGCCCCGGCTAAGCTGGGTGGGGGAGGAGACCTCCCTGGGGTGGATCCCGTGGGGCCCGAGCATCTCCTGCAGCGCCCGGGCCCGGGCCGGGGTCTCCGCCACCAGCCCCACCCGCAGCTCGTCGGCCGCGAGCTGAGCCAGCCTCGCCGCCACCGGGGCCAGATCCGCGCCCCGGATCGCCAGCTCGTGGGTCGGCCGTGCACCGAGATCGATCGCCCGATCGGTCGGCAGCTCGTGCACCGACGCAGACGCCTCCACCAGCGCGATCACATCGTCTGCGGGCACATAGCGGGCGGAGGGGGGCACCAGGGGTCGCTCGTCGGCCTCCAGCAGCCCGTAGCGACGGAGCAGGGTGGCCTCGAGGTCCCGCAGGGTAGCGATCACGTCATCGGGCCCCACCACCAAGGGCTCCAGCCCCGCCAGGGCCTCCAGCGGGGCGAGGGTGGGCACCAGGACGGGCAGGTACTCCTCCACCGCGCTGAACCGGATCCCTGAGCGCAGCTCCTCCACCACCCGGCGCCGCCTCGCCGCCCCCCGTCCCTGGGCCACCACCAGCCGGCCTAGCTCGACCGCCGCCCGCTCTAGGGCGTCGGCGTCCAGGCGCTCCTCCCGGGCGGGCAGCAGGGTGATCCGGGCGATCGATCGTGCGGGCCTGCGGGTGGAGGGATCGAGGCGACGCAGCGACTCGATCTCGTCGTCGAACAGATCGATCCGCACCGGGGCCTTCGCGCTGGCGGGCCACACATCGACCACGTCGCCCCGCACCGCGAAGTGCCCGGGCATGTCCGCGTGGCCCGTGGCGAGGTAGCCCGCGTCGGTGAGCCAGGCCGCCAGCGCCTCGGGCTCGAGGCGCTCCCCCCGGACCAGGGTGCGGGTGCCCCGCAGCCGGGTGTCGCGATCCGGCACCCGCTGCAGCAGGGCCCGGGCGGTGGCGATCACCACCAGCTCCCGGCCCCGATCGATCCGCTCGAGGACCTTCAGCCGCTGCCGCGCCAGCGCCCGATCCGGAGAGAAGCCATCGTAGGGACGATTGTCATCGGCTGGGAACAGCTCGATCTGCGAGGGCTTAGGGTGGAAGAAGCGCAGGCCACGGAGCAGCCGCTCAGCCCGATCCACGTCGTCGACCATCACCAGCCACCGGCCGCGCTCGGCCACGGTGGAGAGCACGAACGCCAGCGCATCCCCGGCCAGCCCCGCGACGCTGCCACCGCGGGCCAGCAGCGCGCCGGCGTCTGCGAGGGTGCCCTGGTTCACTCGCTCGCGGCGTCTGCGGCGTCGAGCTCCCGGAGGGCACGCTTGGCCCGGACCTGGGCCTCGCGCTCCTGGTAGAGCACCAGCAGGGCCAGGGTCAGCACCCAGGTGCCCAGGGCCCACATCAGCTCCTGTGCCACCAGCACCGGCAGGGAGAAGCCCGTCGGGTTCATCAACATCTCGGTGAACCGCTGCGAGAGCTGTCCTCCATCGATCAGCATGGCCAGGCCGAGCGAGGCGAAGCCGGTAACTAGCCAGTAAATCAGAAACATCCTGAACAATCTGCCGCGCATCCCCCAGGTCAGCTGCCCTGAGCGGCGCAGGGCCGAGCGCTGGGGATCGAGCACCGCCACCATGTCGACGAAGGCGTACTGTAGGGCGTAGAAGATCCCCGGCAGGATCACCTGGAAGCCGATCGACACGATCTGGATCCGTGCTCCGTGGGGCGCGGCGATCTCCAGGGTACGCCTGGGCACCTCGGCGAGGATCTGCCCCGCGTCCACCGGCTCACCCCTCGAGGCCGCGTCTCCGGCGCGCACCCACACGATCGCCGCCGCGGCGCCGCCGAAGGAGGCCCACACCAGGACCCAGGCGAGCTGGCATAGAGCGGGGATGAACGGCTGCATCCCGCTGGCCTGGCCCGAGGACACCATCGCGAACGCGACGGTGATCAGCGCCGCGGGGATCACGAGGAGGCTCGGCGCCCAGCTGGCCAGCGACGCCGTCTTGCGCTTGGTGAACTGGATCCCGAAGTACAGCGCCAGGAACACGGCGATCCCACCTGAGATCTGGACGCCGAGGGAGGCGGCCGCGACATCGATCTCCAGCAGGTTGTTGCCCACCTCGATGATCGGCCAGCCCACCAGCGCGCCGATCGTGGCGTAGACGATCGCTGTACCCCCGCCGACACCGGCGGTGCGACCCGCCAGCCTGAGCCCCTCGACCAGGGCCGCCAGCGCGCCCGTCGAGCGCCCTAGGGTAGCGCGGAGCTCCTCCCGGCTGGGGGAGGGGGTGTCTGTCTGGGGTGTCGTCGCCTCGCTCATCGACTGGCTCCTCCGCCGGTCGTCTGGATAACCCGAGCGTGAGGTCCCCGATCGTCGAGGTCGGTCAAGCGCCACTGGATCAGGTCGAGGAACGTGTCCATGGCGGGATACCCTCGGGGTGGAGGCCGACATGGTGCACCGACAGAGCTGGGCTGTGGCCTTGCTGATCAGCACGCTAGCACCGACCGCGGGCGCCACTCCCCTCGATCCGGGTGCGTTCACCTCCCTGGCCCCGAGCCTCGCCCCCCCCGCGGCCCTCAGCGTCGACACCGACACGTTGCAGATGAGCGGCGGAGCGAGCCACACCGGCGTCGTCGACGGCGGCGTCGCGGTGTTCACCTTCGACGACGTGCTCCTCGACGGCGTCGATCTGGTGGTGACCGGCAGCCGCCCGGTGGCCCTGCTGTCGAAGGGGGCGCTGGTCCTAAGCGACGCAGCCAGCGTCCAGCTGCTGCCTGCTGCAGCGGTGGGGCACGCCGGGGGGGGTGACGGGGGCGGGATCGGTGCCGACGGCGGGGGCCCAGGCCCGGGCGTGGGCAGCGCCGGGGGCGGAGGCGGCGGCGGGGCCCACTGCGGCGTCGCGGGGGCGGGCACCACGGCGGGGGGGGCCGCCTATGGCGATCCCGCGGTGGCTCTGACCGGGGGCTCCGGCGGCGGCGGTGGTGATGGCGCCTCTGGGGGTGCCGGCGCCGGTGCGATCGAGCTCGGCGCCCTGGGTCCGCTCTGGATCGACGGCACCTCCACCGTCCTCGCGTCGGGGGCGCCGGGCACCGCCGGCCCCTCTGGTGGGGGCGGGGGCGGGGGCGGCGGGATCTTGCTGCACGGCCTCGGCGGCGGCTTCGACGGCACCATCGCGGCCCGGGGTGGTGCGGGGGGCGCTGCGGCCACCGGCACCCGGGGTGGTGGAGGCGGGGGCGGCTGTGTCTGGATCACCGGCCTCGCCGGCACCACGGGCACCGTGCTGCTCGCTGGAGGCGACGGCGA
>DRPG01000352.1 GCA_011376105.1 Deltaproteobacteria bacterium
GCCTCCGGGGCAGGGCCTCCGGGGCAGGGCCTCCGGGGCAGGGCCTCCGGGGCAGGGCCTCCGGGGCAGGGCCTCGCTCTCCTCGTTATTGGCACGGAGCTTGCTTGAGCGTCCACGCCCGCGGCCTCAGCATAACGTGGACCGCCTGCGACACAACGTGACGGCCGACGGGCGTCAATGTGCCGACGTTGGGGCACACGAGGGCAACGTAGATGAACACCTGGACCTCCAGCCTGCTGTCGGACTCACGGAGCATCGTGGACGAGCTGTTGTGCGAGCCCCTCGAGGATCTGGAGGCCCTGACAAGTCAGGTCCGGAGCTACCGAGAGCTCGTCCACAGCGCCGCCCGCCCGATGACCGACGTGGATCTGGCGGATGCACTCTCAGATGCGACGCTGGAGCTGCTGGAGCGGACCGCGAAGGCTCCCCGGGCGGTGCGGAGGCTGGTCCAGGTGGCTGCGCGCTACTTCGTGCTCCAGGATGACGGCGACGACGACCTGACCTCCCCCTATGGCTTCGACGACGACGTCGAGGTGTTCAACGCAGTGGTCGAAGCCCTCGGGGAGCCCCACCGTGCGCTGGCCTACTAGCGCCACCGGGCAGGGGCTCGCCCAGAAGGACGATCGGACCCTGCGGTTCTTCCACGCACACCTTCTCGACATGCGGCTCGTCCACATCAGCAGATAGGTTTGCGTCCCACAGAGACGGAGATGAGACATGAGCCGATGGATTGGGGTCTGCCTGCTTGGGCTCGCTGGCTGCGCCGGTGACGAGGGGATCACAGAGGACACAGGCACGTTGGATCGGGTCGCCGCGGTCCGAGCCCTCACCGGAGATGAGATCGCTGGTGGAGCCCTGTACGACAGCAACTGCTCGGTCTGCCACGGCGCGGATGGCTCGGGCACCTCCAGCGGCCCGAACATCCGGGGAGAGGGGGGCTCGGAGGCGGTGGAAGCGATGCTGTTCCCAGAGGACTCGATGCCCAGCTTCGATCACCTCGCCGACCAAGAGCTCGCAGACATCTCTGCCTACGTCTCCACCCTCTAGGGGCCAGGGGACAGTCTAGGGGTCAGGGGACAGCCAGCTAAGGGCGCCGTGTCCCTGGGGCGACGGCGGATCCGCCCCGGGGAGACCAGGGCAAAGGGGTGCAACCTGTCCTCTGGACAGACACCCGGACACGATCCCGGCGGCCCGCTCCCCGGCGGCCTGCTCCCCGGCGGCCTGCTCCCCGGCGGCCCGCTCCCCGGCGGCCTGCTCCCCGGCGGCCCGGGGTCGGAGCGCGGCTCAGCGCAGAGAGAGCGCGCCCCTGCGCTGGCGGGGGGCGTCGGGGGGGCTGGGCTCGCCCGCCCACAGCCGGGGATCGGTCGCCCACACCAGCACGATCTCCTGGACCAGGGAGCGGGCGAGCACCCTCCCGGTCTCGTCAGCCCCGCCGTCTTCGCTCAGGATCGCGTCGTAGGTGTCTTCGTAGCGGAGCACCACCTCTCCGTCCCGGGTGACCAGGGCCATCCCGATCCGGGCGGTGACGAGGAAGGGTTCGTCGCGATGATCAAGGACCACCGGGCCCGCGGTGGTCTCCACCGTCTCTCCGGGGAGGCCCCGCAGGGTCAGCGGATCGCCCCTGAGATCGGTGACCCAGCTGAACAAGGTGGCCTCTCCGCCCACGGCGGCGGCGGCCTCGGCAAGGACCGCGTGCAGATCCGGGCGTCGCCCCACCAGGGCGTCGGCCAGGCGCTGCTGAGCCACGAACGGCAGCCGATGGCTCCGGAACTGCCCGCCCCAGGTGAGCCCGAGCTCGCTGTTGACCTCCCCCGGCAGGGCCAGGCCCATGGCCCTCGGGATCTCCGCCAGCGCCCGGGTCCGGGCGTGGCGGACCAGCTCCCGCTGGTGGGGCAGCGAGGCGCCCAGGTAGCTGTCGAGGTTCACCTCCAGCGGGGCATGTACCGCCAGCGCGGGCACCACCCGCACCTCCCCCCGGGTCGGGCGGGCCCCGAACGCAAACGACAGCCCGTCTGCGGGGGTGGACATGGGTCGGTGGGTGCAGCCCGACAACCACAGGCCGATCGCGAGCAGGTGAGCGATCGCGAGCAGGGGTTCGCGGACGTGCCGCAGGGACCATGCGATCATCGACAGGAGACTCCCTCCGGGGGATTGTGCCACACAGGATGTCGACCCGCGGCCAGCCCCTGAACCGAGCAGCTCCGGCGTGGTGCCCATGGCGGGAGATCGTCGTGCCTCCGGGCTGCTGCGGGCTCAGGCTCGATCGCTTCCTGGCGCTTCGGTTTCCCGATCGATCCAGGAGCTTCTTTGCCCGACGGATCCGCGCAGGGGAGGTCACCGACGGAGGCGAGCGCTCGCTCGCCTGCAGCCACCGGGTGCGCTCAGGCGAGCTCCTCAGGCTCCGGATCGAGGGGATCGCGCCCAGCGAGCCTCCGCCCCCCTTCCCCCCGATCCTGTGGGAGGAGGGGCCGCTGATCGCGGTCGACAAGCCCGCCGGGATGCTGGCCCACCCCGCGGGCACCCACTTCACCTGGGCGTTGATCTCGCTGGCGAAGGCGCGCTACCCAGGCGATCGGATCGATCTGGTGCACCGCCTCGATCGCGACACCTCGGGGGTGATCTTGTTGACCCGGGAGCTCGACACCAACCGGTTCCTCAAGGCCGAGCTCAAGGCGGGGCGGGTGCACAAGGAGTACCAGGCCATCGTCCGGGGGGAGCTGAGCTGGGATCATCGGATGATCGACGCTCCGATCGGCCCGGCCCGGGGGCCGATCCGGATCCAGATGGCGGTCTGTGACGATGGACAGCCCGCCCGGACCGAGGTCACCGTGCTGGGGCGCCGGGGTGGGCTGTCGCGGGTGCGCTGTGTGCTGCACACCGGCCGGACCCACCAGATCCGGGTCCACCTCGCCCACATCGGCGCACCCCTGATCGGCGATCGGCTGTATGGGGTCCCCCCCGGGATCTTCCTCTCGATCCTTGAGCACGGGATCACCGACGAGATCATCGCCGCGGTGGGGGCCCCGCGACAGGCGCTGCACGCGGCCCGGACGGCGCTCTGTCTGCCGGATGGACGCCGGCTCGAGGTCGAGGCTCCCCTGCCCGGCGATCTGCAGCGCTGGTGGCAGGATCCAGGCTGCCTGCCGCTGGATCGGCGCTGAGCCTCCGAGCTACCGGGCGAGGGCTGGATCGGGGGTCCTCACCTTGCGGAAGGTCCGCAGGGTCTCCTCGTCTTGATCGTCCTCAAGGGGCTCGACGACGATCGGGGAGAGGGGGCGTCGGATCGTCCGCTGCAGGTGGCGGGGGGGCCTACGGTACGGCGGCGGATCCGAGGCATGGCCTCCCAGCATGGCGCCTCCGGGGCTTGCCCTCCCATCGGGCCGGCTCCGGCCGGGGTTGAGGCCTACATCAGATCATACTCGGGGCCCTCGCCCGCCTCGGGTGGCATCCAGGTGATGATCTGGTAGGGGTCCCGGATATCGCACGTCTTGCAGTGCACGCAGTTGGCGAAGTCGATCTCCATCTCCAGGCGACCGCTCTGCTCGCTCTCGCGCATGTTGTAGACCTGAGCGGGGCAGAAGCGGGTGCAGGGGTTGCCGTACTCCTCCCGACAGGTCGTCGCACACACCTCGGTGTCGACGATCTTGAGGTGGGCGGGTTGCTGCTCCTCGTGCTGGGTGCCCGAGTTGTACACGTCGGTCAGCTTGTCCACCAGGTACACCCCGTCATAGGGGACCTCCTGGGTCGTCCAGGGGGCCGGCTGGTAGGAGGCCTTGCGCTCGATGTGGGTGTAGTCCGGGCTGTAGCGCTTCTGGGGTCCGGGGCCAAAGGCGTACTGCAGCGCGGTCTGGACCATCCCCGAGACGAAGTGATCCTTGAAGTTGGCGTGCATGTTCCGGCCTGGCTCCATGTCGGACACGATCCAGCTGTCCTGGACCTTCTGCGGGTAGCTCGACAGCGCCTGTGCCGTGGCCTCGCCACGGAGCATCGCCTCGAACGCAGCCTCGGCGGCGAGCATCCCGCTCTTCATCGACAGGTGGATGCCCTTGATCCGCAGCGGGTTGAGGAACGAGGCGGAGTCGCCCACGATCATCGCTCCGTCGGTGGACAGCTGGGGGACGCTGGCCCAGCCCCCGATGGTGACCGCCTTCGCCCCGTACTTGATCACCTTGCCCGCGCCGAGCTTGCTGCGGACGTGGGGGTGCATCTTCAGCAGCTGCAGCAGGTGGTGGGCGTCCATCTGGGGATCGGCGGCGTCGAGCCCCACCAGCAGGCCAATGCACACCTTGTCACCGCCCATGCTGTAGGCGAAGGAGCCGCCAAAGGTGTGCACGTCGAGCGGATACCCCACGCTGTGCATCACCCAGCCGTCCTCGACGCTTCCCGCGGGCATCTCGAGGACCTCCTTCACGCCGACGTAGTAGATCATCGGCTCGCTGTCGCGATCGAGGCCCCTGCGCTGGATCAGCTTGCGGGTGAGGTGGCCCCGGGGGCCCTCCCCGAGGATGGTGATCGGCGTCTGCAGATCCATGCCGGGCTCGAACTGATCCTTGGGCTGGCCGTCCTTGCCGATCCCCTTGTCTCCGGTGCGGACCCCGACGACCGCCTCACCGTCCCACAGCAGCTCCTGGCCGGTGAAGCCGGACAGGACGTTGACGCCCTTCTCCTCGGCGATCTCCCCGAGCCATCTGCAGAAGCGGCCCAGGCTGATGATCGGCTTGCCGTGGTTGTCGAGCTCAGGCGGGATCCAGGGGGCGGGGACGGCGGACTCGGGCGTGAGCAGCACCATCTCCTCGCGCTCGACGAACCGCTCCACCGGGCAGCCCCGCCCGCGCCAGTCGGGGATCAGCTCGTCCAGCGCGATCGGATCGAGGACCGCGCCCGAGAGCTGGTGCTGCCCGACCCCGGAGCCCTTCTCGAGCACCACGATCATCGGCTCGTCCAAGACCTCGCCGTCGGCCTCACCGGAGCCGATCGCTGCGTTGTGGGCCTCGATGAGGTCCATCAGGTGGATGGCGCCGGCCAGGTTGGCCGGCCCGGCGCCGACGAACAGCACGTCGCACGGCATCTCATCGCGTTCCATCGCGTCGCTCCCTGTTCGGGCCGTCCCTGGGGTGGGAGCCCGGAGGCAGCGTCCGTAACACGCGGGATCCGCAGCTGAGGGGCCCACCCACCGGGTCCGGCCCCCCGCCCTGCGTCGCCGGGGCCCGGATGGTTACGTGGACCCCTCGATCCTGCACCCGGACCCTGGCTCAGAGGTGCCGATGTTGAACCTGGGGAGCCCATACCAGGGGTACGTGTACAGCTACCCCCACAAGACCGCCTACCGGGCCCTCTCTCCACCCGTCCCCCTCGCACGAGCCTGGGCCGACGAGGATCGAGGCCGCTTGTTTGCGTACGCCCACGTCCCGTTCTGCGAGATGCGGTGTGGCTTCTGCAACCTGTTCACCACCGCCGGGCCCCCCGAGGCGCTGGTCGAGCGCTGGCTGAGCGCCTGGCGGGCCGAGGTGGAGGCCACCGCGGCGGCCCTGGGGGGCGCCCGGTTCGCCCGGTTCGCGATCGGCGGGGGCACCCCCACCTGGCTCACGGTCGAGCAGCTCACCGCGGTGTTCGACGGGCTCGCGGCCCTCGGCGTCGACTGCGGCGCGATCCCCGGCTCGGTGGAGGTCTCGCCGGGCACCGTGACCGCAGACAAGGCCGCGCTGCTGATCGAGCGAGGCACCACCCGGATCAGCATGGGGGTCCAGAGCCTGGTCTTGTCGGAGACCGAGGCGGTGTACCGGCCTCAGTCGATCGCCGCGGTCGAGTCGGCGATCGCCGTCCTGCGCGACGCCGCCGCCCCGATCCTCAACCTCGATCTGATGTACGGGCTGCCCGGGCAGACCGAGGCGAGCTGGCGACACACCCTGCGGCGTGTGCTGAGCTTCGAGCCCGAGGAGCTGTACCTGTATCCCCTGTACGTCCGGGAGCAGACGGGGCTGGGACGTCACGGCGAGCCCCAGGGCCCCGGCGACGACGAGCCCAGGCTGCGGCTGTACCGGATCGCCAGGGAGCTCCTCGAGGGGGCGGGCTACCACCAGCGCTCGATGCGCCTGTTCTGCAGAGCACACGTGCCCGGGGGGCCGGTCTACCGCTGCCAGGAGGACGGGATGGTCGGCGTCGGTGTGGGGGCCCGCTCCTATACTCAGAGGCTGCACTGGTCCACCCCGTTCGCGGTGGGCGCCCGGGGGATCCGTGGGATCATCGAGGACTGGATAGCCTCCGATCCCTCCCGGATCCGCTGGGGGATCGCCCTGGACGAGGCCGAGCAACGTCGGCGCTGGCTGATCTTGTCGCTGCTGTGCAGCGAGGGGGCGGACGCACAGCGCTACCCCTTCGGTGAGCTCGAGGCCGACTTCCCCGAGCTCCGAGCCCTGCTCGAGGCCGGGCTGGCCGAGCGCCGGGGGGCGGTGGTGCGCCTGACCCCTGCGGGGCTCGAGCGATCGGACGCGATCGGGCCCTGGCTGATCTCCCGCCCGATCCGGGAGCGGATGGACGCCGCGGAGATCGCATGACTCCGCTGCGGATCCTGTACCGGGGGCCGCTCGAGAGCTGCAACTTCGACTGTGACTACTGTCCCTTCGGTAAGGTCGAGCTCCAACAGGACCAGCTCGACGAGGACTTCGCGGCCCTGGAGCGCTTCGTCGCCTGGGCGGTGGCCCAGCCCCGTCCCCTGGCGGTGTTCTTCACCCCCTGGGGAGAGGCCTTGATCCACGAGGCCTACCAGCAGGCCATCGCCACCCTGTCGTGCTGTGCCCACGTCGAGCGGGTGGTGATCCAGACCAACCTGTCCTGTGGCCTGTCCTGGCTCTCCGAGGTGGATCCAGCCTCGGTGGCGCTGTGGGTCACCTGGCACCCGGGCTGGACGCCGCTAGAGCGGCTGCTGCGTCGCTGCGCCCGGCTCCGGAGCGAGGCGATCCGCCACTCGGTGGGGATCGTCGGGGAGCGGGAGCACTTCACAGCGATCGTGGAGGCCCGGGCCGCCCTACCGCCGCAGACCTACCTGTGGATCAACGCTGATCGCCACCTCGATCCGCCCTACAGCGACGCCGAGCTCGACTGGCTGGCGACGATCGATCCCTGCTTCCCTGACAACGTCGCCCCCTGGCCCAGCCGGGGACAGCCCTGCGACGCGGGCCACCGGGTGATCACCGTCGACGGCGGAGGGATCGTGCGGCGCTGTCACTTCGTGTCCGAGCCGATCGGTTCCCTGGAGCAGGTAGATGACACGCTAGCCCCCCGGGCCTGCCCCAACGAGAGCTGCCGCTGCCACATCGGCTACGTCCACCTGCCGTCCACCGGGCTGGCGCAGCTGTATGGATCGGGGATCCTCGAGCGGATCCCCGGGCCGCAGTGGGCGGGCTGGGGCACCCTCGAGGCCCTGGTGGCCAACGGCGTGCCCGCTGCCCCCGCTGAGCCCTCCGGGGCCTCCGGGGCCTCCGGGGCCCGCTGAGGCGAGCCCTCACCAGGGGCGGGGGCCGGACAGAAGATCTGCAAGGACCGGACGTCACATGTCGAGACCGTCCCGCCCACAGGCGAGCGTACAGCCTCAGCCCCGGGGGATCCGATCGGGCCTGCGTGGGCTCGGAGCCCTGGAAGACGCGATACATGTCGTCATGGTCGAACTGCCATCACCCGTGCAGCTCGCAGGTTGTACCGTGGATCTGGTGCGCCGTCGGGTCGAACGAGATGGCCGCCAGCTCGTCCTCACCCGCCTGGAGGCTGATCTGCTGGCCTACCTGATGGAGCGGGCGGGCCGGGACGTCCCCCGGGAGGAGCTGCTCACCGAGGTCTGGGGCTATGCCGCCACCTCGTCCTCCCGGGCGGTGGACTTTGCGGTGCGGCGCCTGCGAAACAAGCTCGGAGAGCCCCGGAGCCCACTGCACATCCTCACCGCCCACGGGGTCGGGTACCGGTTCGTGCCCCTGGCCCCCGATGCGTCCCCGTCGCCGGGGGGCCCCGTCGTCTCGCGACCTCCGGTGCGGCTGGCCACCGGGCTGCTCGATCTGGAGCGGCGCACCTTCAAGCCCGCGGTGGGGGAGGAGCAGACCATCAGCCGCCTCGAGGGGGAGCTGATCGAGTCCCTCCTGAGCGCCCCGGGCCAGACCATCCCCCGGGAGGACGTGATCCGCAGGGTCTGGGGCTGGGGGGATCATGCCTCGAGCCTGGACGCCGCCGTGCGCAGGCTGCGGCTGAAGCTCGAGGTCGAGCCCAGCCGCCCCGAGGTCCTGGTGACGGTGCGGGGCAGCGGGCTGAGGCTCGAGACCCTCGCTCCGGGGGGGCCCACCGCCCGCAGGACCAACCTGGTGGCGGCCTCGACCCGGTTCATCCCCCGGCCTGAGACCGAGGCCCTGGGCGCTGCCCTGAGCCACCCCCTGGTCACGGTGGTCGGGACCGCGGGCATGGGCAAGACCCGGCTGGTGCAGGAGGTCGGCGCCGCCCTGCTCGACGAGCACCCGGGGATCGAGGTCTGGTTCTGCGATCTGTCCTCGGCGGTCTCGGAGCATGGGGTGGTGCGGGCGGTCGAGGCCGCCCTGGGGCTGGAGAAGATCAGCGTGGGCGATCCAGTACAGCGGATCTCCCACGTGCTGGCGCGCAGGCCCCCCGGCACGGTGGTGGTGCTGGACAACTTCGAGCAGG
Source organism: Deltaproteobacteria bacterium (assembly GCA_011376105.1). GTDB lineage: Bacteria > Myxococcota_A > UBA796 > UBA796 > DRPG01. The sequence goes on from DRPG01000352.1 coordinate 8,680, forward strand.
TCAAGGCGTCGGCGCCGCTGCTCGAGCGCTGGATGGCGGCGGCGCCGTCGGTGCGGCTGGTGGTGACCTCCCGCGAGCACCTGGGGCTGCCCGGCGAGCGCTGCCTCCGCCTCGAGCCGCTGACCATCGAGGCTGCCGCTCAGCTGTTTGTCGATCGAACCCATGACGATCGGCTCGATCCAGGCGACGAGAGCGTCCGGGCCCTGGTCGCCCGGCTCGACTGCCTCCCCCTGGCGATCGAGCTGGCGGCGGCCCGATCCGATCAGCTCTCTCCCCAGGATCTGCTCGATCGCCTCGATCGACGACTCGATCTGTTGATCCGGCGCCCCATGGGGGCGGTGACCCACCACAGCACCCTGCGCGGCGCGCTGGACTGGTCGTGGGACCTGCTGTCGGAGGCTGAGCGCACCGCGCTGGCCGAGGCGTCCCTGTTCGAGGGCAGCTTCTCCATCGCCCGCGCCGAGGCGGTGATCGGGGTCTTCGACGTCGCCGGCTCGCTGGACTCGCTGTGCACCCGCTCTCTGATGCACCACACCTCCGACGACGGCTACCGCCTCGACGAGGGGATCCGGGCCTATGCCCGGGAAAAGCTGCAGCTGGCGGGGGAGGAGCGGGTCGCGCTGGAGCGCTACCGGCAGGTGCACCTCACCCGGGGGGAGGCCTGTGCAGCGGGGCTGCGGGGGCACCGC
>DRPG01000353.1 GCA_011376105.1 Deltaproteobacteria bacterium
CGGTGCCCCCAGAGACGTCGACTGAGCGCGGCTGCTCCCCCCGGTGCCCCCAGAGACGTCGACTGAGCGCGGCTGCTCACCGGGGCGCTGCGGTGCTGCTCACCGGTGCGAGGCGGGATCGTCCGGGGCGGTGCCTCCCTCGGTGGTGTCGGTGGTGTGCACCGCCCGCGCCCTGGAGTCGTCGAGGCGCAGCCGCCCCCCGCGCCCCCCGCGCCCCCCGCGCCCCCCGCCCATAGGGCCGACAGGCTCGGCTCATGGGCGATCGGACCGGGTGATCTCCAGCTCGAGGGGCAGGCTCTCAGGGCCGTCCATCGGGACCCAGTACAGCAGGAGCTGGTCTCCCACCGAGCCCCGGATCTCGCCTCCATGGATCGTGCCGTGGTCGAAGGCGTTGAGCACCGACGCGGCTGCGTCGGTGTTGGGGTTCACCACCCAGACGTGGCCTCCCTTGAGGGGGGGCTCGAACGAGAGCTCCACCACCGCGACGTCGTGGTGTGGGCCGAGGGTGGCGTGGGCCGAGAGGGGCTCGGGGAACGGGGGCCGGTCGGTCACCACGTCGTGCTCCACCAGCTCGTCCTCCGGGGCCTCCTCGGCCCACAGCTCGAGGTGATCCCCTGCTGCAGCGGGGATCGACAGGACGAAGGCGCCCAGCACCGACGCGGTGGCCTCGATCCGCGCCTCGGTGTGCAGGTTGGCCAGCACCACCGTCGCCTCGGGGGTGGTGGCCCCCTGCTGGCCCGCCACCTGGGATCGATCGCCGTAGTGGGTCCAGCTGATCCGCGAGGTGTCGAGGTACCCGGTGATCTCGATCGCCTCGTCTCCCGCGCCGGGGCCCCCCCGGGGGGGCTGGCACGCCGGGGCGACGTCGAGGAGCACGAGGAGGGGGAGGATCTGGCGCATCATGGGGGCTCCTCAAGGGGGGTGGCGGCGAGGGTGATCCCCACCTGGCGACCCTCGCCGCTGCGCTCGTAGGTCTGGTCTGCGGCGATGGCGCCCCCGCGGACCAGGGCCTCGATGGCTCCGAGCAGGGCCTGGAGATCTCGATCCGAGGCGTGGAACACGTAGGTCCGGGCCAGGGTGGGGGCGTCGTCGGACAGCACCAGGCGCCGCCAGATGGTCTCCGCCAGCACGTCCATCTGCCGGTTCAGCCCGTCGATCCGGGCCTGGAGATCGGTGCTGGTGAACTCGTGGGCCTCGGGGTTGCGGTGCCAGGTGGGGGGATCTCCACGGGGGAGCAGCGTGCCCCCACGCTCCAGATCCTGCAGCGCCTCGATCAGCTTGGCCTCAGGCACATCGGGGAACGCCGCCTGCAGCCGCCCGAGATCGGCGGGGGCGTGGTTGACCAGGGCCGCGATGGCTCTCCGAAACGCGACCTGCTCCTCGGGGGCGAAGAAGTCGGAGCGGTACTGGTGGTGCAGGGTGCTGACCGTGCGCAGGGAGCGCCCGAACAGCTCGGCGATGGCGTCGAGGGTGTGACCCTGCTCCTCCCGGGCCTCCCGGAAGTAGGCCAGCTGCATCAGCGACACCATCTGCTTCAGCGGTAGGCCGCTGCGGAGCCCCACCCGCGCAGCCGCCCGCAGCAATGAGTAGGTCACACGCTGCTTGAGCTCCAAGAAACCGCCGGTGGGGGACTCTCCCATGCCCCGGAGGCTATCCCGATCCAGGGCCAACATGCAAGAAGTTGCATACGCCCTCGTCGCGCTGATCCTGGGCCAGATCATCCCCTAGATCTTCCCTGTGATCCTAGACAGGGGCCGGAGCCCTGGGGTAGCTTGAGCACGCAATTTTTTGCGTGACGGAGGATCGATGTCCCCACGTGCTCTCAGCGCCCTCGCCCTGGTGGTGTCCGGGTCCCTGCGCTGCAGCGGAGCAGCTCCGAGCTCTCCGGCCCCGACGCAGCCCCCGACCCCGACGCAGCCCCCGACCCCGACGGACCTGCTGCCCCCCGAGTGCAGCGACGATCAGCTCTCAGAGATGTACGATCGGTACGTCGAGCCCTTCGTCTCCGGTGCTGTGCCGTCCAGCTGCAGCCAGTGCCACATGACGGGCATCGATCTGTCCCTGTACGCTCAAGACACCCCGTGCCAGACCTTCGCCTGCATGGTGGAGCTGGGGGTGGTGGACCTCGAGGCGCCCACCTCCAGCGGGATCCTGGAGCAGATCCTGATGGGGGATCCTAGCTCCTCGGTGTTCGACGTCGGCGCCGAGCACGACGCGATGCTCGAGTGGATCGAGTGGAACGTGGCCTGTCACGAGGCCACCTGCGGTGAGGTCGAGAGCGCCTGTAGCGCGGGCACCGGCGCCCCCTCCACCGGCCAGACCCCGATCGGAGACTGCTCGGAGCAGGATCTGCTGGGCGTGTTCTGGGACAGCGTGCTCGTCGATCAGGGCCGGTGCACGATCTGCCACACCGCGTCCGCTGCGGAGCAGGGCACGTTCGGAGCCTGCGACACCACCGATGACTGCGAGCTCTCTCAGGAGTGCCTCGAGGGGCTCTGTCGCTCGCCGGGGCCTTACTATGCACCCCACATGTTCGAGGCCGATCACCTCCTCGACTGGTCCGATCCCGACGATCAGCAGCTGGGGATGAACACGATGTACAACATCGTCGCCCTGGGCCTGCTCGATCCCGAGGTGCCCCTGTCGAGCCTGCTGCTGACCAAGCCACTGCTCGAGGGCTTCCAGCCCACCGCGATCGAGGGGCCGGGTGTGTCCATGGCCAAGATCCCGCCCGGAGAGGGGGTGGGGATCTCTCACGGAGGCACGAGCAAGTTCAACTTCGGGTGCCACGACCCAGCCGAGTGCCCGACGTCGGGGGTGGTGGACTGCCGCACTGAGATCCGCTGCGGAGACGCCCCCTGCCCCGACGGCACCGCCTGCACCGAGGCCGGCTACTGCCGCACCGTAGGCTCCTACTGCGACGAGACCTATGTGCGCTATGTGCGCTTCGCCGAGTACTACGCCGAGTGCAGCGGTCGCTGAGTTCAAGCGCTAGACACGCAAGTTTTTGCGTGTCTGATCCCGGGGCGGGCCCCGAGCCTCCGGTGGAGACGCGCCCGTGCTTGGATCCGCTTCGGCCACTGTGGGGCGCTCCACCCCAGAGTGCTCGATCGCGGCCCGGCCCCAGGTCCAGGGCCGGGTCCGGGGTAGGTTAGCTGAGCCGACCCGGAGGTGGACTGTGTGGATCGTGCCCCTGCTGCTGAGCTCGGCCTGCAAGAAGCCAGAGGCCCCCGAGGGGCCCCCTGATCCCTACGATGTGCAGATCGGGCCCTACCAGGTGGATGTGCGCACCACCAGCTATGGGATCCCCCACATCCTGGCCGACGACATCGGCAGCGCCGCCTACGGCATGGGCTGGGCCACAGCACGGGATCATCTCTGCACCCTGGCGGATCAGTTCGTCAAGATCCGCAGCGAGCGGGCTCGCTACTTTGGCCCCGGAGAAGACAACCGTCACATCGACGAGGATTTTGGCTGGTTGGGGCTCGGGATCGTCGCTCAGGCCGAGGAGGGCTTCCTGTCTCTGCCCGTCGATCAGCGCGACACGCTGGTGGGGTTCACCGCAGGCTACAACCGGTACCTGTCCGAGGCGGACCTCGATCCCCGCTGCGCAGGGGCCGAGTGGCTGGCTCCGATCACCCACATCGATCTGCTGGCGTACTACCTGCACCTCGGTCAGCTCGCCTCGGGGCTCAACCTGATCCGTGAGGTGGGCAACGCTGCGCCTCCCGGGCTGCGGCGTGCGACCACAGCACCGCCCCCTCCTCTGTCGATCCTCGAGCCCTTCCGCGAGCTGCCCATCGGCAGCAACGGCTGGGCGATCGGCAGCTCACGCACCTCGAACGGTCGAGGCATGTTGCTGTCCAACACCCACTTCCCGTCCCAGGGGGAGCTGCAGTGGTGGGAGAGCCACCTCACGGTGCCCGGTGTGGTCGATGTCTATGGGGTGTCCCTGATCGGCTCCGCGATCATCAACATGGGCTTCAACGAGCACCTGGCGTGGACCCACACCGTGTCCAACACCCCCCGGTTCATCGTCTACGCTCTGGAGCTCGATCCAGCCGACAGCACCCGGTACCTGTTCGATGGATCGTATGTCGACATGGACCGCGAGACCTACGAGATCGAGGTCCTGCAGCCCGATGGCTCCCGGGTGTCCCAGAGCCGGGTCTTGTACCGAACCCAGTGGGGGCCGGTGTTCAACGCCCCCCTGGCGGGATGGTCGCCGGTGGCGGCCTACAGCTGGCGCGACGTCAACGCGGGCAACCTCGGGCTCCTCAGCTCGTTCGCCGGGATGAACCAGGCGACCGATCAGGCCTCCTTCGAGGCTAGCCACCGGGATCACCAGGGCATCCCCTGGGTCCACACCATGTTCGCGGATGCGGACGGCACCGTGATGTACCTCGACTCAGCCGCGACCCCGAACCTCAGCCCTGAGGCTGAGGCGGCCTACGCGGCCTTTGTCGAGGAAGACACGATCGCGGGTCTGTTCGCAGACTATGGGCTGGTGGTGGTCCCGGCTGAGGACCCGGTGTACACCTGGGTCGAGGATCCAGCGGCCGCGATCCCGGGGGCGGTGCCCTACGATCGAGCACCTCGGCTGGTGCGCGACGACTTCGTGAGCAACTCCAACGAGAACCACTGGCTGTCCAACCCGCTGGAGCCGCTGACCGGCTACCCCATGCTGTACGGCCCCACCGGGACCCCCCGGCGGCCCCGCACCAAGATGAACAACCGCTACCTGCTCGAGACCGACGGGGCCTCGGGTCCCGATCATCGCTTCTCCCTGGACGAGCTGGAGGCGGCCGCGCTGTCCGCGAGGGCGTCGCTGGCCGAGGATCTGGTGGATCAGGTGGTGGAGCGCTGCGCCGGGACCTCCACCGTCGACGTGGAGCTCGATGGCGCGATCCACACGGTGGATCTGACCGAGGCCTGCGGGATCCTCGCCGCCTGGGATCGTCGATCGGGGCTCGACAGCCGGGGGGCTCATCTGTGGCGCGAGGTCGTGGGCGCGGAGCTCAACGTCGAGACCGATCTGGTCGACGCCGGACGGTTGTTCGCCGATCCCTTCGATCCGAGCGATCCGATCTACACACCCTCGGTCCTCTCCGAGGGGCCGTCTGTGATGGAGGACCTCGCCGTGGCGGTGATCCGGCTCGGGGAGGCGGGGCAGCCCCTGGACGCTCCCCTGGGGGAGATCCAGTACGCCCTGCGGGACGGGCAGCGCTACCCCCGGATCGGAGGCCACTACATCGAGGGCCTGATCTCGATCGCGACCTACGACGGCACCGATCACACGATGCTGCCGTTCGAGACCCAGCCC
>DRPG01000354.1 GCA_011376105.1 Deltaproteobacteria bacterium
GACGCGCCGATATATGGCTCGGACTTCAACGACTTCAACACCTTCTACATCCAGGCTGCGACCTCGACCTCGGGAGGATCCTCGGGGAGCCCGGTGGTGGACGTCGACGGCGACGTGTTGGCGCTCAACGCCGGGGGCAAGACCCGGGCCGCCAGCAGCTTCTATCTCCCCCTCGATCGGGTGGTGCGGGCGATCGAGCTGATCGCAGCGGATCAGCCGGTGCCCCGGGGCACGCTGCAGACCCGCTGGGCTCATGAGCCCTATGACGAGCTGCGCAGGCTGGGGCTGTCGGAGGCCTCCGAGGCCACGGCCCGGGAGCAGGCACCGCAGGGCAGCGGCCTGCTGGTGCTGCGGGAGGTGCTGCCCCTGGGGCCGGCCCACCAGCTGCTCCAGATCGGTGACGTCCTGCTCGAGGTCGCGGGTGAGCCGGTCCACGACTTCGTGACGCTGGAGGGTTTGCTGGACGATCGCGTCGGGCAGCCCGTCGAGGTGGTGGTCGAGCGCGGTGGGGAGCGGGTGACGGTGTCGCCCACGGTCGGGGATCTGCACGCGATCGTACCCTCGAGCTACCTCGACCTGGGCGGGGGGGTGCTCCACGATCTGTCGTACCACCAGGCCCGGGGGATGCAGATGCCCGTGCGGGGGGTGTACGTCGCCAGCAATGGGTTCGCGCTGGGGCGCGACGGGATCCCGTCGAAGGCCATCGTGGTGGAGGCAGACGGCGTGCCCCTGCCCGATCTCGATGCGCTGGTGGCCCACCTCTCCGGGGTGCCCCATGGGGCGCCGGTGAGCCTGAGATGGTACGCTCAGGGGACCCCCCGACAGCTGAACCAGACAGCCGTGCGCATGGATCGGCGCTGGTTCCCCGCTCAGCTGTGCGAGCGAGACGACGGCGACGGCAGCTGGCCCTGTACCCCCCTGCCCGACGCGCCGCCCCTGAGGCCCGCCGCCGTGCCCCGGGCCAGCCTGCTCCCTAGCGATGATCGCCGGGGACGACGCCTCAGCTCGTCCCTGGTCCAGGTCGAGTGCGATCTGCCCTACCAGGTCGCCGGCGTCCCCAACGATAACTACGTCGGTGGAGGGCTGATCCTCGACGCTGATCAGGGCCTGGTGCTGGTGGACAGAGACACGGTGCCGATCGCGCTGTCGGAGATCACCGTGACCGTGGCCGGTGCGGTGCGGGTGCCCGGTCGGGTGGTGGCCCTGCACCCTCTGCACGATCTGGCGATCGTGGCCTACGATCCTGCGACGGTGCAGGATCTCGGGCTGACCTCGGCCGAGCTGGCGCTGGAGCCGGTGGAGGAGGGCGACAAGGTCTGGTCGGTGACGCTCCAAGCCGACGCCACGGTGGAGGTCCGGGCGGTGGAGGTGCGGAGCCCTGAGCCGATCTACCTGAGCGCCGACGGTGCGCCCCGGTTCCGCGAGCTCAACCTCGAGCCGATCGCGCTCGATCCCAGGCCCGAGCGCAACGGTGTGCTGGTGGATCGGGCCGGGCGGGTGCTAGGGTTCCACGCGTCGATGTCGTACACCAGCGGCCGCGACACCAAGGCGGTGGTGCGCACGATCCCCACCGAGATCGTCGAGGAGCTGGTGGCGCTCGCGTCAGGTCGGGGGGCCGCGAGGGGCCTGGGGTGGGAGCTGCGGGTGCTGCCCCTGCCCGAGGCCCTGCAGCTGGGGCTGCCCGCTGCAGAGGCTGAGCGCCTGCTGGCCCACGATCCAGAGCGCCGGGGGGTGCTGGCTGTCCGGCGCCTGGTGCAGGGCAGCAACCTCGCCGATCGGGTGAAGACCGGCGATCTGGTGGTGGCGGTGGACGGAGCCCCCGTCACCCGGTTCCGACAGATCGAGCGCGCCCTGGCCGGCCGCGATGAGGTGTTGATCAAGCTGATCCGCAGCGGAGCGGTGATCGACGAGGTGGTCCGCACCGAGACGCTGTCCCCGCTGGACGTCGAGCGGGTGGTGCTCTGGGCCGGGCTGCGGATCCATGCGCCCCACCGCGCGGCCCTGCTGCATGGCATCGAGCCCTCGAGGCCCTACATCTCCTGGTGGAACGGAGGCAGCCCCGCGGGCCGGGCCAAGCTCTACCCACGGCGCTCGATCCTCGAGGTGGCCGGGCAAGACATCCCCGATCTGCAGACCTTCCTCGAGGTGATCGCACAGCTGCCGGCCGGTGCCCCGATCCGGGTGGTGGTGCAGGATCAAGATCAGGAGCGGGAGGTGCTCACGCTGGAGCCCAACGGGGCGTTCTGGCCAACCCAGGAGCTGGTGTGGGAGCAGGGGCGCTGGATCCGCAGGGCGCTGCCGGAGGGGAGCCTGCGCTGAGCCCCGCTGGAGCAGCCTCAGGGCACGGCCGACCCGGCGATCTCGATCTCTGGGCCCCGCTGGACGGAGCGTCGAGGCTCGTATGCGACTTTTTTGTCGCATATCGGTGGTTTCCAGCGAGGGATCGCTCGCTCAGATCGTCAACCTCAGCGAGCCCCCCTCAGGGCGTGGCCCCGGCGCTTTGGGCCCGATGAGCTGGTCGACGGGCTGTCCGACGGGCTGTCTTGGCGCGGTGGGTGGGTCGATCGCTTCGCTACCCTGACCCCGGTGCCGGGCTCGGGGGGTCCGCCCACCTCCGGGCTGCGCTGCGCAGGTGGCTCCGGGACGGAGGCAGCTGAGTCGCTGATCTACTCGATCAGGTGCATGTGGTGGCGCACCGCCGCGGCGAGGCCACCCTTGCGCAGCGGCTGACCCCCGAGGATCGCGTCGTGGGCTGCCCTCATCTGGCGCGCACAGCGATCAGGGGGCATCCGCCCCACCCCGGTGCCCAGGCCGGGGCAGAGCACCCGGTGGATCCCGGGGTGGGCTAGTGCCTCGATCAGCACCGCTCGGAACGCCAGGTAGGCGTTCGGAGTGTGCTCGATCCGCATCGGCACCCGCATGGTCGGGGCGCTGATCAGCCACGGCACCCGGGGGTGCTCGGTGGGCACCACCAGGGCGCGGCCCACCGGTAGCTCCCCGTGGAACGCCTCGAGGATCCGGGCCCGCACCCGTCCCTCCAGCTCCCACCCGAAGTGCTGGCTGTAGATCAGATCCAGCCCTCCGTCCATGAAGCCAAAGCTGTTGGCGGGGCTCACCAGCGCGTCCGCCTCGAGGCTCAGGATATCTCCGGCCACGACCGTCACGCCCTCGCACCCGGAGAATGCTGTGCGCCAGCTGTGCTCGAGCTCCTGGTCCCGGGCACAGAGCTGGAGGCTCAGCGGGCTCGCCATGGTGTTGGTCCCTTGGTGATCCGGGCTTGGTGTAACCCGAGCCCGGAGGGGAGGGACGAGCTCCCTCGTCGGGGGTGGCCTCGGGCGCGATGTCTCCGGTCGAGGCCCTGGTGACCAGGGCCCCGCGTCCATCCCGGCGGCCGTCGTGGCGCCCCCCGGGCCGGGCCCGGCTCGTTCACAGCAGCGCGGCGGTCTCGAGCAGGACCTGTCGCAGCCATCGACAGCCTGGATCGTGCTGGGAGCGCTGGTGCCAGGACATACGCTGGACCGACTCCTCCACCTCCAGCGGGAGCTCGAGCACGGTCAGGGGGTAGCGCCGGCAGAAGTGCTCGGCGGCCTTGCGGTGGGTGGTGGTGATCATGTCGGAGGTGGCCAGCACCGCGGGGGGGAGCAGCAGGTGGGAGACCACCAGCCCGGCCCTACGACGGTGGCCCAGGGTCGCTAGGGCCCGCTCCACTGGATCCCTGGGGGTGTGGATCGTGTGCAGGTTGTCTGGATCGTGGCTCTGGCCTCCCCCGGGATCGCCGTCCGGGGTGTGTCTGGCGATCAGGACGTGCCTGAGGCCCAGGTAGGCCTCCAGGGTCAGCCCCCTCTCAAGGACCGGGTGGGTGTCGCGGACCAGGGCGACCTGATCGTCGGAGAACAGATCCTGGCCCTGGTAGGGCTGTCGCTGGTGGCGGAAGCCCCCTACCACCGCCTCGAGGCGGCCGGTACGCAGCGCGTCTGCGGGGAAGCTACGCCCCAGGGGCTCGATCACCAGCTCGACCGAGGGCGCCTCTTCCTCGATCCGCTCCAGCAGGGGCGGCAGGAACACCAGCGCGCTGAGATCCGAGAGCACCAGGCGGAAGCTCCGGCGGGCCTTGCGGGGATCGAAGCGCTCCTGAGAGCCCAGGGCCCGGCGCAGGGTCTGCAGCGCCTCGTGCACCGGCTCAGCCAGCTCCAGGGCCAGGGCCGTGGGCTGCAGCCCGTCGCTGCCCTGGACGAAGACCGGATCCTCGAGCAGCTCCCGCAGCCTCCGCAGCGCGTTGCTCATCGAGGCCTGGCTGCAGCTCGTGCGGGTCGCGGCGTGGGTGACGCTGCGCTCGGCGAGCAGCGCCTCGAAGGCCACCAGCAGGTTCAGATCGACGTCGGACAGCTTCATGGCGCCTGCTGGATCGGAGGCCCCGGGCGGGGAGGTCGGAGGTGCTGGGGCTCGCGCCCCCGGCCGCATCATAGCCCCCGGGCCTCGGCCCAGGTGATCCAGCAGGATCCGGATCATCAGCCTCCGCAGCGCGTCGGGGGCGGCCACGTCCACCGACCAGGTGTCTGATCCGGCGCTGTGGCTCGATGGGCCCCGTCAGATCCGGGTGCGGGCGCCCTGGATGGGGAAGCCGTTGATCAGGACTCGATCGCCGTCGATGCGGATCTCCAGCGTGTTGGGCTCGCTGAAGCGAGGATCGTCTGGGTGGTAGCGCTCGGTGAGGAAGTGCAGGACCTGGTTGTCGCTGCCGATCCACCGGCGCCGGGTGGTGTGGGTGGCCTTGTCGTAGCGTCCGTCGACCAGCAGATCGGTCTCGGCGAGCAGCGCGTCCGCCCCTGGGGGGGCGCCCTCACCCTGGAGCTCCGCGAGGGTGTAGCCGGTGAACACCATCACTGAGCGCCCCTGCCGCCGGACGGCGTGGGCGAGCGTCGCCAGGGCCTCAGCCGCCGCAAAGGGCTCTCCGCCCAGCAGGCTGATCCCCTCGACATCCGAGGCCATCACCTCCTCGAAGATCTCGTCGACGGTGCGCAAGGTGCCGCCCTCGAACTGCAGGAGCTCGGGGTTGCAGCAGCCGGGGCAGCGCATGGGGCAGCCCTGGACCCACAGGGCGTACCGGTGCCCCGGCCCCTCAGCCTCGGTGCGGGCGACGATCGTGGCGACGGACAGCGCTGGGCTCATCGTGGGCTCCCGGGCCCCATCTCTAGCCCGCGTCGGCGCCGGTTAGCGGGGATCGCCAGGACCATAACCCCGTCTCCCCCCGGGCTCCGCGCGCTGTCCGCTCCGGGTGGGCCCCGCCTGGTGGTGGACGAACGGCTCCGCAGCCAGACGACCAAGCTCGCCGTGCTGCAGCCCTGAGCGACCGGTGGAGCCTGGAGAGCCTCGGGTGATGCAGGGATGTCGTGCGGTTCACACCAGAACGGGTACACTGCGCCCCTGCGATCACCAGAGACATATCTAAGGCTTGGGAGGAGGGAGAGATGGAGAGTGTTCGCTGGGTTGTCTTGCTTGGACTGTGTGCTTGCTCAGGCCCCCAGGGCGAGCCTGAAGGGGATGAGCCAGACGACATCGATCTGTTCATGGAGGCTTACGGAGGCTGCTCTAGCACCATAACCAGGCAGCTCAACGACCAGCCCGCTGGATCCGCTGAGTACGCGTACAACGACGACGGAGACCTCGTCAAGGTGATCTGGGCCGGAGGAGAGGACTTCACGCCGCAGACCAAGACCTGGGCCTATGGTGCACCCCACGAGGAGTCCCGCATGACCGTTCGCTTCGAGTCCGACGGTTCGTCGGACTACAAGATGACCTACGAATGGCAGGACGGCCGGATCGTCGAGCAGCGCTACGATCGAGGCATCGACGGGCAGGTGGACTGGATCGAGCGCGTCGAGTACGACGATCACGGGCTGGCAGTCCTCTACGAGTGGGACCTCGATGGCGACGAGGTGTTCGAAGACACCGTCGCGCTCACCTGGCAGGCGAACGGCAAGGAGTGGTACGGCGTCGGCGAGGGGATCGATCCCGAGGGGCTGTACGCCATCGAGTACTGGGCCGACGCGAACGCCGTCAACTACCGGTACACCTACACCGATGATCGCGGGGTGTCGGCGGACTGGGAGCTGCTAGGGCGCAACAGGCTGGGCATCTGGGCGCACATTGAGGATCGGGTGAGCAGGCAGGGCATCGATGCGGAGGAGGAGATCAGCGATCAGAGCTTCGACAAGCAGGGCCGGGAGATCGAGACGAACATGACCCGCACGTACACCGAGGAGGGGGGACCGACGACCCTCGAGACCGAGATCCTGATCTACACCTACGACTGTCCCTGACCTCAGCTGTTCGCTCTGGGTGGGCCCCGGAGGTAGCCTGGGACCGCAGGCTCATGGCCGGGCCGCTGACCCGCCCGCCCTACAGCGCGGCGAGACAGCAAAGTGCAAGCGGCGAGGCAGCAGAGCGCAAGCAGCGAGGCAGCAAAGCGCAAGCAGCGAAGCGCAAGCGGCGAGGCAGCAAAGCGCAAGCGGCGAGGCAGCAAAGCGCAAGCGGCGAGGCAGCAAAGCGCAAGCAGCGAGGCAGCAAAGCGCAAGCGGCGAGGCAGCAAAGCGCAAGCAGCGAGGCAGCAAAGCGCAAGCAGCGAGGCAGCAAAGCGCAAGCAGCGAGGCAGCAAAGCGCAAGCAGCGAGGCAGCAAAGCGCAAGCAGCGAGGCAGCAAAGCGCAAGC
>DRPG01000355.1 GCA_011376105.1 Deltaproteobacteria bacterium
CCGTGTAACGTCTGCCGCCTGCCCTGCTGGCCCCACCACCACCAGCGAGGTGGTGGAACACGCTGAGCTGGCCGTGCTTGCCTACGCCGATCTCGACGAGGCCGGCCTCCACGCTGAGCTCGCGCTGGTCGAGGCCTCCATCGCCTGCCTGGGCGAGATCGTGATGCCCACCGACGCCGCAGCGCTGCACCGGGCGGCGGCCCTGGGCGCGTTCGTGCAGAGCGATGAGGTCGGAGCCCTGGCGGCCTACCGCGCCGCGCGGCGGCTGCAGCCCCAGTTCAGGCTGCCCACCTCCCTCGCTCCGCCTGGGGGCCCGATCTCGGATCTGTACAGCAACGCCGAGGTCTGGGCCGAGCCCGAGCCCTACACCCTGCCCGACACCCCGGAGGGCACGGTCTATGTCGACGGCGTCCAGGGGCTGGAGGCCCCGAGGGATCTGCCCGCCCTGGTGCAGGTGGTCCGTCCGGATGGATCGATGCGCTGGAGCCGGGTGATCCGGGGGCCAGAGGCCCTCCCCGAGTGGTTCGTCGCCCGGGAGCGTCCCCTCGAGATCCCCACCCCAGCGATCCTGCCCCCGGACCGCTCGCCGGATGGCTCCCCAGACAAGCCCCTGCCGGAGCCGGTGTCGCCCAACCACACCAAGGCCGGGCTGTGGATCGGCACCTCAGCCGCAGCGCTGGGGGCTGCGGGGCTGCTCTCCGGCGCCGCCCTGAGCCGCACCAGCTACGATCGCACCCCGACCGCCAGCGGCCGACAGCTCACCAACTCACTGTTCCTCGGCTCCGTCGGCCTGGGCACCGCCGCCGCCAGCCTGGGCCTGGCCGCAGCCGTCGTCCCCGGAGGGGCTCGATGATCTTCACCCTGCTCTCGGGCTGCTGGCCCTACATCAGCGATCCCTCCCCCCTCGAGGATCTCACCGCCGACGCCGACGCCGACGCCGACGCCGACGCGGACGCCGACGCGGACGCCGACGCCGACGCGGACGCCGACGCGGACACCGACGCGGACACCGGGCCCACCGACACCGGCACCGACACCGGGCCCACCGACACCGACACCGGGCCCACCGACACCGGCATCGGCCCCGGCGGCGTGATCCTCAGCGAGGTGGTGGATCACGCCGTGCTGAGCGACATCAAGTTCGTGGAGATCTACAACGCGGGCAGCAGCCCGGTGGATCTGTCAGGCTGGGAGCTGCGGCAGTACGCCAACGGCAGCGCCTCCCCCACCCTCGTGGTGAGCCTCGATCCAGTGGTGCTCGATCCAGGCGCGCTGTGGGTGATCGCCCACCAGGGTGGCGCCACAGACTTCGTCGCGGCCTATGGCCGGGACGCGAGTCAGTACGCCGGGATCAACGGCAACGGCGACGACGCCTACGAGCTGTTCGATGGCACCGGCGCCGTCGACGTCTACGGGGTCCCCGGCACCGACGGCACCGGGGAGCCGTGGGAGTACCTGGACAGCACCGCTGTGCGCGTCCCCGCGGTGGTGCTCCCTTCGCCGACCTGGAGCGCGGGTCAGTGGGTGATCACCGCGGGCAGTGCGTCCGCGTCCCCCGGTGTCCGGTGAGGTGGAGCTGGAGGCTCCTGCTCGTGGGCCTTGGGATCGGCCTCGGGGGAGCCAGCCTCGGCTGTGGGGGGATCGGCCCGGGGCTGCTCACCCCCGCAGAGCCCGGCTCCCCCCCTGGGCTGCCCCCGATCGCCCCCGCTCGACCGGTCCTGGAGCCCCCGACGAGGCCCCCCCGGCCCCCGGCGGAGCCCCCACCGGCTCCGGCGAGGCCCACACAGCCAACGACACCAGCTCCAGCGAGGCCCCCCCGGCCTCCGGCGGAGCCTCCACAGCCGGCGGCTCCCAGCGCCGGCACCCCCGATCCACCCTCTCCGGCCCCCCCCACGACGCCGGCGGTGATGTTGGTGGAGGTCAGCGGAGACGCGAAGGTGGTGCTGGTCCACGGCGAGCAGCGTTACCTGCTGCCCGCCGAGGTGCCCCGGGGGCGCTATGCGATCGAGGCCACCTTCCCGGATCAGCAGGCCTTTGAGGCAGGCAGGATCACGGTCATGGGCGGTGCCCCCCTGACCGTCGTGTGCCTCGAGCGCCTGGGGCTGTGCAGCATCATGTGAGCCGCTACCGCTCGGGCAGTCGGGTCCGCAGGGTGCTGTGGATCTGGGTGATCCAGTGGGGATCGACGCCCGCGGCTCCGGCGAAGTCCTCCCACCGGCGGACGGCGGCGATCACCTCGTGCACGATCTCCTCCGCCCGTCCCCGCCGCATGGAGGCCCGCCTGGCGCAGGCGCGGAAGTCCTCCATGGTGAAGTGATCGCGCTTGTTGTTCATCGACATCTGGTGTGTGCTGGTCCAGACCCCGGACGGGTTGTAGCTGTAGGTCACGTCGAAGGCCGGCGACAGCGCCCAGCTCCCCTGCTTGTCCATCAGGAACGCGATGTTCTTGACGTGATCGTCCTGGTTGCGGGCGACGATGTTGAAGGCCATCCTGCGGAACTGCTGCTCCACGTCGGACATCGACAGGTTCAGGCCACGGATCATCGCCAGGGCCTGCTCATAGGAGTAGGCACCGGCGCTGTTGAAGTCGTAGTGGGCCAGAGCGCACAGCGACTGCATGTGTAGCTTGGAGCCATCGTCGAGCCGATCGAAGCGCTTGGTCATGAAGTGGCGCCGCCCGCCCGCCTCGAGCAGGCGACACTCGCTCATCTGCACGCCCGCAGCGCGCGCCATCTCGGAGTAGGCGTACTCGATGGCGCCATACCCCATTGGATCCTCCAGCTCCTTGTCCCTGTTGCCGCTGACGCCATCGAACTTCAGCAACCAGTAGCCAAAGCCGCTGCCAGCCTCGATCTGGCCTGAGCGGACCTCGTGGGTCTCGGGGTTCCAGGCGATGGCCGCCTTGGCCCGGGCCCCCCCCGCCGAGGTGCCGACCCGAAGGATGTCCTGCAGCACCTCCTCGCTGTCTTCGAGGGAGGAGCACCAGCCCTCCCGCTGGCTGAGGACCTCGGAGGCCAACGCGACCAGGGCCTCCACCGCCAGCGCTCTGGACCCTCCCCCCAGCGGCCCGGTGGAGGGCTCGAACTCCAGCGCCCCCATGCCTCGGGTCCCGGTGTAGCACAGCCGCTCCACCGCGTTGAAGTGGGTGCGGCCCTGGCGTGCGAGCCAGGCATTGATCAGGGCGTTGCCGTATCGATCCGGCAGGGAGTCCGCCAGCAGGCCGGGGAGGCCGTGGAACGTGCTGTGGGGCAGCTGTGGGAAGACATAGCTGCGCCTGGACAGCGGCATCTGCACCGGGGAGACCTCGATCCGGCTCCGGGCGAAGTCCCGGGCATACTCGAAGGTCGCATAGCGCGCGCCCTCTTCCAGGGAGACAGCCCCGATCGTGGACCCCCAGAGCTTCACGCGCGCGACGGTGCTCAACGATCCTCTCCCCAGACCCACGGGGTAGGCGGTGGGTCTCGCTCGGTGGTCCCCGACGCGCGCTTGCGCTCGCGCCCCGACAGCTCCAGCAGCTCCATGGGCCGCTGCCGCAGATCCGGGACGAGGACCTCGAAGTTCGCGAGCAGATCGAGCCCCCGGAGGATCCGGATCAGGCTGGACACCTGCGCCGATCCCCCGGCCTCGATCCGCTCGAGGGTGCGCTTGGACACCCCCGCCTCGTGGGCCAGCTGCGCCTGGGTCAGATCCAGGGACAGGCGGTGTCGCCTCAGCCGACTCCCAAGCTCCTTCAGCACGGTCTCGTCCGTGTTCTGAGCAGAAAACCTCATAACTCGACAAACATAACGACTCACCGCACCTAGAGCGCGATACTCGCCATAACAGTCGAATTGAGCACGACAACTCACAAGTCGACAACGATGTCGAACAAGAGCCCAGTCAACCCAATAATCGCCACCAATGACGAGTTATACCCCAGCGCCGTCGGCGTCCGCTCCAGGGGAGCGGGTTGCGGGATCGAGCATGCCTCGTACCATGCAGGCGAGCCGGGTGGAGGAGAAGATGGACACGGAAGTGGTGGTGGCGTTGATCGCAGCGATCACAGCGGCGGGGACCTCGCTGGTCTCCGTGCTGTGGAACATGCGGAGCCTGCAACACAGCCACGAACACCAGGAGTCCCTCCGGGCATCGGATGCACAGATCCAGCGCTCGCTGCAGGAGGCCACCGCCGAGCTCCAGCGCCGCTCGGAGGCCGCCAGCCTCGAGCTGGAGCAGCTGCGGTCCCAGCTGCAGCTCGAGCGCGACGCCGCGGACTCGCGGCGGAGCTATGAGTTCGAAGGCCTGCGGAGGCTGTACGAGCGCTACGAGCCGCTGCGCTTCCAGCTGATGGAGGCGACGCTGCACGCGGGCTGGCGGGTGCAGAGCCTGGCCCGCTCGGCGCGGCTGGGCGACATCCGGCCGGACGGCAGCGGCTGGATGGAGGACAGCACCGGGTACTACCTCGCGATCACCGTCTACGAGCTGATGCTCCCCGCAGTCCTGTATCGGATCATGCGCCGGTGCCTCACCTTCGTCGACTTCTCCCTCGAGGCCCGGATCGAGTGGGAGTATCGGCTGGCCCGGAGCTACACCCTGGGGCTGTCGAACGACTTCAGCCTCGCTGCGTTCCCCGGCGCCGAGCTCCCCTATGAGCCCGGCGTCGACGACTGGCGGGAGCGCAGGCGGATCACCCCCGCCCAGCACTGGCGTCAGGGGCTGTCGATCGGCATCCTGGACTCGTTCCTCGAGCAGATGACCCAGCAGGGGCCCGACGGTGCCCTCGAGCCGATCTCGTTCGGTGCGTTCTACGATCGGATCCGGCGTGCACCGACAAACACCCCCGACGGGGCCGCGAAAGATCCCCTCCAGGAGCAGTACCCGATCGTCGCGGACGTGTTCCTGGGCTTCCACCCGACCACCCGCCCCGTCCTGTGGCGGGTCCTGCTGTACCAGGTGGTCTTCGCCCACGCCTACTTCCGCTCCTGGCAGGCCTCCCGCAGCGGCGACACCACACAGACGCCTCACCAGATCCCCGATCTGCCAGAGGCCCTCGTGGAGAAGTACACGATCGGAGATGGAGTCGACGTCGCCGCCGAGATCCGGATCGCCACCGAGCGCGCCCGCAAGGAGACCGAGTACGCGTTCTCCCTCTGAGAGCCCGTCGCGCGCCCCCCCGGCATGCTCCCCCCGGCATGCTCCCCCCGGCATGCTCCCCCCGGCATGCTCCCCCCGGCATGCTCCCTCCCCCGTGCCCGTCCAGCTGCTTGTCCAGCTGCTTGTCCAGCTGCTTGTCCAAGCACACACTCGGTCCGGGCATGCGACAGCCCCCCAGCGGGGCAGCAGCCCCGGACATCGACGGTCCCGTGCCCGGGGCTCCCCGATCCCCCCGCAACACGAGCTGCTCAGACGCGTTCATCCTCCGCCCGAGATGGACCGATAAAGATCCCCGCGACCTTCGGCCCACGAGCCGGCGGTGGCGCTCTGGGATCGACAAGGTGTTGACCCACCCCACCCCCGGGTAAGATCATCGGACCATGAACAGGTACGCCCCTACGCACCACGCCCCTCCCCCTCCCCAGAGAGCCGGGGGCGTCTTCCCCAGGCTGCTCGGGTGCGCTGTGCTCGGGGGGGCGTCGGCCTTGTTCTTCGGCGCCACCGCGATCATCCTGCTCTTCGTCTCGCTGCGCTCCCCCTCAGCGGGGCCGAGCTTTGCCGCCCACGCCACCCAGGGGGTGAGCCCCGTCGCGATCGTCCCTGCGGTCCCCGCCACGGAGGCCAAGGCGCCGGCCGTCCCGGCGGATGCCTCGGGGGTGCCGGTGGAGGCAGTCCACCACCTGCTGAGCCACAACCTGACGGTCAAGCGCTGCTTCGTCCCGCTGTTCCGCAACGGGACGCTGCCCCCGCGGGTCGAGGTCGAGTTCAACATCAGCCCCGAGGGCCAGGCCTCCGAGCTGCAGATCTTGAGCCCCGAGGCCCACCAGGGGGAGGCGCTGGAGGCCTGCCTGGCCGAGTCGATCGCCGCGGTCCCCTTCCCTGAGACCCAGGGCAATGGCACCTCGATCGTCTACCCCTTCAAGCTCCGCTGACAGGTGTCCCCCCCCCGGCGATGGAAGGCTTGGCTCCTCGGGCTGGCGAGCTGTGCCCCGACCCCAGACGTCGATCCCCGCTGCTCCCTCACCGAGCCCCCCGGAGACATCGAGGCCGTGATCGCAGCGATCGACACGCTGCCTCGCCCCCTGCAGCTGCCCTGCTTCCTCGCTGCGCTGCCCCGCCCGCTGTCGATCGTGGCCACCGACGACGTGTTCAGCGCCCAGCCCGCCATGGGCTCCCGATCCCCCCGGATCTTCCTGCTGAGCCCCGGGCTGTCGATGTCCGTCGTGCCCGAGGGCGCCGGGCGCCCCCTGCTCGAGCTGGGCGAGCGCACCGACGATCCGAGCCAGTCCCTGAAGGCGGAGATCCACTTCCCGATCCTTGAGCCCCTGTCGCCCGACGAGCCCTTCACCCGGATCGAAGATCCCAGCCGACAGGGCACCAGCTGTGGCGTGTGCCATGGCCTCGAGCACGATCTGGGGGGAGGCCGCTTCGCGTCGAGGGCGCTGCAACCAGCACCCTTCACCCTGATCGGCGTCGAACACCTGATCGAGGAGGCCCTGGGCTGTGATCCCCTGCTCGAGCCCGATCGCTGCGCCATGCTCGAGGCCCTGTTCCTCTCGGGGCAAGTCGATCAGGCCAGCTTCCCCGAGGGCTACGACACGATCTACGATCCCCGCTGAGCGCTCGGCGGCTCCGATCAGTCCAGGAGCTTGTCGTGCTTGAAGTTGATCCGCACGCCCTCGAGGCTGCTGCTGGTGTCGATCTGCACCTGCTGGAGCTCGACCTCGACGGTGTTCCTCCGCTTGTGCACGGTGTGGCTGATCCGACGCTGCTCGTAGCCAGGCGCCAGCACCTCGATCGCGATCTCAGCGTCTCGGACAAAGACCAGCTCAGAGCCATCGGCACGGTACAGCCCGGAGCCGATCCACTGCCCGGTCTCGTGGTTGACCCGGTACCGATCCTCGCCCTCGACCAGGCCCACCGAGGCGGTCGGGATCGGGGCACCGGTGGCCGCATCCAGCACCTGGATCGTCACCTGGATCCCCTGGGGCTCGTCGGCTTTGGCGGCGCCGATCCACAGTGAAGATAGGAGCAGGACGGACATCTAAGCCTCCCCTCGCGGGACAGTGTAGCCCGATCTTAGGCGTTCGCCCCTCCCCCCGACGCTCCGCCGAGCCCGGCCCCGGGCAGAGCGAGGCAGCGCCTTCCCCAGAGACCCTGGTCGGACTCGCTGCTCGGTCGGTCCTGCTGCTCCGTGGGGTCGCCGCGGAGGTGACGATCGGGCGAGCCCAGCACCTCCGAGCCTCCCCAGCCGCTCGCGCAGGCCGCGCGGGGCGCCCGGACGACCGAGCAGTAAGGTGTAAAGGATGCCAGGAGTCACGATGGACCGGGACACGACGGCACCGTGGGAGGGGGCGCCGAGTCCCCCGCGTCGGTGGCAGGCCGAGGCCCTGCCCCGGGTGATCGCAGCGCTGGAGTCGGGCACCCGGGGGGTGGTGTCCGCGTTCATGGGCGGAGGCAAGTCGATCCTCGCCGCGGAGGTGGTGCACCAGCGCATGCAGCTGCTGACCGAGGACGAGGTGGTGGTGGTGGGGGCTCCCCGACGCAAGCTGGTGCGTCAGCTGGCCCGCGCTGTCTCCAGGCGGTGTGGGGGCCTGCTCGTCGGCGCGTTCTACACCGGCGCCAAGGACATCGAGCAGCCGGTGGTGGTCACCTGCTACGCCTCAGCGCGGGCCCTGGCGGCCACCCTCGAGCGTCAGGGCCGCAGGGTGGCGCTGCTGGTGGCCGACGAGTGTCACCAGACCGAGGCCGACACCGTGATCGAGGCGTTCGAGGTGCTGCAGCCCGCCGCCGCTGTGGGCTTCACCGCCACCCCCTTCCGCTCTCAGGACACCGAGCGGCTGTCGCTGTGGGACGAGATCATCTACCGCTACACCTACAACGACGCGATCGCTGATCGGGTGGTCACCAGCTATCGGGTGATCAACTGGGACGGAGAGGGCCGGGCCGACGTCGATCAGATCTGCCTGGAGCACATCCGGGCCCACGGCGAAGGACCAGGGATCGTCTCGGCGCTGTCGATCGAGGACGCGGAGTCGTATGCGTCGCTGCTGTCGGAGCAGGGGATCGCCGCAGCCGCGATCCACAGCCGCCAGGGGGAGCCGGAGCAGACGCGGCTGATCTCTGAGCTGCAGGCCGGAGGGCTGTCGGCCCTGGTCCACGTCAGCCTCCTCGCTGAGGGGGTGGATCTACCCTGGCTGCGATGGCTGTGCCTGCGCAGACCCGTCCAGTCCAAGGTCCGCTTCGTCCAGGAGCTCGGGCGTGTCCTCAGGGCCCACCCGGGCAAGGAGATCGCGCTGATCATCGATCCCCACGATCTGCTGGGGAAGCACGGGCTGAGTCACCCCGAGCGCCTCTCGGACGCGCTGCTCGAGGAGGGAGAGGCCCGCCCCGGGCGCGGGGTCCCCCGCGAGGCCCCGGTGGGCCTGCCCCAGATGCCGCCGGCGGTGGCGGTGGGGGACGTCGCGGCCTACCTGCGCTGGGTCCAGGGGGCGCTCGAGCGCGTCGGGCTGCCTCCCCCCGAGCGGTTCGACAGCGCCCACTGGCACCACGATCGCCCCAGCCGCAGGCAGCTGAGCCTGCTGCGGCGCTACACCTGGGCCCCGGGGTACCTCCCCAAAGGGCACCGGGAGCTGGTGGAGCAGCTGATGGAGCCCACCACCGCCGCGTCCCTGTCTAAGCTGGACGTCAGCGAGCTGATCTGTGTCCTGCTGATGATCCGGGGGGCCTGGTCGCGGTGGCGGGCGGACGGCGGGCGGGGCTCGTTCACCCTCCCCGAGCTGGACCTCGGCGCCCCCCCGTCCCTGCAGCTGCCCGCCCACCCCGGGATCAGCCCGATCACCGACGAGCACCCGCCCGCCTCCAGGGCCTGGCTCCACCGCCTCCCCGAGCCCCGACGCGCCGCCGCCAGCGCCCTGTTCCAGCAGGCGATCCGCGCCCGGGGAGCCCAGACCCCCCGCGAGGTCTGCCGGGCGGTCTTCGTCCAGCTCAAGGAACGCCTCGACATCGAGGAGGATCCCCACCTGGTGCAGATCCGAAACCTGCTGCTGGTGCACCTGCAGCAGGCGTTCGCGTTCGCTGTGGCGTACCTCGAGTGGGAGGCCCTGAGCACCGACGAGCGCAGGCGCCGCCTCCTCGGGAGGTGAGCCGTCCGGCGTACCCCCCCACGGACCGGGGCGATGAGGCCTGATCAGTCGGTGAGCCGCTGCGTGGCCCGATCGGGGTGTTCATCTCCAGGCTCGCCGAGCGCCGAGGAGGGCCCCGGGGCCCTGGGACCCCCGGACGGACAACTCCAGGTCACCGATCGGCATACACCTCCCCCGTGTCCCCCCCCTCCACCGATCCCGATCCCCACGAAGATCCAGTCTGGAGCGCTGTGCGCAGCGCCTTCCAGCGCTCCCCCAGCGATCGCGCCCTGGCCGAGGCCTGGATCGCGCTGGCCATCGATCAGGCTCGTACCTCCGAGATCGATGAGGCCACCGCAGCGCTGGCGGCGCTGCCTGCCCCCCCCGCCTCAAGCCTGAGGCTGCTGTGCGCGATCGCCCTGCTCCAGCACGACACCGCCGCCGCCCTCGCCCGGGCTGAGGCCGCTGTACAGCGCGAGCCCGACGATCCCATGGCCTGGCGGGCGCTGGCTGCAGCGCACCACGCCCGTGGCCAGCTTGAGCCCTGCACCGACGCCCTCCGCCGGGGGATCGCCCTGGGGGATCAGGGCGCCGTGCTAGCCCTAAGCGCCCTCGATGGGCCCAGGGAGCAGCGGGTCCGGCACGTCGCCCCCCTGGCCCCCATGGCCTGGGCCGTCGATCCCCTCCCCCACGCGCCCACCCCCGGCTCCTCCGGCGAGCCCACCGTCCCCACCCTCACCCTCACCTTCGCGGGGTCCGATCCCCCCGGCACCCTCACCCTGGACGAGCCCAAGACCCTCAGGGCGCACACGCTCACCGAGCACGCGGCCGGCGAGCGGATCCGAGACTACGAGGTCATCGCCCTGGCGGGGCGAGGAGGGATGGGTGCGGTCTACCGGGTCTCGCGACAAGATCGGACCTTCGCGCTGAAGACCGTGCACACCACGAGGACCCACCACATCCAGGCGCTGCAGCGCGAGCTGGCCCTGCTGGAGCTGGTGAACCGGGCGGACTACTTCCCCACGATCCATGAGCACTTCGAAGACGACGATCGTCTGTGTGTGGTCATGGACTGGGTCGAGGGCCAGACCCTCGATGTGTGGCTCAACGGTGGCCCCCACCCCCGGCTCCCCAGCCTCGACGCCCCCACCTTCCTCCACCTGATGACCCAGCTGTGTGAGCGCCTGAGCTACCTGCACACCTGGCAGGGGCAGGGGATCTTGTTTCGAGACCTGAAGCCGAGAAACATCTTGATCGATCCTGACACGCTCCAGCTGCGGCTGGTCGACTTCGGGATCAGCCACCGCAGCGACCAGACCCTGCACGCGGGCACCCCACGCTACCTCGCCCCCGAGGTGTACCAGGGCCAGGCCACCGTGCGCACCGATCTATACTCCCTGGGCCGGGTGGCCCTGTTCCTGCTGTTTGGCCACGAGGACTTCGATCGGATCACAGCCCACCTAAGACCCCCTCACATGTACGAGCGGGATCTGGATCCAGAGGTGGTCCGCGCCGCCCTAAGCCTGTGTGCGCTCGCTCCCGCGGATCGTCCAGTCGACGCCCACGAGGCCCTGGATCGGC
>DRPG01000356.1 GCA_011376105.1 Deltaproteobacteria bacterium
CGTGCCCCGGATCACCGCCAGGACCCGATCCCCCGCAGCCTCCGCGTCGGACAGCCTGCGCAGCGCCACCACGCCACAGCCCTCGCCCCGCCCGTACCCGTCCGCCCGGGCGTCGAACGGCTTGCACCGACCGTCGGGGCTGACGGCGCCCAGCTGGGCCAGCAGCTCGCTCCCGTCGGCGGTCACCAGGGCGTTGGCGCCCCCCACCAGCGCTCGATCGCACTCGCCCCGGCGCAGGGCGATCACCGCGGCATGCAGCGCCACCAGCGACGAGCTGCACGCGGTGTCGATCGCCATCACCGGGCCCCGGGCCCCCAGGACGTGGGCCAGCCGCCCCGCAGCGAACGAGGGCTGAGTGCCGCTGATCGCGTACAGCGCGGCGTCCTCGTCGCCGCGATCCAGCCGATCCCCGTAGCCGCCCGGGCTGATCCCGACGAACACGCCGACGGTGTCCAAGGCCACGCCGTCGATGGGCCAACCCGCGCGCTCCAGCGCCTCGAAGCTCACCTCCAGCAGGAGCCGTTGGGCCGGATCCAGCGCCTCAGCCTCCGCGGGGGACACCCCGAAGGCGGCCGCATCGAAGCCGGCGAGATCGTCGAGGAATCCGCCCCACAGCGGCCCCCTGGCGTCGGCCCGCCAGCGCCCGGGGGGCACCGGGCCGATCGCGTCTCGTCCGTCGCACAGCAGCGCCCAGAAGGCCTCGGGGCTCTCCGCTCCGGGGAACCGACACGCCATGCCCACGATCGCCACCGGCTCGTCCCCGGGGCGGAGCCCTGGCCCGGAGGCCCCGGCGGGATCTGCCTGAGCGCCCAGGCCCAGCCGCTCCAGCAGCGTCGCGCACAGCGCGTCGATCGTGGGGTGATCGAACACCAGGGTCGCGGGCAGGGGCAGCTGCAGGCGCTGCTGTAGGCTGTTGCGCAGATCCATCGCCCCCAGGGAGTCCAGCCCACCGTCGAACAGACCCCGATCCCGGGGGACGACGTGCCCGAGGAGCTCCACCACCTGGGCGCTGATCTCAGCGAAGAGGGTCTCCGCCGGGCGCTCCTCGAGGGCCAGCCGGGCGGCGAGGCCCGGCTCCGCCGCACCCACGGTGGGCGACAGGGAGAGATCAGCGCCCGGGCGGGGCTGCAGCACCACTGGATCCGGGGGCCCCTCCAGCAGGGCCCCGAGGATCCGCAGCGCACCATCGGGGGGCATCGGCTCAAGGCCGGTGAGCCGGACGCGCTCGGCCCCCTGGGCGCCCGACATGCCCTCCCCCGCCCAGGGCCCCCAGGCCACGCTGATCGCAGGCAGCCCCTGGGCCCGACGATCCCGGGCCAACGCGTCGAGGAAGCTGTTGGCGGCGGCATAGCCGGTCTGTCCAGGCGTCCCCAGGATCCCCGAGGCCGACGAACAGAGCAGGAACAGCTCCAGCGGACGCCCGAGGGTCGCACGGTGCACCGCGAGCGCCCCGGCCACCTTGGGGCGAAGCACCCGGGCATAGCGGGCGGGATCTTGATCGCGGATCAGCCCGTCCTCGAGCACCCCCGCGGCATGGATCACCCCCACCAGGGGGGGGCCGTCTCCGTCGATCCGGGCCAGGATCCTCTGGACGTCGCCAGGAGCCGCGACATCCCCCGGGAGGATCCGCACCCGGGCCCCCAGGGACTCCAGCGCGGCTCTGCGTGCCTCGTGCTCCGGCGCAGCGCCCCCACGACCGGTCAGCACCAGGTGGCGTGCGCCTCCCTCGATCAGCCAGCGCGCGAGGTGGAGCCCCATCGCTCCGAGCCCCCCGATCAGCCAGTAGGTGCGATCGGAGCGCAGCGTTGGGTCTGTGCGCGGCGGCGCGGGGGCTCGGATCAGCTCGGGCACCGAGCGCAGCTCGCCCTGCAATAGGCTCTGAGGGGCTGGATCGTCGCTCTGCAGCAACCGCACCAGGGCGTCCAGTGACCCGGGCGTGTCGTCGATCTCCACCAGGGCGGGGCGAAGCTCCGGGCGCTCATGGGCCAGGACCCGCCCAAAGCCCCACAGCGGCGCCTGCTCCAGCGCGATCCGCCCCCGGGAGGCCTGCCCGCCGCGGGTCACCAGCCACAGGCGCTGCCCGTCGAGGGCCTGCGCCAGGGACAGCGCCTCGTCGAGGATCCGGCCGGTGGCCACGGGGATCGGGGAGGTGTGGCCGAGGGCCCCCAGGTACACCACGTCGCGACCGATCGCGAGCCGCGGGATCTCCTCCAGCGGGCACAGGATCGCGCCCTCGCCGAGGCGCTCCACCAGCTGTGGGGCCAGCGTGCCTCGATCGGGCACCACTGCCCAGGACCCCGCGCCCACAGCGGCGGGGGCCAGCGGTCGTGGAGACCAGGCGAGCTGGTACACCTCGATCCGGGACGCGCCGGAGGCTCCGGGCAGCTCAGCCCAGTAGCGCTGACGTCGCCACGGTGTCGTCGGGACCAGGGTCCGCCGGCCGGGGAGCGCCGCCCCCAGCGACAGCGGCACCCCAGCGACGAACAGCTCACCCAGGGCCCACAGGGCCTCGGCGGGATCCTCCCCGGCGAGGAGGCGCACCGTGTCGGGACCCGCCTCCACGGGCCCGGCCCCGATCACCAGCAGCAGCCCACCCTCCGGAGGCCGGGGGGCGACGGCGGGGGACGGAGCCTCCCCCGGGACCCCGGAGCCGAGCTGCTCCAGGGCAGCCTCCAGCGACAGGTCTCCGTCGACGATCGAGGCGATCAGGGCGCCGGTGCCGGTGCCCACCACCGCATCCGGCCGAAGCCCCAGCGTCTGCAGCCACCGCCACAGGAACCAGCCCATCACGAGCTGAGCGCGGAGATCGTCCCTGGCTCCTCCGGAGGCGTCCCCGGGCTCCCACAGCCCATGAGCCTCGAGGATCGCCGCCAGCTCGGGCTCATCACGGCTCAGCGCCCGGGCCGCTCCGGGTGCTGCCCGCCCGGTGAACCACACCTTGATCCGGGGGGGAGCCGAGACGATCCCCCGCAGGCCGTCGCCCCGGAGCCAACGCGCCAGCCCGGCGGCCGCCCCGGCGGCGTCGGAGGCGACCAGAGCCAGCCGGTGGGGGAACGCGGAGCGACCCACCGCGGCGGTGTGGGCCACGTCGGCCCAGTCCACCCCGGGCGTGCGCAGACAGGCCTCAAAACGCCGTGCGGTCTCGTCCAGATCGTCGGGGCTCCGGCCGCTGAGCACCAGCAGCCGCGCCGAGCCCGGCGCCGTGCGGGGCTGGGGCTGGGGCTGGGGCTGGGGCTGGGGGGCAGGGGCGAGCACCGCGTGGGCGTTGGTGCCGGACAGCCCAAAGGACGAGATCGCCCCCAGGGGCGCGTCCTGTGGCCAGGGCTCCAGCGTGGTGGGGATCGTCACCGGGAGCGTGTCCAGCCCCAGCTCCGGGTTGGGGGTCTTCAGGTGCAGGGTGGCGGGCACCTGCCGGTGCTGCAGCGACAGCACCACCTTCAGCAGCCCCGCGATCCCCGCCGCCGCCTCGAGGTGCCCCACGTTGGTCTTGATCGAGCCCAGCCGCAGGGCGGTGGTGCGCCCGGGCCCGTAGGCCTCCGCCGCTGCGTTCACCTCGATGGGATCGCCGAGCTTGGTGCCGGTGCCGTGGCACTCGAGGTAGCCTACCTCGGCCGGGGCTGTGTCTGCGTCTGCCAAAGCAGCCCGGATCACGGTCGCCTGGGCGGGGCCATGGGGCACCATCAGCCCGCTGCTGGGACCGTCGTGGTTCACCGCCGTGCCCCGGATCACCGCCAGGATTGGATCGCCATCAGCGATCGCATCCGACAGGCGTCGGAGCACCACCATGCCTGCGCCTTCGCCCCGGACATATCCATCGGCGTCCGCGTCGAAGGTGCGACATCGGCCGGTGGGGGACAGGGCGCCGGCCTGGGACAGCAGCACGCTGTGCTCGGGCCCGACGATGGCGTTGGCGCCGCCGGCCAGCGCCAGCTCACACTCGCCCCGGCGCAGGGCGGTCACCGCGAGGTGCAGCGCCACCAGGGACGAGCTACACATCGTGTTGATCGCCAGCGCCGGGCCCTGGAGCCCGAGCAGCCACGACAGCCGTCCTGCGGCAAATGCTGGATCGTTGCCGCTCACCGCGTAGACCGCGCCCGGATCGTCGAGCGCGAACCGATCGCCGTACTCACCGACGCCGATCCCGACGTAGACCCCGACGGAGGCCCCGGCCAGCCCACGGGGCGCGATCCCCGCACGCTCCAGCGCCTCGTGACCCACCTCCAGCAGCAGCCGCTGGGCTGGATCCAGCGCCCGGGCCTCCCGGGCGCCGATCCGGAACAGCTCAGCGTCGAAGGAGGCGATGTCATCGAGCAGGCCCGCGTCCCGGGCATAGGTCCGGCCCGGCGTCCCCGGCTCCGGATCGTAGCAGGCGGCTTGATCGTAGCGATCCGAGCCGATCTCGCGGATCGCGTCTCGTCCGTCGCACAGCAGCGCCCACAGGGCCTCGGGGCTCTCCGCCCCGGGGAGCCGACACGCCATGCCCACGATCGCCACCGGCTCGTGCACCTCCGCCCGGCCCCCCCCGGAGACGGCGGAGGCTCGGGGGAGATCGTGGGGCCCGGTGATCCCGGGCTCCCCGTCGGGGATCGGCTCGGAATCCAGGCCCAGCTGATCGGCGATGTAGGTCGAGAGACGCTCGATCGTGGGATGATCGAACGCCACCGTGGCCGGCAGCCTCGCCCCGATCCGCCGCACCAGGGTGTTGCGTAGCTCCACCGCCAGCAGGCTGTCCAGGCCATGGGCGGCCAGGGGCGCGTCGTCGGCCACCGGGGCCCCGAGGATCCGGCCGACCTCAGCGGCCACCCCCTCCCGGAGGGCGACGAGGCGGGGACGCAGCGGGAGGCGCCGCAGGCCCTGGATCCAGTCGCCGTCGGGTGCCTGGTCGCCCCGCTGAGCCGGAGCCCGCACCAGGGACGACCACAGCGGAGGCACGTCCGAGCCCAGCGAGGCCCGGGCCCGGGCCGGATCGAGCCCCATCCCCACCAGCACTGGCTGTGGGTGGGCCCAGCCCGCGTCCAGCAGCGCCAGCCCACGCTCCACCGACAGGGGCTCCAGCCCGGCCCGGGCCCAGCCCTGCTGGACCGCGTCCCCCACCGCCCCCGCCATGCCCACCGCCCAGGGACCAAAGGCGAGCCCCTGAGCAGGCAAGCCCCGGGCCCGGCGGGATCGAACCAGGGCGTCGAGGAAGCTGTTGGCGGCGGCATACGGCCCCTGACCCGCCGCCCCCAGCGTCCCCGACGCTGAGGACAGCACCAAGAACGCGTCGAGGTCTGCGTCCTGGGTCAGGACATGCAGGTTCCAGGCGCCGGCGACCTTGGGCGCCAGCACCGCGGCGACCCGCTCGGGGGTCTGATCCGCCAGCAGGCCGTCGTCGACGATCCCTGCGGCGTGGACCACCCCCCGCAGGGGGAGCGGCAGCGCCTCCAGGGCCTCGGCCAGGGCGGCCTCGTCAGCTACGTCCACCGCGCGGGCGACCACCTCGGCTCCCCCGGCGGACAGCTCCGCCAGCGCCTCCGTCGCGCCCGGTGTCTGCGCCCCCCGGCGCCCCAGCAGCACCAGGTGGCGCACCCCGCGCTCGATCAGCCAGCGGGCGAGGATCAGCCCCAGCGCCCCCAGCCCCCCGGTGATCACCCAGGCCCCGTCGGTGCGCTCCTGCCCCACCGGCCGCAGGGCGAGCTTGCCGGTGTGCCGGGCCCGGGCCATGTGCCCCAGCGCAGCCGGGGCGAGGATCGCGGGCCAGCTGCGCGTCGGCAGGGGCGGGTAGGTCCGGTCCTCCACACGGCTGACCAGCCGCTGCAGGAGCTGTGCGAGCCGCTCGGGCCCTGCGTCCCACAGATCGAAGGGCAGGTACCGCAGGTGTGGGAAGCGCTGGTGCAGCTGCTCGGGGTCCCGCAGATCCCGCTTCCCCATCTCGAGGAAGCGTCCCCCGGGCCGGAGCATCTGCAGCCCTGCGTCGACGAGCTCTCCGGTGAGCGCGTTGAGCACGACGTCCACCGGCCCAAGCTCGGTGAACGACGCGTCCCGGGAGCTCGCCAGCTGCTCGACGCCCATCCGCCGCAGCAGGGGTCGCTTCGCGTCGCTGCAGGTCCCCAGCACCTCCGCACCCAGGGACCGCGCCACACACACCGCGGCCATCCCCACCCCACCGGTCGCCGCATGCACCAGCACCCGCTCCCCTGAACGGACCCCCGCCACCTCCTCCAGCCCATACAGCGACGTCAGGTACGCCAGCGCGATCGTCGCCCC
>DRPG01000357.1 GCA_011376105.1 Deltaproteobacteria bacterium
GCGAACGGCTTGGTGTTGGGCTCCGGGTGTTGATCGAAGGTGACGCGGCACGCTCCGGTCTGCAGATCCCACAGCCGCACCACGTTGTCGTGATCGGTGGTCGCGGCCACACCGATCGGATCCGAGATGGTCGCCTCCATCGCATGGGACAGGTGACGATCCTCGGGGACCCAGCGGCTGGTGTCGAGCACGGTCACCGTGCCGCTCTTGCCCCCGACGATCAAGCGCTCCCCCGCCAGCGCCAGCGAGCGTGCGCCGCGCTCGGGGGCGGCGTGGCGGAACACCACCTCCCCCCATGACTCCCGCTTTACCCCCCGGAGCTCGGTGTGGGTGGCGAGGAACAGACGCTCCGGATCCAAAGCGAGGGCCTGGATCGGCCAGGCGAGATCGTCGAGGCTGCGCAGCTCGCTGCGCGAGGGTAGATCCCACAGGATCACACCATCGGACGCGGTGATCACCCGCTCGTCGTCCAGGAAGCGGACGATCGACGGGGCCTGGGACACATGCCCCCGGCCGGTGTCGTTCCTGGTGGCGATGTACAGCGAGCCCAGGCCCAGGGACGCCACGGTGGCGTTGGCGTCATACAGCGCCTCGAGGCGCTCGCCGGTGTCGAGCTCCCACACGTACACCGCGTGATCGAGCGAGGCGGTGACGGCGAACCGCCCATCGGGGCTGATCCCCAGGGACTGGACGCTCTGGCCGTGGCCCTCGAGATCGTGCAGCAGGCCCCCGTCGTGGAGATCGAAGATCCGGACCCGGGTGTCTTCACAGACGCTGACCACGTATCGATCGGTCAGGGCGACCTGGCGGACGTAGTGGCCGTGGCCTCCAAGGACGAGGTGGGGCTCGATCTGAGACCCGATCCGCCACACCCGCACACAGCGATCGTCGCCTGCGCTCGCCAGCCAGCTGCCGTGGAGGGCCAGGTGGTTCACCGGCCCACAGTGCCCCTCTAGGCGCTCGAGGATCTCCCCCGTCTCGATCGACCACCGCAACATGGTGGCATCCTCCGAGGTGGAGACCGCGCTGTGGCCGTCGGGGAGCACGACGATGGCGTGGACCGTGTCGGTGTGCAGCGCGGGGGAGAGCACGGTGGGGTCGGTGGACGGTGCTCGACCGCCGATCTGGATCAGTCCCATGGTCGTTCCTCGTCACCCGGGGTGGCCAACTCCTACTCGGCGGGCCGTCGGTGCGCCACGGATGGCGTCGCCATGATCCGTCTGGTCACAGGGTTGTGGTAGATCTCTGCGACCCGGATCAAGGTGGTTGTGTGAGCCGAGGCACCTCCATGGATGCAGACCAGTTCTTCCGCGCTGCGTCCTGGCAGTGTGTGCGCACACCCAACTCAGGCGCGGTGGCCCGGGCCCTGGATCTGGGTCACTCCCAGCCCGCGAGGCTCCCCGACGATCTGGGGGAGATCGATGACGAAGGGCTGACCTGTGTGATCGTGGTCAGCTCAGGCTGGACCTATGTGTTTGGCCGGGATCGGGGCCTGCGGGGAGCCCGCAGGCTGTCCTCCGAGTTTGGAGAGTGTCTGTCGCTGCACATCGACGAGCAGCGGGGCACCTACCGCTGTGAGCGTGCCCAGCGGGGGCGGGTCCTGCGGCGGGTCTATGCCGCGAGCCAGGATCGGGAGTACGACA
>DRPG01000358.1 GCA_011376105.1 Deltaproteobacteria bacterium
GGCGCTGTCCACGATGAGGTGGAGTAGGCACGCTCGAACACCGCCGCGTCGTCCGCCAGCGACGCGATCCAGGGGGCGGCCCTGGGCTCAGCCCCCCACGGCGGGAGGTGATCGGCGCGCACCGTGTCGAGCACGATCAGCACCAGCATCGGCGAGCGCCCCGCCCCCCACAGCGCCGCCAGCGCCCACAGCGCCGCCAGCGCCGCCAGCGCAACGATCCCTGCGGCCGTCCCCACGCTGCGTGCCGTCACCCCAGCCCCCCCGGCGGGTCTAACTCAGAGCACCTGCCCCCGCTCCAGCGGCGCCCCGGGGCCACACACGATCCTACCCTCGCCGGGGACCTCGGCGGTGCCGGAGTAGAGCGGGCGAGCGCTCAGGGACGACGCCCCCTGAGCGCTCAGCTGCGCCGGGGCCACAAGGAGGCCGGGCCGGTGCTCCGGGGCCGCCCTGCTGGTCCCGCTACTCGCAGCTCAGCCACACCTCGAGCAGGTAGCGATCGTCGGCCCCGACGCCACCCTCGGGGGGCATGTCCGGATCGTCTCCGGTGGCGCGGGCCAGGATCCGATCGGCCTGGGCGAGGACCTCCTCCTCAGTGTCGAAGGTCACCGTGTCGGGTGCACCCTGGCGCTCGTTGGTGGTGGAGGCGTGGCACGGCTGGCAGTGCTGGGTGACAAAGCCCGCGCCAAAGGTCTCCCAGGTGGTGATCGCTGCATCGGCGCACGGATCGACCCCGGTGTCGCCGGTGTTGCTGCCCAGCGCCTCGGGCGCTGCGGGATCACAGGCGATCCCGAGCGCGAGCACGGAGAGCCACCTCATGTCAGCACCCCGGTGATCGGCACCACGCCGCTGACGTAGGGATCGGGATCGACGTCGGCCAGCGCCAGCAGGGTGGCCCCGACGGCCTCGGCGGACAGCGCCTGGGCGCCGTCGTCGATCTCACCGGTGGCGGGATCGACCCCGCGTCCGTAGAAGGACTCGTCGAAGCCTCCGACCACCCGACCCCCGGTGACGTCCTTGCCCACGATCATCACCGAGGTGTTGGGCCAGTGATCCTTGCCGTTGAGATCGTTGAGCAGCGGCGTGCGGCCCATCTCGGACAGGACCACCACCGTGGTCTCGTCGGCGAGGGTACCTCCGCCGGCCCCCGGGGTGCTCTTCAGCAGCACCATGAGCTGGGTCAGCCCCTGGAACAGGGACTCCCACAGGGGGGCCTGGAGATTGTCGTTGTCGGCGTGGGTGTCCCAGCCCCCCGCCCCGCTGGCCAGGGTCACACAGCGGGAGACCCCCAGGGACAGGGCGTCCACCGCCACCCGAGCCTGATCCTCGAGCAGGGTGGAGGCGTTGAAGTCCATGGTGTACCGCAGATCCTTCAGGTCGGTCAGCTTGTCGACTGAGTCGCGGAAGTCGGCGGTGAGGCGCCCCTCGAGGATCGAGCGGGGGGTGCCCGCCCGGGCCCCGGCCCGGCGCGCGAGGTAGCGATCGATCAGGTTCTCGGCGACCCGATCGGGATGATCCACCGGGATCTGACTCCAGTCCTCGACCTGGCCGCTGATCAGCGCCTCGAGCTGGCCGTTGACCCCGGTGCGGCTCACCGAGACGCCCTGATCACCGGGGAAGCTCGGCCCGTCGATCACCAGGTGGGGCAGGGTCAGCTCCGCGCGATCGGCGGTGGCGATGGCGGCGGGCCAGTCGGGCTGCAGCCCGGACGTGGTGCCCGTCATCATGATCATCGTGCAGATCTCGTGGGCGATCGAGCGGACCATCACCCCGTTGAGGATCAGCGTCTCAGCGGCGTTGGCCTGGAAGAAGGCGTCGACCGTGGGGCGGCTGTTGTGCCGGATCCAGGACAGATCGCCGACGCTGGCGCGCTGAGAGCCGGGCTCCATGTCGACGTTGGGGTTGTCGAGCCCGTCGGCGAACACCCGGGTTGGATCCCAGCCCCCCGGAGCGAACACGAAGATGAACTTGCGATCGTTGGCGGGCACGGCGCTGGCCCCGAGGGGGACGCCCAGGGCAGCCAGGCAGGCGCCCGCGCCGGTCAGGAAGTGGCGGCGGTTCATGGCGTCTCTCCTAGTAGAAAAGCAGGTCTGGGTCGCGCAGGAGCGCCGAGAGCAGCCCCGCCCACGCCTTGTTGGTGTCGCCCTCGAGGGCGTACAGATCGCTCCACAGCTCGAGGTTGGCCTCGACCTCGGGCCCGTCGTCCTCGATCCGGTTGCCGAACATCCGCAGGTGCAGCCGCTTCAGGGTGGCGACCATCGCGTCCCGGTCGCCCTCAGGGGTGTCGCTTAGATCGATGTCTCCGAGCAGATCGGAGCCTCCGCCCTCCGCGAGCTGGACCACATAGTCCGCGGCGGCCTCGGCGAGGCGCTCCTGCACCAACAGCAGGGTGGTGTTGGGGCTGGTGCTGTTCTTGACCGCGTAGGTGCCGTCGGCGCCGCCGGCCAGGGTCAGGAAGCCCACCGAGTCGGTCTGGAGCAGATCGTAGCCGTCGACGCTGCGCCAGTCGAAGCCCGTCAGATCCTGGATCTGGCTCGCCAGCAGCGCGGGCGTGGCCATCTTCAGCGGGACCTGGGTGCCGGGCAGCCCGTCGTCGGTGGCCGCGCGGTACTCGGGGCTCTGCAGCACACTCTTGAACAGCGGCCGCAGCGCCAGCCCGCCCTGGATCAGCGCCTCTCGGTGCTCGGTCATCCGCTCGAAGTCCAGCAGCTCAGCGTCTCGGCGCAGCAACAGCTCGGTGACGTGCTCGACCATGCACTCCGGGAACCGGTTGTCGGCAGCGATCTGCTGGCCGAGATCCGACAGGCTGGAGCCGGGCTGCCCATAGTAGGCTGGAGGCGTGCCCAGCAGATCCTCCCAGTAGCGCTCGCGGGAGGGGTGGTAGCTGGAGACCTCGACGCTCGACTGCTCGAACCACCAGAACCCAAAGAAGTATGCGGCCATCGGATCGAGGCTCACGTGGCAGTTGAGGCAGCTGGGGTTGGTGCGCAGTGCGTCGGCGACCGCCTCCTCGTCGAGCAGGTTGATGTTGCGATCGAAGTCGATGGGCCGGGTCAGGTAGTCGTGGCACAGCAGGATCCGGCTCGCGACGTTGGCCCGCTTGCGGTTGGCGTTGCTGTCGGTGGACTGGTAGCGCCACCACAGGCTGTTGCTTGACAGCACCCCGGCGGCGGGGCGACCGTCGGTGTAGTGGGCCCGCCGCCAGCCGGTCTGGCCCTCGGGGTAGTCCAGGGGCCACATCCGGGCGAGCACGTCGTTGGCCATGGTCCAGTCGGCGGTGACCAGCTCGGTGATCGGCAGATCCTGCCTGGCGATCTCTGCCAGGATCTGCAGCGGCTCCTCCCCCAGGCTCTCGACCACCTGAGCGTAGGGTACGTCGCCGAGATCGTAGGCCGCGAGGTTGACGAACCAGGTCTCGGTGCGGGTGAGGTAGATCTCGGCGAACAGATCCGCGACCCGATCGCCGAAGCGGGGATCCTGCAGGTAGTCGTCGATCAGCGCCTCCATCGCCTCGGGATCGGCCTGGAGGCGATCCAGCTCGTCGATCGAGGGCCGGATCCCGCGTAGATCGAGGGAGGCGCGGATCAGCTGGTCTTCGGGGGCCAGCTCCACGATGTCGGCGGGGGCAGGCGCTGGTAGCTGCTCTGTGGGGGCGGGGGCCTCGCCGGAGCAGCCCGCCGAGAGCACGATCCACAGCACGTGGGGGGCCCTCACCATGGCTTCGCTCCCCACGTCAGCAGGGGTCGGAAGTCGGTGCAGACCTCGCCGATCTCCTCTCCCTGGAAGTAGGCTGTGCCGCAGCCGTCGCACTCGGACTGGGGCACCATGTCGGTCTCGTCGACCGGGCCGTCGAACCGCACGTCGTACCAGTGGCCGTCGGGGGAGCGGATCCCCAGCGTGCCGCTGATCTCCCGATCGCAGGAGGAGCCCAAGACCTCGTCGAAGATGATGTTCTCGTCGAACGCGATCGCCCAGCCGTCCAGCCCACCGAACCCACCGTCGACGAAGGTGCTGGCGCTGTTGAGCAGCGGGATATCGGTGATGTACAGGGTGAGATCTGGATCGATGTCGGTCTCGAGCCAGGTGCCCGCGGCCTCGGCGCCGTCCCAGGCGAAGGAGCCCTGGAGCTGGCTGACGTAGACGTTGATGTCGACGCCGTCGTTGATCGTGCCCTCCTGGACCAGCGCCAGGCCCCCCAGCTCGAGCCGATCTCCGCCCGGGACGCTGACCGTGGCGCCGCCGAAGGCGTACCAGTAGTCGAGGATCATGCCCGAGTAGGGATCGAGCACACCCTGGGCCTCGTAGGCGAAGACGTAGCCGTCGAACGAGGCCCCGGACGGAGCGGTGCAGCTGTCGTACCAGTAGGTCCCGTCGGGCGTGGTGTAGAAGTACGGGCACTGCTGGCTGCTGGTCGCCATCGCCGCGTTGTAGGCCGCGCTGACCGGCGCAGCGTTGACCCACAGGGTGGTGTCGATCGCGTCCTGCAGGGCGTCGGAGATCTCCGCCAGGCTCGCGGTGGGCTCAGGTGGGCTCTCCTCCTCGTAGATGTACTCGCTGGGCGGATCATCTTCGGTCACCACCGGAGGTGCGGTGGGTCCCGTCGGCGTCTCGGTGGCCGGCGCGGCGCAGCCTGTCCACAACAGGACGAGCAGGCATCGGTTCGTGAGCTTCATTCGCTTCCCCCGGGGTATGCACCGGCCCATGGCCCGGTGCGCTGGGAGATTGACCCACGGACGGGATGTGGTGGAAAAGAAAAGTGGCTTTTTTGAGCGCGCTGGCTCCCGTCGAGCCGCCCCGTGGGTCACTGCTCAGGGGCGTGGCTCAGCCCCGCTCCTCCGCGAACCGGTGGGCCCCCCGGCGGCCGATCCACGCGCACCGGGCCTGAGGCTGCTCCAGCCCCGGGCCCGGTGTCGACTCCCCGGAGGCCCTGGAGGTGGACCTCAGGGGGTGGTCTTCAGCACGTAGCCCTCGTTGATCCACACCACCTCGCTGGTCCAGCCCCCGTCGGGTTGCTTGATCTGGACCAGGTGCTTGCCCGGGGGGAGCTCGAGCCACCCCTGCTCCTCGACACGGGTGCCGGAGACATAGGCGATGCCGTTGCCCTCGACCGGGATCTCGATGGGGTGGATCACCCCGCTCTTGGCGAGGTGCTTGTGCAGCTTGGCGTAGTCGGGGCCCAGGTGGGGCATGGGCTTCGCCTCGGGATCGACCGTCAGGGCCTGAGCGACGTTGGCGCTCGCCGCGGCGAGGTTGCCCCCGGACAGGTACACCAGGGCGGACGACTGGTAGAGGTTCTGCAGCTCGGCCTCGCTGACCGGGCCGGTGAGGTTGGCCAGGGACGCATCTGCACGGGCGAGCAGCCCCATCGCGCTCTCGACCTCAGCGTCCTGGAACGAGGCCATCGCCTCGACCACCATCGCGGTGATCGGGCTGAGGTTGTCGGAGCCCTCGAGCTCGCTCGTGCCACCAGACCTCTTGGACTTCTTCTGCTTCGCGGGCTTGCTCGAGGAGCCCCCGGCGATCTGGGCGGGCTCCTCAGGGGGCTCGGTGGCGGCCAGGCCCTGAGGGATCCCGGTGAGGAAGTCCTTGCTGGCGTTCACCAGATCTTCGAGGCGCTTCGGCGTCGCGACCACAGCCTTGACGTTGCTCCCCACGGTCTTGGCGACCTTGGGCAGCTCCAGGGGCTTGAGGCCGGACTCGGTCAGCAGCTGGGGATTGAGCTGGCCGGGGAACGCCTGACACGCAGCCACCAGCTCCTGGATCTGTGCGGGGAGCTGCGCCAGATCACCAGGGATCCCCACCAGATCAGCCACCGCCAGGTTGATCGCGTCGAGCAGGGCCTCGACGTCGTCGGCCCCGCTGCCGCCGACGGTGAGCACCGGCTTGGTCCCCTCGAGGGCGACCTCGATCGGGCCCCCCGCCCGCTGCTTAAGCTCCCACATGCTCATCCGCAGGGGCGTGCCGGGCTCCAGCTCCAGCGCCTCAGCGATGCGATCCTCGGCGCCGAGGATCCGATCCTGGACGGCGTTGAGGGTGTCGTGGATGGCTGCAGCCTTCATGAAGACGCTGTCGAAGGCTGAGATCCCGGTCTCGGCGATCTCGGGGAGCTCCTCAGCGCGGATCTCCGCCAGGGTGTCGCTGGCACCCGATGCCAGGGCCGGGAGGGGAGTGAACAGGGCCACGAGGAAGGGGATGGCGCGCATGGGCTCTCCGGTGGGGCTAGGGTTCGGTGGATCGTGGAGGCTCGCGGACCGTCAGGGGCAGTCGACGGCGTACAGCCGCTTCCCTGCCGCCTCGTAGCAGCGGTAGGTGTCGGAGGCGGCCTCGATCAAGAAGGTCTCCTTCGCCCGGTTGCTCTCGATGGTGAGCTGGTAGGTCCCCGCGCTGATCGACAGCTTCGAGGGGGTCCGCCCCATCGCCACCCCGTCGAGCCAGATCTGAGCGGCCGGGGGGTTGGTCAGGACCTTCAGCGTGATCTCGTCGGCGAGGCTCTCTTCTGGATCGATCGGCGCTGTGGTGGCAGGGGCCGGAGGTGGGGTGGGCGCGCTTGGATCGAGGAAGCCAAGTTCATCCCTGCCTTCTTCGGGGGTCGCCCTGGGGGCCGGCCGGGCGCTGCCTGAGCCCGATCGGGTCGGCGCGCTTGTTGGTGCAGCGCCGGAGGATCTAGGCTCTCCGGAGGATCCTGCGCCCCCGCCGCCGGGCTCGTCGGGGGCCGTGGGGGCCTCCCCGGTGGCCTCCCCGGTGGCCTCCCCGGGGGCCTCCCCGGGGGCTGTGGTGGCCTCCCCGGTGGCCCCCCCGGAGGCCTCCCCGGTGGCCCCCCCGGGGCCGTCGGCGGTGGCCCCCTCGGCGTCGCCGTCGAGCTCCGCAGCGACGGGAGCCGCGTCCGTCAGGATCTCGGTGTCGGAGGTCTGGAAGGCGATGTAGGCGCCTGCGCCGACGAGCCCGACGAGCCCGACGCCGATCACGCCTAGGGCGATCACGCCGACGACTCCGCCCCCGACGAACACCCCACCCCCCAGGGCCGCGATCACCAGCCCGAGGCCAGAGCCGGAGCGGGGCTGATCCGGGGCCGGGGTGAGCGCTCCACCAGCGGCGGGCTGGGCCTCCGCAGCCTGGGCCTCCGCAGCCTGGGCCTCCACAGCCTGGGCCTCCGCAACCTGGGCCTCCACAGCCTGGGCCTCCGCAACCTGGGCCTCCGCAGCCTGGGCCTCCGCAACCTGGGCCTCCGCAGCCTGAGTCTCCGCAGCAGCCTGGGCCACGATCGGAGGAGGCAAAGCAGCCTGGGTCGCCTCTGGATCTTCGGCTGGATCGAGCGGCGGCGGCCTGGGGACCGACGCCTCTGCCGTGGCGAGGTCCGGCTCTCCGGAGCCGGAGCCGGAGCCGGAGCCGGAGCCGGAGCCGAGGGCTGAGGGCATCGCCGGTGGGGGGGTGGATGGGGTGGTCCTGGACCCTTCGATGCCGAGGTGATCCAACCGCTCCAGGATCCCCTTGAGCTCGGAGGCCTCATGGATCAAGGTGTCTGCGATGTTGGCGTGCTGTGGCTCGGGACCAGGATCAGCCATGGGTTCTCCGGAGGCGTGGGCTCTGCGTCGACCCTGTGTCTAAGCGGAAGGACGGAGAAACCGCCCGTTTCGGCTTGTTTCAGCCTGTGACAGAATCGAATATCGATGGTGATTGGCTCAACATCGCGTCACGGGTCTGGGGCATCGCGGTTTGGGGACATTTTGGGGCCGGCTGGATCAGGGCAGGGCTCTTGGAGCCCGGGCCTGCGGCCCCCGGGCTCGGCGCTCGGGGGCGCCCCGGGACGCCTCGCTCGGGGGCGCCCCGGGACGCCTCCTCAGCGCGGCGCATGGCCTCGGCCCATGGCCTCGATGGGCTGGGTCCCCGGCGCCTCCCCCTACAGCTCCCCCTACAGCTCCCCCTACAGGGATGGATCGCTCGCTCTTCGGGATGGACGCTCGCTCTTCGTGCGGGCTGCTCCTCCCTGGAGCCTAGCCGGATCCCGCCGGGTGGCGGCGGATCGTGGTCGGACGAGATCGAGGGGCGCCTCGCGCCTTGGCCCACGCGTGGCCCGAGATCTGAACGGGTGTGCAATGTTTTGGTGTGCCGGGGCGTACCCACGCCGGAGGGAGGAGATCATGGGCTCGTCGCTGGTGCGGGGCAACAACAACACGGCTGCGGTCTTGCTCGAGGTCCTTGGCGGCCTGATCTTTCAGGTCTTTGGCGTCGGCCACCTCGCTCAGGGTCGGGTGGGCCTCGGGCTGTTCATCATGATCAGCTACTGGGTGTTGCAGGCGATCAACGCCTCCCTGACCGTGTTCTTGATCGGGTTCATCACCGCCCCGCTGACCTGGCTGTTCTACCTGATCGCGGCTCCGATGAACGCAGCGGACTACCGCGGCTCCTGAGCCGCCCGGGGATGTCGGAGCGGCCCTGAGACCGCCTCTACCCGGAGGCGCCCTCCGATCCGCAGCCCCCCGGAGATCGGTGTCCTAGAACCCGAGCTCGACCACCCGCTCGTGATCGCCTGCGTGGATCACGATGGACTCCCGGGTGCCGGCGGTGCCGGTCAGGGTGACCTGGTGCTCGGTGCGCCTGGTTGGATCCTGGAAGAGGTGGGCACCGTCGGCGCGGAGGAGGGTGGTGGGGCCCTCCTCCAGGGTGGCCCACTGCAGGGTGATCAGCCCCGGTGCATCGAGGGTGTGTCGCACGCTGTGGATGTTCTTGGCTCCGGTGTGCCAGGGCCACCAGGTCAGGGACTCGAGCAGCGCCGTCATTGGATCCTCCGGAGCTGACCTGCACCAGATAGTCGGGGCTCCGGAGGGATCCCAGGGTCAAGATGTTTCAGGCTCCTGAAACAGCGGGGGCTGTCAGCAACGCTCCTGGTGAGCGGGTGGTTGCTCACCGGGAGGGGGGCCACCTTGGGCCCTCCTCCCCCAGCCCCGGTGGTCGGTGCCCGGTGCTGCGAGGGCCCACCACGGTGGATCGCGCAGCGATCGGGCGGCATCCCACGGCGCTGATCAGGGGATCGCGCTCTGGAGCTGAGCCACACACGCCCGGAAGGCCCGCCCGATCCGGGTCTGATCGCGGATCAGGGCGACGTGGGGCCACACCGAGCGCTCTCCCTCCAGGATGAAGGCCGCCAGCTCCCGGCGGGTGGGGTTCGCCACCACCCGGCGGGCCAGGTCCCATCGGAGCTGGGGGTGGATGTCGATGTCACCCCTGTACTCTTGATCGAGGACCGAGCGCAGCGCCGTCGCTGCCTGCTCGACGCGATCGGAGCGGGAGAGCCTGCGCGCCAGATCCATGGCCCAGGCGCCGTGGGAGCGAACGGTGGCCGACAGCAGGCCCGTGATCACTGGCCCGATCCCTGGCCGGGCGTGGTGCCGGACGAAGGGGAGCACGTGGGGGTTGGTCTGGCTGACGATGAAGTGGTTGACGTTGTGCAGGCGGGAGAGACGTCGCTTGGGGAGATCACCGGAGATCGAGCCATCGACCCAGCGCTCGTCGTGGATGTAGGGCTGGACGTGCCCGTCGGCGTCGCGGTGCTCCAGCACCACCGGCGGGAACAGCCCCGGCAAGGCGCTGGACGCGAGCACAGCGCTGGTCACCAGCACGTCGGGGGCCGTCAGGTGGGTCAGCAGCCGTGGCTTCTGGCGGTGGCGCACTGGAGAGACGCTGATGTTCAGCACCCGGCCGCTGTGGGCGTGGGCCTCGGCGAAGGTCTGCGACCCAAGGTTGTGGTGCAGCACCGCCCGCAGCCGAGCGGGATCGAGCAGGGCCCCCTGCTGTATCGCCCGGCTCAGCGCCACCGGGACCAGCCCGTCGAGGCGCATCTGATCGGGATCGGCAAACAGATCCGCGAGCTCTGGATCGCTGCGGGTGCACACACCGGCGGCGATCATCGCGCCGGTGCTAGCGCCGGACAGGATGGAGGGCAGCAGCCCGAGGCCAAACAGCGCCTTGACCACCCCCAGGTGGTGGAACCCCCAGGTGGCTCCGCCCGACAGCATCAGGGCTGAGCGTCCGAACACCCTCCAGGCGGCCTCGAACCGCTCGAGCAGCACCGTGGGTGGCATGGAGGGGACCCCGGCGAGCCACCGCAGGGAGGACTCGGCCTTGTCGAGGTAGCGCTCCACCAGGTGCTTGGGCCCCGCCATCGCCCGCTGGTACAGCTCGGGGGCGGTGAGATCGTTGAGGTGGCGGTACAGATCCTCGGTGAGGTGACGGGCCAGGCCCAGCGCGTCGGACTCGCGGCGCAGGCGCTCCATGGCCTGCATGCTCTGCCGCAGCGCCTCGGCGTCGTAGCGGGGGGAGTCGTCCTCGGCGCGCCAGGCGGCTGCGCCGGTCTGCTCGTCGAGGGCCTCAGCGGCCTCGAGCCACTCGGGGTAGCTGCGGGCTGCATCCAGCGCCGCATAGATCTCCCTGAGGTGGTGTCGTGCAGACCACACCGGCCCCTGGTATCCCACACCGCCCGGGGGGCCACCGCCCGGGGGGCCACCGCCCGGGGCAGGCTCGGGGCCCGATCAGATCGCGTCGTGGGTCGGGCCTGAGAGATCGAGCAGCCCCACGAAGGTCACGACCGTGTCGTCGTCCTCCTCAAGCTCGGGGAGGGGTTCGTCGCAGAGCGTCGCTGCGTCGGACTCGTCCTCGTCTTCGGGCTCGGGCTCGGGCTCGGGCTCGGGCTCGGGCTCGGGCTCGGGGGGCTGGATGAGCTCATCGCACAGGGTCTCCAGCACGTCTGGATCTCCGGTTACCTCGTCGATCACGGTCGCGATATCTCCCTCGCTCTCCTCGGCCCTGGGCTCGAGCAGGGTGGGTGTATCGCCCGAGTCCGACGTCGTGTCGGCCGGCAGCAGCCGGCTCGAGCGGAGCACGGCCCCCTTGCTGGCCGAGAGCTTGATCTGGAGGCTGGCCTCGACGATGGCCTGGAACAGCGCGTTGCGGACACCGTGGCTCGTGCCGGGATCGTCGATCGCCTCGGCGAGGCACGCCAGGTGCCAGTGCAGCACCACCACCGCGGAGTTGAACCGGCGCACCACCGCCAGCTCCTGGGAGGGATCC
Source organism: Deltaproteobacteria bacterium (assembly GCA_011376105.1). Classification (GTDB taxonomy): domain Bacteria; phylum Myxococcota_A; class UBA796; order UBA796; genus DRPG01. The sequence continues at coordinate 11,062 of DRPG01000358.1, forward strand.
ACCGGGGGCTGATCGATCCAGCTCTGGACGTAGGTCTCGGCGCTGCGGGCGATCCGGGCAGCGTGCAGCAACGCATACTTCTTCGGGCCCCCGTCGAGGCGATCGAGCTGCTCGATCAGCTGCTCGATCTCGACCACCGGGGGCCGGGATCGGCCCAGCAGATCGTTTAGCAGCGTGTTGAACTCGAACATCTGCTCGCTTGAGCACGAGAAGTAGGCCTGAGGCGTGGGCTGGCGCAGGGCAGCGCGGATCATGCCTCGGATCCGGGTCAGCACGAAGTCCTGTGGGTCATGTCCGGGGCTGAGCACCACGGGCGCTGCGCTGTCGTACCGGCGCCGTTGGTATCGTCTGATCCTTCGGATGGAGTCGGCTATCTCTTGGCTCAAGGCACCCCCGTGCCGGGCGAGAGCGTGCGGGTGTTGCCGGAGGAGTAAGGTCTTCTTGGCGCGGTGTCCAACAGGCCCGGGGCGACGCTGCGGCTCCGGTGGGGGCGGGGTGTGTGGTCGGGCCCCAGAGGTGTCAACACCGCTCGTTCCCTGCCGATGGGCTCGGCGGAGGTGCCCTTGGACTCGCTGCAGCGACACGATCCTTCCTTGTCCGCCCCCGCCGTGGGGCTCTCGCTGGCTGGCTCTGGCCTCGTCACCGCGATGCTGGCTGGAGGCACGGGCCTAAGCTCGTTCTTCGATCCAGTCTCCCTCACGGTGGTCGCCGGATCGGTGACGGGGCTGTTGCTCGCTGCCTTTGGCCTGCGGGGGACCGGGCGGGCCTTCGCCACCCTGCTGTGGGGCGGAGGGACCCCGGATCTGGCCCACAGCACGGCGTTCTTCCTCTCAGCGGCGGCGCTGTCCCTGCTGTGTGGCTGTGCAGGCAGCCTGATCGGGCTGGTGCAGCTGCTCCAGCAGATCGGAGATCCCAGCGCCCTGGGGGCGGCGGCGGCCGTCGCGATGCTGTCCTCCCTGTACGGGCTGATGGGCGCCGCCGGGGCGGTCGGAGGTGCGGTGAGTGTCGCAAAGCGGGAGCCATCAGGGACCGCGGTCGAGGCCGCCGCCGGGACCTCCCTCGCCCTGGTTGGAGCGGGCGGCATCGCCCTGTTTGCGGTGCCGGGGCTCACGTTTCTCCTGGTGATGACTGCCTTGTGAGGAATGTGATAGAATTTCTGGACGAGATCGGGAGGTCTGAATATGCATCGAGTAGGATGAGAAACGCACGGATCAACACCAAATTACTTGTACCAGCGTGTGACGCTGGGTCCCGAGGGGGTGCCTCACACCAGGTCTGACCTGAGGCTGTGGAGCAAAACACCCCCTCCAGCGCAGGTCGCTCGAGGGGGTGTCGGCATTCTAGGGGTCCGATCTGGCCCGATCCAGGCTGGGCGATCTCCAGGAGATCGTGCTGGATCTCGTGTCCGCTCCAC
>DRPG01000359.1 GCA_011376105.1 Deltaproteobacteria bacterium
GGGGGGACCCTGGAGGAGCTGCGCCGGATCCATCCGGTGCTGCCCCCCGCCGTGGTGATCCACAACGGCGCCGTGGGGGGGATCGAGCCCGAGCCCCCGGGGCGGGGGATCGGTTGTGTGGGCTCGATCCGGCCCTACAAGGATCCCCGGACCGTGGCCCGGGCGGCCCGCCGGACCCTTGAGCCGGTGATCTGGATCGGGCCCGGGGCCAGAGAGATCGAGGCGTTGCAGGAGCTGGCGGGGGGGCGGCTGGGGTGGGAGCCGCCCCTGGCGTCCGGGCGGATCCCGCAGCGGCTGGCGCGGTTCCGGGCGCTGCTGCTGCCTCTGTCAGCGGGGCTGTTCGGGGAGCGGCTGACCTCGCCCTTGAAGCTGTGGGACGCGTTGGCGAGCGGGATCCCGCTGGTGGCCGCCGACACCCCGGCGGTCCGGGAGGCCGCGGGGGCTGGCTTCGTGCCCTACCCACCCGGAGACGCCGACGCGCTGGTGGCGGCCCTGGACGCGGCCTGTCGTGACGAGGCGCTGCGCACCCGCGTGCTGGACGCAGCGGGGGGCCGGGTCCGTCGCTGGTCCGATCGTGCCGCTGAGATCGAGACCTTCGCCGATCGGGTGATCCGGTGAGGATCGGGTATGTGCTGCGCTACTGGCCCACCCTGAGCGAGACCTTCGTGGTCCGGGAGATCGCGGCGTTGGTGCGCAGGGGGATCGAGGTGGAGATCGTGGCGATCGGCCACCGCCCCGATCCCTGCCCGGGGGAGCTGGGCCCCTTGGTGCCGGTCTTTCGGCCCCCGCGGGGTCTGGGCGGCTGGCGGCTGGCGTCCTCAGCCCTGTCTCTGGCCACCCCGGGGGCCCGGGCGGTGGCGCGCCGGTGGCTCCACCTGCTGCGGCCTAAGGACGCCGTGCGCGCCCTGTGGCTGGCCGAGCTGGCCTCGGCCCGGGGCTGGGATCGGCTGCACGCCCACTTCGCCGGGGAGGCCGCGGTGTGGGCAGCGGCTGCGGCCCAGCGGTGTGGGCTGCCCTCGTCGGTCACGGTGCACGCCACCGATCTGTTCCGGCCCCACCCCGGCCTGCCCGCGGTGCTGCACGCCGCCCGGCCCGCGATCACCGTCTGTAGGCACCACCAGCGATGGATCGCGCGGCACCACGGCGTCGAGGCGGTGGTGGTGCGCTGTGGGGTAGAGCCCGAGCGCTACCCGCAGGCGAGCCCCGGCCGTGATCCCGTCCGCTGGATCTGCGTCGCCCGCGACGTGCCCAAGAAGGGGCTGGACGGCCTGGTCACCGCGATCACCGCGATCGGAGGGAGCCTGCGCCTGGTGTCGGACGCGATCCGCCTCGGCGGGCCTGGGGTGCTCGCCGGGCCCCTGCCCGCGGCGCGGATCCCGGGCGTGCTGGCCAACAGCCAGGTCTTCGTCCTCCCGTGCCGCGTCGCGGAGGACGGAGATCGCGACGGGATCCCGGTCGCGCTGATGGAGGCCATGGCGGCGGGGCTCCCGGTGGTCACCACCGACGTCTCCGGGATCGGAGAGCTCGTGGATCCAACCGTGGGGTGGTGGTTGCCCCTCGATGATCCCCCCTCGGTGGTCCGCATCCTCCGCCGGATCCAAGACGATCCAGGGGGGCGGGCTCGGCGAGGGGCTGCGGCGAGGGAGCGGATCCGGGCAGGCGGGTGGACGGTCGAGCGCCAGGCAGAGGAACTGATCGAGCGCTGGATGGATTCTGTGGCACCATAGCGCTCGATGCGCGAGGCGCTTGTTGCCTATCTCGAACGTTCCGCCCGCGGAGGCAACCACAGGGCCTCCGTGCTCGCTGCTGCGCGCGCGGTGGCGTCCAACCCGTGGGATGTCGTCAGCCAGGCGGGCAAGCTCGCCCGCGCTCGGCCGCTGATCGCCGAGCAGGATCTCGGGCTCACGGCCGACCTCCGTCCGGTGGCGGTCGATGGCCGGCAGGCGGTGGTGCGGATCGAGCAGGGGCAGACCTACCCAGGCTGGGACGGCACCGGGCGGCGAAAGCGTGGAGCGTACGACACCCCCCGGGATCTGGCCCGGCGGGTGGTGCACGCTGCCTCGAGCGCGGTGGATGGAGAGCTGCGCACCGGGCTGGACACCGCGTGTGGCACCGGCGCGTTCCTGGTCGCGATGGCTGAGGCGGGGGTGCCTGAGATCTTTGGCACCGATCTCGACGAGGTCGCCCTCGCGGTGGCCCGGATCGCCTGTCCCCGGGCGCGGCTGCTGTGCGATGACGCGCTCAAGCACGGCGTCGA
>DRPG01000360.1 GCA_011376105.1 Deltaproteobacteria bacterium
CCGCCGTCACCGACGCCGCCCCCGCCGTCACCGACGCCGCCCCCGCCGTCACTGACGCCCCCGCCGTCACCGACGCCGTCACCGTCGTCACCGCCGCCCCCGCCGTCCCCGCCGCCCCCGCCGTCACCGCCGTCACCGACGCCGCCCCCGCCGTCACCGACGCCGCCCCAGCCGTCACTGACGCCACCAACCCCCTCATCGCCATCGATCGGGGGATCGATCGGACCCCCTGGTGGGGCACGGTAGAGGAGCGGATCGAGACCGGGAGCTATGTCTACCTCAGGGTCGGCGGGCGGTGGGTGGTGGGCCTCACCGCGTTGTCCGCTCCGGTCCAGCCCGGCGAGGAGGTGTCGGTGCGATCCATCGGGCGTGCCCGGGCGTTCACCAGCCGCCGCACCGGACGCACCTTCTCCCCCCTCGACTTCGCCGTGATCTCCCGGGCCGGAGCCCCAGCCCCTGGATCAGCCTCCGGATCAGCGCCGGTGGCGCCGGTGGAGCGCGTCGAGGACGGCCAGATCGTCCCGATCGGGATCGTCTCCGACCCAATCGACCAAGAACGCCCACACCGCTGAGACCGCGGGGGCGTGCCGCACCGCACGGTGGGTGATCGCGTACAGCGGCAGGGGAGCGGGCAGGGGCAGCACGATCGGCAGCGCGACCAGGCCCGGCGTCAGCTCTGCGAAGATCGAGGGGAGCAGGACCGCGCCTAGATCACAGGCCGCCGCGAGGCGTCGGTTCATCGCGCTGTCGAGCCGCAGCGTGATCCGATCGGGGGCGTGCTGCACGATCCAGGACGTCTCGGGGGCGTCCTGGGTGGCGACGATCCAGCGGTGGGCGATCGGATCCTCTGGATCGGAGACGGTGCGCAGGTAGGCCCGGGTGCCGTAGACGCCCAGGGGGACCTGTCGGATCCGCCGGACCAGTAGCGCGTCACCGTGCTCGGGGCGGACCGTGCGCAGGGCGATGTCGACCTGTCTACGCGACAGATCGAACACCTGGTTGCTGGTCAGGAAGGAGAGCTGGATGTCTGGATAGTGCTCCTGGAACGCGCTGAGCCGGGGGAGCACCACGGTGCACAGCACGTCGTCGGGGAGCGTGATCCGGACCTCCCCCTCGGGGTGCTGCCCGACGCCCTGCGCTGCGGCCCCCGCGGCGAGGATCGCGCGCTCTGCCGCCTCAGCGTGGGGCAGCATCGCGATCGCGGCCTCGGTGGGCTGCAGGCCCCCGGGGGTCCGGGCGAACAGGGGCTGCCCACAGGCCTCCTCCAGCTGGGCCAGGCGACGGGTGATGGTGGAGACGCTGACCCCGAGCTTGGCGGCTGCGCGCCCCGCGCTGCCGCCCCGGGCCGCCGCCAGCAGGATCTTCAGATCGTCCCAGTCCATAAGACCGTGTATCCATGGTGCTGCACAGCGACGATCGTGCTCGGTCGGGGTACCCTGGGGGGTCGAAGTCTGGAGCGCCCTTGTCGCCGATCCTCAGCGCTGTCCTCCTCCTGTCGGGCTGCACCGGCCCCTCCACGATCCCCTCCGGGACCTCCGGGACCCTCGAGCCCCCCCAGCCTCCGGTGAGCGCCACCGGAGACGTCGACCTGATCCAGGCCGTCGCCCGGGTGGACGACGATCAGGGCACGGTCCTGTGGATCAGCTGGGAGCAGTCGGGGGCAGCCACGGTCCACCTCGAGTTCTCGTCCGAGCCCGGGGTGTGGCGCAGCTCCCCTGAGCGCGGGCTCGGAGCCGGCCCCCACAGCGATCTGGTGCTGGGGGTACCCTACGACACCGACGTCACCTGGCGGATCGTCGCGATCTCCGCCGGAGGCACCACCACCACCCCCGAGGTGATCACCCGCACCGCTGAGATCCCCCACGATCTACCGTGGCCGTGGGTGGTGACCTCGGATCCCTCCGGGTGGGATCCCCAGGTGGACTACGTGCTGGTGTCTGTCAGCTACGACGACGCGTTCTACGGCGGCCACATGACCTCCGTGCTCGATCGCCAGGGCCGGGTGGTGTGGGCGCGCCCCTCCCGGCGGGGGTTCGCGACCCTGCACCCCCGCGTGGCCTGGGGCGAGACCAGCTTCCTGCTCGATCACAGTGGGTTTTGGGGGGACGGGCTCGGCAACGGAGATCGCTCCGTCGTCGAGGAGGTGCGGATCGATGGCTCCGTGGTCACCGAGCACGCCACCCCGGGGCTGTACCACCCGTACACCGATCTGCCCGATGGCTCGATCGCCTACCCCCGCCACTGGACCCAGGATCTAGACGGAGAGCCGGGTCCCGACGGGGAGAAGGTCATCGTGTTGCGGCCCGATGGCTCCGAGCTGGAGCTGTTTGACTGTACCGGGTGGCTCGGCGATCGCTGTGGGGCGAACACACTCAGCTACGATCCCGCTCGAGACGCCTTGCTGTACTCGCTGTTCACCGTGGAGACCGTGCTGGAGTTGGACGCGACCACCGGGGTGCCGCGCCGCTGGTTTGGCCACATCGACGGCTCCTGGCCCTTCTCGCCTCTGGAGTCGGCGTTCTGGTATCAGCATGGATCGGTCTACACCGACACGGGCACCCTGCTGATCTCGACCCACCGAGACGAGGACTCCACGGAGCTGGTCGTCCGGGAGTACGAGGTGGACGAAGCGAGCCAGAGCCTAGTCCAGATCTGGAGCTTCGGCGAGGGCCAGGGCGAGGTCGGTCGCCAGATGGGGGAGGCCCACCGGCTGCCCGACGGCAACACCCTGCATAACCTAGGCACCCACGCCGTCCTCCGCGAGATCACGCCGGAGGGCCGCGTCGTGTGGGACGTCCGCTGGGAGAACACCGAGTATGGCGATCCAGCTGGAGGGCACTCGATCGGTCGCTCTGCGCCGATCGCGGTCGATCTGTATGCGTTCGTGCCCGAGCTGCCGTAGGGGCCGGCGCCCCGCTCCGGGCTTCCACAGCTCCGAGCCGGTGCCTGTGACCTCCCCGCCGCTGGCTGGGCTGGTCGCCGCCCGGGGATCCACGAACAAGGTCTAAGCGATCCACCGGTGGCGCCCGGATCGGGCCACCCCCTCTGTGGCCCGTCGCGCTCCGCCCCAGCGGCTCCGGGTGCCTGGTCGGTCTGTGCCGTGCCGGATCGTCGACGTGCGCCGCTCGGTCGCGGGCGCGTCGTTGGAGCGGGCTACTCGGCCCGGGGAGCCAGGATCAGCGAGAGATCCGCGGTGCCCTTGTCTGTGGTGGCGACGATCTCGAGATCGTCGGGACCCTTGGTCATGGGGTCGCCGTCGGCGTCCAGCGTCGCCTTGAGCTGGAAGCGATCGGGGACCGGGCCCTTGGCCATCGGACGATCGGCCTCGGTCAAGGTGAAGCTCAGGGGGAACGGGCCCGGAGGCAGGCGCTTGGCGGCCAGCGGGGGCCCGGGCTGGCCCTCGATCTTCAGGGAGACGAACACAGCGGCCCCCGTCGCGCCCTCGGGGGCCTCGAGGGTGCCCTGCACCAGCGCCCCGGGCTCCGGGGCGTGGGGTGGTCTCTCAGCCCCCCGCTCAGCCCCCTCAGGGATCGGCGGGGCCTCCTCGGCGGCGGGGGTCGGCGGCGGGGATTCGGGGGAGCCACACCCGACAGACAAGGGTGCGAGCAACAACAACAGACGGTGTGGGTAGGTGGTCATGGCGCGCAGCATACCGGATGTCCCCCGGTGGCATCGTGGATACCCCTCGGGCACGATGCTGGAGCTGATCCCGACCTCATCGATCGACGCCCTGATCGTCAGCCTGGTGGCTGCGGTGGTGTTGCGCTGGGCGATCTCCCTCGGGCTCGCCGCAGCGGACTGGGGGATCCAGCGTCGTCGTGGCCCTGACATGTGCGACGTCGAGCCGCTGACCGTAGTGGTGCCGGCCTGGAACGAGGCGGCGGTCATCGCCCGCACGGTGCAGAGCCTGCTGAGCAGCGATCTGCCCTCCCTGTCGGTGCTCGTGGTGGACGATGGCTCGACCGACGCGACGGCGGCGATCGTCGAGGACCTGGCGGTGCGACATCCCCAGGTCCGGCTGATCCGACAGCCCGCCAACGGGGGCAAGTCCGAGGCGCTCAACGCTGGCCTGGCCCAGGCCCACACCCCCCTCGTGGCGACGCTGGACGCGGACACCCTGGTGGATCCGAGCTGCCTGCGCTGGCTGGTCGCGACCCAGCGCCAGGAGGGAGCCGACGCGGTCGCCGCCAACGTGCGGGTGGGCAACCGGAGGAGCCTGCTGGCTCGCTGGCAGAGCCTGGAGTACGTGGCGGGGCTGAACCTGGACCGGCGCTCCCAAAACCGCCTAGGGGTGATC
>DRPG01000361.1 GCA_011376105.1 Deltaproteobacteria bacterium
ACCGGCCCCACCGGGGGCACCGGCCCCACCGGAGACACCGGCCCCACCGGGGGCACCGGGCCCACCGGAGACACCGGGCTCGTCGTGCCCTTCTCGTTCACCGCCGGCGTCGACGGAGATCTGTCGGACTGGCCGCCCGAGGCCTTGTTTGTCACCAGCTCCGGCACCCAGACCGGGCTCGCCTGGGACGCCACCTCGATCTACGTCGCGGTCCAGCACCCCGACGTCGCCCTGGGTGGGCCCGATCACTGGGTGTTGATCTACCTCGGCGACGGCGTGGGGGGCACGACCACGGGGGTCATGCACAACACCCAGGAGCCCACGCTGCCCTTTGGCGCGACCCACCTGGTGAGGTGGAAGGCGGACGACAGCTACAACAGCCTCGAGACCTACGATGGAGGCACGGGCCAGTGGGTCAGCACCGCGAGCTGGCTGGGCACTGTGGGCTCGGCCGTGCAGGAGAGCGACCTCAACGAGGTGGTGGAGTTCGGGTTGCCCCGGGGCGCCCTGGGCCTGACCGACACGGTGCAGATCCACGTCGATCTCATCTATGAGGGGGCCGGCAGCGAGTCCAGCTACGCTGTCACCCCCAGCGACTCCTTCGTCGAGGGCTACGATCCCGACTATGGGCGATACTGGCAGTTCGATCTGGCGAGCCCCGACGCCCCGAACGCTGCGATCCCCCTGCCCTGATCCCAACCCCGCGCCACGGCCCGGGCCAGGCCCTGGGATCAGAGGCGAGCCGAGGGCCCCGTTGGTGTGTCTCCGATCCTGGGGCCACGCTCGGGATCGGGAGGATCCGGATCCCCTGGTGCTATCTTCCCTGCCCCACAAATCTGGCAGGGAGTCCACATGGCCGCTGATCTGAGTGTCGAAGTCAACGGGATGCACTTCGAGAACCCGTTCGTGCTCGGCTCGGGGCCCCCCGGCACCAACGCTCGGGTCATCGCGAAGAGCTTCGATCTCGGGTGGGGTGGCGTGGTCATCAAGACGATCAGCCTCGACGCGAGCAAGGTGATCAACACCGCGCCGCGCTACGGGAAGCTGCGGAGCCGAGAGAGCAACGAGGTCATCGGGTTCGAGAACATCGAGCTGATCTCGGATCGACCGTTCGAGGTCTGGCTCGAGGAGCTCGCTGAGCTCAAGCGGCGGTACCCGAACAAGATGCTGATCGCCTCGATCATGGAGGAGTACGATCGGAGCGCCTGGCAGCAGATCGTCGAGCGCACCCAGGCGACTGGGGTCGATGCGTTCGAGCTCAACCTCTCCTGTCCCCATGGGCTGCCCGAGCGCAAGATGGGCATGGCCATGGGGGAAGATCCGGATCTGGTCGAGGAGGTCGTTGGCTGGGTCAAGGAGGTGAGCGCCATCCCGGTGTGGGCCAAGATGACGCCGAACGTCGGCCACATCGCCCTGCCCGCCGGCGCCGCGATCCGGGCCGGCGCCGATGGGATCAGCGCGATCAACACCATCTTGTCGGTGATCGCGATCAACCTCGACACCCTCCGGCCCCAGCCCACGGTCGAGGGCCACACCGTGCCCGGTGGCTACTCGGGCCAGGCGGTGCGGCCCATCGCCCTGCGCCACATCATGGAGATCGCCAGGGCGTACCCCGACGTCCCGATCTCGGGCATGGGCGGCATCTTCACCGGAGACGACGCCGCTGAGTTCTTCCTGATGGGATCCCACACGGTGCAGGTGTGCACCGGTGCGATGCTCAGGGGCTACAAGGTGATCTCTGAGCTCAAGCAAGAGCTGGCTGCCTTCATGGACAAGCACAGCTTCGAGCACATCTCCGACTTCATCGGAAAGTCCCTCCCCTACTTCACCACCCACGCTGATCTGGTCGAGCGCCAGCGGATCGCGAGGGCCGGTGGAGGCGGGCGGGGCAACCAGGACGCCGAGACCTGGAAGGGCGAGATCGATCAAGAGACGGACGCACTCACCACCAACTGATCGGCGTGGACAGCGCCGGCGCAGGGAGTGGGGAGTGGGGAGTGGGGAGTGGTGGATGGCTCGATCGACCGATCCGGCGATCGCGGGGACAGACCGGGCGGGGCCCCCGGGATCGGGTTTCCCACGCTGTCCTGAGGGGCTGGGACGGGTCCTTCGGGACTTAGCGCTAGATCTCAGATAAGGCCCTCAGAGATCCCCGGCCCGAGGCTCTGAGCCTCTGTGCAGGCGGCCCCCCAACCCCCACCTCAGCGAGAGCACATGGAAGACCGAGGAACGAAGCGAGATCTCGTGCTCGCCCCCAGCGAGTACGCATACATGCAGGATGTCACCAAGGGCATCATCAAGACCTACACTGGTCCCACCGTGATCAATCCCACGGCCCAGGAGCGACCAGTCACCTTCGACCCAGTCGTCAAGCGGTTCACCCCCTGCGGCCTCGACGAGGCGGTCCAGCAGATCGCGATCGCACCCGAGGGCTACTACCTGGTCCTGAAGAACCCCTCGGAGAAGGGTGAGCACCCTGCATCGGGCGGGGTCTATCCGTCCCCCGATCTCGAGGTCGGGCGCAAGATCAACATCACCGGCCCCTGCTCCTTTGCGCTCTGGCCCGGCCAGATCGTCAAGCTGATCCAGGGGCACCACCTGCGCTCCAACCAGTACCTGCTGGTGCGGGTCTACAACGAGGACGAGGCCCGCAGGAACTGGAGCGAGGCGGTCATCAAGCCCGCGGCCGACGGCGTGGAGGGCGATCCGGTCTCGCTGGACACCACCGAGCTGACCGTCGGCAAGCAGCTGATCATCAAGGGCACCGATGTGTCCTTCTACATCCCCCCCACCGGGGTGGGGGTGGTACCTGAGCACGACGAGAGCTACATCCGCGAGGCGCTGACGCTGGAGCGCCTCGAGTACTGCATCCTGGTCGATGAGAACGGCAAGAAGCGGTACGAGCGCGGTCCCCAGGTGGTGTTCCCCGAGCCCACCGAGACGTTCATCCACAAGAACGACAAGCGGAAGTTCCGGGCCATCGAGCTCAACGAGATCCAGGGGCTGCACATCAAGGTGATCGCCCCGTACGAGGAGGGTGGTCGGAGCTTCCAGGAGGGCGATGAGCTGTTCATCACCGGCCGCGACGCGGCGATCTTCTTCCCCCGGGAGGAGCACTCGCTGGTGCGCTACGACGGCCGCAGCAAGCACTACGCGGTCGCGATCCCCTCGGGCGAGGCGCGCTACGTGATGAACCGGAAGTCCGGTGAGATCCGGATGGTCACCGGGCCCGCGATGCTGCTGCCCAACCCCGTCGAAGAGGTCATCGTGCGTCGGATCCTGACCGACACCGAGTGCCAGACCTGGTACCCGGGCAACGCCGAGGCGCTGGCCTACAACCGCGCCCTGCGTGCCATCGCTGAGGCGGATCCGGGCGCCCGGGCGGGCCTGGTCTCCGAGGGGGAGTACCAGAAGCGACAGAAGCGCTCGTCCCGCCGGGCCACGGTGCCCGCGGCCCAGGCCGTCGCGGCCAACGAGGGGGCCTCGCCTGAGACGGTGGCGGGCGACATCGTGGAGCGCAGCAACACGTTCACCCAGCCCCGCACCATCGTGTTCAACACCAAGTTCGAGGGCGTCCCCGCCCTGGGGGTGTGGGTCGGCTACGCGGTGATGGTGGTCGACAAGCGGGGGAACCGACGGGTCGAGGTCGGGCCGAAGAACCTGCTGCTGGCCTATGACGAGACCCTCGAGGTCCTCGAGCTGTCCACCGGCCGCCCCAAGAGCGACGACGATCTGCTCCGTACCTCGTTCCTTCGGGTACTAAACAACCGGGTGGGGGACGCGTGCGAGGTCGAGACCAGCGATCATGTGCAGGTCGAGCTGGAGTACAGCCTCCGGGTCAACTTCACCGGAGAGCCCACCCGCTGGTTCGAGGTGGAGAACTACGTCAACCTGCTGTCGGATCACGTCCGGAGCGTGCTCAAGGGCCAGATCCGCAAGCACACCATCGAGCAGTTCTATGCGAGCAGCGCAGACGTGGTCCGTGACGTGATCCTGGGCAAGGCCAGCGAGGGGGAGCGCCCGGGCATGCGGTTCTCTGAGAACGGCATGCACGTCACCGACGTCGAGGTCCTCAAGGTCGAGATCAACGATCCGGGCATCGCGAACATGCTCAAGGGCGCCCAGCACGAGGCGGTGGAGTCGAACATCAGCCTGCTGCGGGCCAACCGCAGCCTGGAGGTCACCCGCCAGCAGGAGGTGATCCGCAGGGCCGAGGCCGAGGCCCGCGCTGAGACCGTCTCCCGCCTGTCCCAGCTGGAGACTCAGGAGCGCGAGGCCAAGCTCCAGGTGATCTTGGCCGCGATCCACGCCGAGCTGAGGCAACACCAAGAGCGCCTGAAGGCCAACGAGGCCAAGGTCGCGGCCTCCGCCGTCGAGCACGCGGGCACCCTGGCCCGCTCCAGGGCTGAGGCCGAGCAGCGGCAGGAGCTGGAGCGGATCGATCAGGAGCTCCAGCTCGAGGCCCTGTCGGCCGAGGTCGAGGCGATGGTCCAGCGCTTCGGTGCCGCTCAGGGGGGCTTCAGCGAGGCGCTGCTGGCGCTGTCGAACCACGAGGTCCTGGTGAAGGTGGCCGAGGCGATGAGCGTGCAGCAGTTCATCGGCGGCAAGACCCTCACCGATGTGGTGGATCGGATCTTCGAGGGCACTCCGCTGGCGAGCGTGCTGGAGCGGGTCAAGACCAACACCCCGACCGCCCTGCGGGCCCCGGATCCAGACGATCTGCAGGGCTGATCGCGCCCTGCACGGGGTGAGCCGGTGGATCTGGATCGGAGGATCCCCGATCTCCGGTCACCTCTACAGCGGAGGATCGTCTGTGCTGTCGAGGAGGTGAGATGTCTACCCACACCGACGATGTCGCCCTCGCCCGTCACGGCGATCCCCGAGCCTTCGCCAGGCTCGTCCAGCAACACGCAGGCACCGTGTGTGCGATCACCACCGCGATCCTCGGCGATCCTCAACAGGGGGAGGAGGTCGGCCAAGAGGTGTTCCTGCTAGCCTGGCGCGGCCTGACGGGGCTGTCCGATCCTGCGCGGTTCGCGCCCTGGCTCCGTCGGATCGCCCGCAACCGGGCCCACGACGTCCGCAGGCGGGAGCAGCGCAGGCGGGAGCAGCCGGCGGGGTGTGCGCTGGATGATCACCCCGCTCAGGATCCAGGCCCCGGGGAGCACCTCGATGCCAAGCGCCGGGAGGCGATCTTGTCCGACTCCCTCGAGGGGCTGCAGCCGATCCACCGCGAGGTGCTGGTGCTGTTCTACCGCCAGGGCAGCTCGGTGCGGCAGGTGGCCGAGGGGCTGGGGCTGACCGAGCCCACAGTGCGAAAGCGCCTGTCCCGGGCCCGGGATCACCTGCGGAGCGACGTCGAGGCGGCGCTGGCGGTCCACCTGCAGCGCACAGCCCCCGGGGCAGGCTTCCTGGTGGCGGTGGGCGCAGCGCTGGCGGCGCTGGCGCCGGCCCCGGCGGCCCCGGCGACGGCAGCCCCGGCGACCCCGGCTCCGGCGACCCCGACCCGCTCCTCAGCCCGTCCCCCGGGCCGTCCAGGCCGAGCCCCGGGGCTGGGCTGGCGAGGTTTACTGGTGGCCGGTGCAGCGGGCAGCCTGCTCGCGGTGGCGGTCGCCTGGTCCTCGGTCCCCGACACCGGGGCCCGGCGCGCTCCCCGGCCGGCCCAGACCCGGGCGGGGCAGGCCACGCTGGCGGCGCTGCCTCCATCCACCAGCGCCCTGACGCGCAGGGGGGCGGTGGAGCCCACGCCCTCCGGCGAGCCATCGATCGTGAAAGTCTACCTCGGCGATCAGCCCCTGAGGGGTCAGCCGCAGATCCTGAGTTTCTTCAGCGCAAACGCCTTCTTTCCTGCGCTGGACGAGGCCCCCTTCCCCAGGAGCGAGGAGGTGCAGCGGGTGCTGCAGCACGTCCACGAGACCCCCCACGCCAGGGTCGACGCGGCCTGGCTGGAGGCGACCAGGGTCTGGCGCAGCGACGTGCTGCCCGCCGATCCCTGGGCCGCCCTGATCACCTTGGAGGTCGAGTGGTCCCATGCGATCGAGGCAGGCCTCGACCAACCAGCTCCTCCGGCCCGGCCCCGGGCCCGCGCTCAGAGGCGGGGGTCGGTCCGGGAGCCCTGGCACCTCACCCGGCTGCTCCGCCTCACTAGGGACGC
>DRPG01000362.1 GCA_011376105.1 Deltaproteobacteria bacterium
GGACGTGTTCCTTGTCGATCCGGATGTTCGATGGCACCACCGCGGCCTTGCTGCGATCCACCCGCACTTTGAAGGGGGCGAGATCATGGACCACGACATGGACTGGGTCTCCGTCGTCGATCCCTTCCTCGACGGGTGTGAGCCCGAGGGACTCTAGATCGACCGGCTGCTCGGCGATCTTTGCGAGCAGGACTGACTTGCTGGTGTGGGTGCTTGGATCGGTCTGATCCACGGTGCGCACCGTGGCCTTCAGCGCCCCGAGGGTCAGCTCGAGCGGCTCGGTCAGGACGAGATCGGGATCGTCGAGCTCGAGGATCCGGCGCTTCTGCAGGCCGGCGTCGTTGTGGCCGACGATGCGCTCGCCGTCGATCTCCATGCCCACTGCGTCCTGTGGAGAGATGGTGTTGTCCCAGAAGGCGAGGTCGAAGAAGATGACGCTGGACATGGGGTTGACGAGGTAGGTCGCGAAGGCGCTGTCGGCCTTCTGGAGGACGGCTTCGACTCCGCTAGGCTCTGGCTCTGTGGTGGGTGCCTCAGCGTGGGCGCGCGGGGCGAGGCCTAGAGCGAGGCACACCCAGACGAGCCAGGCTCTGAGCATATGGGAGAGTGCGCGCCATGTCCGCATGCGGTTCCTCCAGCCGTCGCCGTTATGGTCCTGGATGGAGGGACGCAACGCGGCGGGGTGTCTAGGGTTCGTCCGCGAAGCCTACACGGCGGAGTCCTCTCGCGGAGCGGGTCCAGTCTCGCTCGACCCGCACAAACAGCTCTAGGTACACACGACAGCCCAGCAGCTCGACCAGTTCCTTGCGGGCCAGGGTGCCGATGCGTTTGAGCATCTCACCGCCGCGTCCGATCACGATCCCCTTCTGGGACTCGCGCTCGACCACCACGTCGGCGAAGATCCGGACGAGGCCTCGGCCGTCGCCCTCCCCCCGGGCGGACTCGTCGAACTGCCGCACGACCACGTGGGTGGCGTAGGGGACCTCTTGTTCGGTGAGGTGAAAGATCTTCTCCCGCACGATCTCGGAGACGAGGAAGCGCTCGGTGACCTGAGCCCAGTCCTCGGGTGGGAACAGGGGAGGGGAGGGGGGCAGGAGCCTGGTCACCTCGTCGAGCAGGCCCGGGACGCCGTCACCGGTCAGCGCAGAGACCGGGATCGCCGCGGCGATCTCTAGCTGCTGGGTCACCGCCTCGATCACCGGCAGGAGCAGGGGATGTGGGACGATGTCGATCTTGTTGGCGACGAAGATCACTGGCAGGTTTGAGGCTCGGAGCAGCTCTGCGATCCGCAGATCCACCTCATCGAGCACAGGTGTGTCGCCCTCTGCCCGGCGCGCGAGCACGGTCATGTCGCCGATCCAGGCCGCGACATCGACGTCGTCCAGCGCTGCCTTGGCTCGATCCACCATCGAGCGATTGAGCTCGGTCCAGGCTTCGTGGATCCCGGGTGTGTCGACCAGGACCGCCTGCATTCGCTCGTCGCTGTGGATGCCCACGATGCGGTTGCGGGTGGTCTGGGGCTTGGCGCTCGTGATGGCGAGCTTCGTGCCCAGGATCCGATTCAACAGCGTCGACTTGCCGGCGTTGGGCCGACCGATCAGCGCGACATAGCCACAGTGAAACGCTTCGCTCAAACATCCCCCACGTGATCCACCGCGAGCTCCCCCCGGCTGAGGTCAGGATCGACCTCGACGCGGACTTCCTCCAGATCATGCGCGGCGCGCAGGGTCCGGATGTGTTGATTGTATGGTCCCCGGGTCTGGGTCTCGTCCGCTGGATGACAGCGGATCGCGATCCGGGCCCCGCTGTGCACACCCCTGAGGTGTCGGTGGAGCATCTCGAGCACCCTCCGTGCGTCGACCAGCTGGCGCAGAGAGGGATGGTACGGGCCCGCCACCGCGCGACCCAGGCCATCCGGCGCAGGGTTCTGCCCGACGCGGATGATCTGGACCCCTGCGGGCTCTAGCAGCTCGAGCATCGCCTGGCAGGTGGTGATGGCGGAGCCGAGGCTCAGGGGCTCGTATCGTTTGTTCATGTGGGCTTCCCGCAGCCGGGCCCCCGCCAGCACCAGCACCGGGTGGAGCCGGACGGAGTCGATCCGATCCCGCACGAGGAGGGCGTCGTCCACTGAGGAGCTATGGCTGGTCGAGGGCAGCCCGATCGCCAGGACCACCCCGACGGCCAGGCCCGCGCTGCGGAGCCCGTCGATCTGCTCCAGCGCCAGCCGTCGCCGGTGGCGTCGGCCTGCGCTGCGCAGGGCCTCATCGCGGAACGTCAGCACGTCGAGCTCGATCCCGATCGCCCCCTGGGCGACCAGGGTTGCTACGTCCCGCCTCGAGAGTAGATCGGGGCGGATCCGGGCGACGAACGGCAGCCCTCCGCAGGCCTCCAGCAGCTCCGGTGTTGGAGGGGCGCCTCCATAGAACCCCACCTGGAGGGGGGCGTCCGGGCTCGCTCGCTCGGTGCGGTAGTGGTGGATCAGGGCCTCGACCAGCTCTGGGCCCGGGGGTGGAGGTGGGGGCGGACACAGCAGGCACCGGGGATCGTGGGTGCAGCACCCGAGGTTGATCGGGACGATGACTGGTGCTCCCCTCACGATGGCCCCCGTGGGTGCAGCTCGGTGGAGGCGAGGGCCTCTGCGGCTGCGTTCCTGGCTGCCTCTCGCTTGCTGCGGCCCTCGCCGCGCCCCAGCAGGCGCTGGCCGACCCGGACCTCGACGGTGAAGGTCGGCTGATGGGCCGGCCCTCCCCGGGCCGCGACGCCATAGGCGGGGGTCTCGCCGAACTCTCGCTGGGCGCGCTCCTGCAATAGGCTGCGGGGATCCTTCCAGCCGCGCATCCGGGCGGTCTCGAGGACCGCCAGATCTTCCTCGAGCCAGTCCCTCGCCAGGGCCAGGGCTGCGGTGTAGCCACCATCGGTGAACACCGCTCCGAGGATGGCCTCGATCGCGCCGGCGAGGATCCGGGGGCGATCCCGCCCGCCGGTGGCCTCCTCCCCGACCCCGAGCCGCAGGGCGGGCCCGATCCCGAGGCGGCGGCCGAGCTGAGCCAGGGCGTGGGTGTTGACCATGCGGGAGCGTAGGCGGGAGAGCTGCCCCTCCCTCGCCTCAGGGAAGCGCTCGACCAGCAGCTCGGTCGAGCACAGCTGGAACACCGCGTCTCCCAGGAACTCGAGGCGTTCGTAGTCCTCTCCGCCGTTCTCGTGGGCGTGGGACGAGTGGGTCAGGGCGGTCAGGAGGAGCTGTGGATCGGCGAAGCTGTGGCCGAGGGCGCAGCCCAGCTCGGCTACCTCGCTGCCCATGCTCCCTCCCTGTTCTCCGACGTGAGCTCCGCGCTGGACAGCCCCCGGCCTATCCAGCCCCCCCCGGCGACCCGATCGCCGCTGTAGATCACCGCGGCCTGGCCCGGTGCGATCGCCCGCACCGGTGACTCGAAGGCCACAAGGAAGCGCTCGCCGTCGATCCGGATCTGGGCTGGGTGGCGCCGGCCTCGGTGGCGGATCCGCACAGTCACTGTCTCGAGGGGCTCGGTGGGGGGAGCGTGCCAGATCGCACCGGAGGCGACCAGCCCCATCTTGCCGAGCCGATCGGGATCGGTGGTGACCACCACGGTGCGGGACGCTGCGTCGATCCGCAGCACCCAGGCGGGTTGTCCCAGGGACACGCCCAGCCCGCGGCGCTGACCCACGGTGAAGCGATAGTAGCCATCGTGCTGGCCCACCACCCCCCCGTCTTCGGTGACGATGTCGCCGCCCGCCGGCGTGTCGGGATGCCTCGAGCGCACAAAGGACGCATGATCTCCCTCGGGGAGGAAGCAGATCTCCTGGCTCTCAGGCTTGTCCGCCACCGGCAGCGCCAGCTGCTGAGCTGCCCCGCGGACCTCTGCCTTGGTCATCCCCCCGAGGGGGAACAGCGTGCGCTGCAGGGCCTGTGCGGTGATCGGGAACAAGAAGTAGCTCTGATCCTTGTCGTGATCGGTGGCCATGGCCAGCCTCGGCCCCGCTCCGTCTGCCTCGATCCGGGCGTAGTGGCCGGTGGCCAGGTGGCTCGCGCCCAGCGCCAGCGCCCGGGCGAGCAGGACGCGGAACTTCAGCACCCCATTGCACCGGATGCACGGGTTGGGGGTCTGGCCCGCGAGGTAGGTGTCGGCCAGATCATCCATCACCGCGCGCTCGAAGGCCTCGCGCAGGTTCATCACGTAGAACGGGATCGACAGCGCGTCTGCCACCATCCGCGCGTCCTTGGCGTCGTCGTAGCCACAGCAGCGGCTCGCCGGGCCCGCGGCCGGGACGTCGTGGAGCCGCATGTGGA
>DRPG01000363.1 GCA_011376105.1 Deltaproteobacteria bacterium
CCGAGGCTCTCTGCGCTCTCTCGTCCTGGCCCATCTCCCCCCGGAGGAAGCGCCCGACAGCGGCTCAGCGCGCACGGGGGTCGGGTTGGTTGGGGGGCTCCTGGAGCTGGGGGCCACGGAGGAGGCGGCCTGTGTGCTCCTGGCCCCGGCGCCGGCGGGCTGCTCTGCGCTCGTCCGGGACGTCCCGGCGGCTGGTGGGCCCGGGCCCGCCACGGAGCATGCTATCCCCTGTGTGCGGGGGAGCGAGCGGGGCTCGGCCCACCCACACCGGCGGGATGCCTCGAGCAGACATGATGAACCAGATCTCTCTCCGAATCGCGATCGCGATGTTGCCTGCCCTGGTCTTGGTCCTGACCCTCTTTGGCCTCGCGACGGCCATGCGGGAGGGGGAGGTGATCCAGCTGGAGATGCAGCGCGACGCAGACGCTGTGGCTCAGAGCATCGCCCAGCTGATCCCGCCCACCGCTTCCCTCGAGCAGACACGAGCGCGGCTGGAGATCATCGACGAGCGGTTCGAGCACCTCTCCATCGATCTCGTCGAGGGCCCCGCCGCCTCCCTGGGGCCGGATCCAGAGCAGAGGCCCCCCCGGGTGGTGGGGTACGCCGGGATCCAGGGCGGTGGTGGAGACAGCGCACAGCCCCGGGCCTGGATCGTGGTCACCGAGCCCCTCGCCGAGCGCGACGCGTTCGTCCGGCGGGCCCTGCTGGCTGACGTGGTGGGCATCGTCGTGGCCACCCTGGTCGCGTCGGCCTTCGCCATGGCGGTGGGCCGGATGCTGGTGCAGAAGCGGGTCCTGCAGCTGGCGGCTCGGCTGAGCGAGGTCGGGCGGGGCTCCTACCCCGACACACCGCTGCGGCTGGGCCGGGACGAGCTGGGGCGGCTGGGGGAGGCGGTCGAGTCGATGACCCGACAGCTGCGGGAGGCACGGGATCAGGCCTCCCGCGAGGGTGCAGGCCGCCGCAGGGCCCAGCTCCAGCTCCGTCGCGCCGATCGGCTCGCGGCCATCGGTCGGACCGTGGCGGTCTTTGCCCATGAGGTGGGCACCCCCCTGGCCGTGATCTCGGGCCGTGCCGAGCGCCTCGCGCGGCCGAACCAGCCCGAGTCGGTGCGCAGCGATGCGTCGATCATCGGCGCTCAGGCGGATCGCATCGCTGCTTTCGTGCGCAGGCTGCTGGACTATGCCCGGCACGACGACGGCTTCGAGCTGTCCCCGACGCGGATCGCCACGGTGCTCGAGCTCGCCCTGCCCCTCGCCACCGAGCGGGCTCGCTCGGTGGGGGTGACGCTCAGCGCCAGCACCCCAGAGCCGGATCTCGAGGTCGAGGGAGACCAACAGGCGCTGATCCAGGTCCTCACCAACCTGATCTCCAACGCCGTGGACGCGAGCCCCCGGGGTGGAGAGGTCGAGGTGTCGGCCCGGGTCGTGCGCTGCGACGTGGGGACCCAGCGGGACCTGACCCCCTACCACATCCATGTCTGCGTCGACGACGCGGGGCAGGGTGTGCCCCCCGAGCTGCGGGAGCGGGTGTTCGATCCCTTCTTCAGCACCAAGGACGCTGAGAACGGCACCGGGCTCGGGCTCGCGATCGTAGCGGAGATCGTACAAGATCACGGGGGCTGTGTGAGCATCGAGGATCGACCCGGCGGTGGCTGCCGTGCTATCGTCCACCTCCCCCTCGGAGGGGTCCATGCCTAGGGTCCTCGTCGTCGAAGATGACGATGCGATGCGCTCGCTCATCCTCGATGAGCTGACCGAGCGGGGCTACACGGTGACGAGCGTGGCCGACAGCGCCTCGGCGGAGGCGCAGCTCGAGGAGAAGCGCACGGATGTGCTGGTCACCGACCTGAACCTCGTGAGGAGCACGGGGCTGGTGCTGTGCCGGCGGGCCCTGGTGCTCGATCCAGATCTCCCGGTGATCTTGATCACGGCGTTTGGCACCCTCGAGACCGCGATCGAGGCCATCCGGGCGGGGGCCTACGACTTCCTCACCAAGCCGTTCTCGATGGACGCGCTGGCGCTGGCGGTGGATCGGGCGGCAAAGCTCAAGGCGCTCAAGGACGAGGTCGCGTCCCTGCGGGTCGACATCCGACGCAGCCAGCACCGGTCCCGGCTCGACGGCGTCAGCGCCGAGATCACCCGCCTGCGGCAGACCATCGCGACCGTGGCCGCCACCGACGTGACGGTGCTGATCACCGGAGAGAGCGGCAGCGGCAAGGAGCTGGTCGCGCGGGAGCTGCACGATCTGTCCCGCCGCTCCTCCGGCCCGTTCGTCGCCGAGAACGTGGCCGCGATCCCGGCGATGCTCCTGGAGAGCACGCTGTTTGGCCACGTGCGCGGTGCCTTCACCGGGGCGGCCTCGGCGCGGGAGGGGTTGTTTCGCTCGGCCCACGGAGGCACGCTGTTGCTCGATGAAGTCGGAGAGCTGCCCTCCGAGCTGCAGCCCAAGCTGCTGCGGGTGCTGGAGTCCGGCGTCGTCCGGCCGGTGGGCAGCGATCGCGTCTATCCGGTCGATGTCCGGCTCCTGGCCGCCACCCACCGGGATCTCGCGGAGTGGGTCCAGCTCGATCGCTTCCGCGAGGATCTGTACTACCGGCTGGCGGTGGTGGAGCTGACGATCCCGTCGCTGCGGGCCCGGGGAGGGGACATCCTGCTGCTGGCCCAGCTGTTCCTCGAGCAGCAGGCCAAGACGCTCCAGCGCGACGTCCGGGGCTTCCACCACGAGGCCGCCGCCCGGCTGCTGGGCTGGCACTGGCCCGGCAACGTGCGCGAGCTCCGCAACGTCGTCGAGCGCGCCGTCATCCTGACTCAGCACCAGCAGATCCGGGTCTCCGATCTGCCCGAGCGGATGCGGGGGCTGGCGCCACCCCGTCCCCAGGCCCGGGCGGCCGAGCCGCTGCTGTCTCTCGCGGAGATCGAGCGGAGACATGTGCTGCGGGTCCTGCAACAGGTCGGGGGTAACAAGGCCGAGGCTGCACGGATCCTGGGGATCGGCCGCAAGACCCTGTACCGCAAGATCGAGGGCTGGGGGCTGGCGGTGGGTCAGGGAGACACACCCCGGGGTTCCTGAGTCAAGACGACACGATCTGCGGGACGACGAGCCGATCTCGCTTCGTAGGGAAAGGGGTCCTCCTCCGTCGGCTGTGGCCGGTGGGTGGTGCGCGTCCGCGGGTGGCACAGGGCTTGCGTAGCCCTGGGCGACCACCCACACGGAGGGCTCTACATGACCCAACCCACCCACAGCCTCAGAGCCGACGCGTTGTCCGGCTCGCTGGTGTTCTTGATCGCGCTGCCGCTGTGTCTCGGTATCTCGATGGCGAGCGGCTTTCCCCCGATCGCGGGCGTGATCACGGCCATCATCGGCGGCGTGATGGTCTCGTTCCTCGGCAGCGCCGAGCTCACGATCAAGGGTCCTGCTGCAGGGCTCATCGTCATCGCCCTAGGGGCGGTCAACGAGCTGGGGATGGGGGATCCCGTCCTGGGGTACCGCCGGGCCCTGGCCATCGGCGTGGTCGCCGCGATCATCCAGATCGTCATCGCCCTGACCCGGGCGGGGGTCGTCGCCTCGGTGATGCCGCCGTCGGTGGTCCACGGCATGCTCGCAGCCATCGGGGTGATCATCATCGCCAAGCAGACCCCGGTGATGCTGGGGGTCCAGGGTGCCCACGGTGAGCCCCTCGAGATGTTGATGGAGATCCCAGCCTACCTGATGGAGGCCAACCCCGAGGTGCTCCTGGTCGGGGCGATCTCCTTGGCCACCCTGGTCTTCCTGCCCTTCATCCCGGGGCTGAAGAAGGTCCCGGCGCCGATGGTGGCCCTGCTGCTCACGGTGCCCCTGGGCCTGGCGCTGCACTTCAGCGAGGATCACACCTACACCCTCGCCCACCACACCTACGCGCTGGGCCCCACCTTCCTGGTCCAGCTCCCGGGCAACCTGCTCGACGCCGTGACCTTCCCCGACTTCTCCATGATCACCAGCCCGGTGTCGCTGAAGTACATCGTGATGTTCGCGCTGGTGGGCTCCATCGAGAGCCTGCTGTCGGTCATCGCCGTGGACTCGATGGATCCACAGCACCGCGTCTCGGATCTCAACAAGGATCTGCTGGCGACGGGCGTGGGCAACCTGCTGTGTGCGAGCATCGGTGGCCTGCCAATGATCTCGGAGATCGTCCGCTCTAAGGCCAACATTGACTCTGGTGCAACCAGCCACTGGGCGAACTTCTTCCACGGGTTGTGCCTGCTGTTCTTCGTGGCCCTGCTCCCCGGGCTCCTGCAGCAGATCCCGCTGGCGGCCCTGGCGGCGATGCTGGTGTACACCGGGGCTCGCCTCGCCTCCCCCAGCGAGTTCCGCCACGCCTGGGAGATCGGCGTGGATCAGCTCGTGGTGTTCCTCACCACCTTCCTGGTGACCCTGGCCACCGATCTGCTCATCGGGGTCGGGGTCGGGCTCGCGATCAAGATCGTGCTGCACCTGGCCCGGGGGGCTCGCCCGCTGGAGATGCTCCGGAGCCCGGTGGTGGTGGAGCAGGAGGGCAACAAGCTCCGGCTCGAGGTCCACGGGCCCGCAGTGTTCACCAACCTCCTGCCCGTCCGCAGGACGCTGTCGGAGGTGGGCGAGGAGATCGAGGAGGTCGAGCTGGATCTGGGGGCCGCGACCCTGGTGGATCACACCTTCCTGGAGAAGGTCTACCTGGTCGCCAACGAGTGGCCCAAGGCCAAGCTCACGGTGCTGGGGCTCGACTCGCTCAAGGCCGCCAGCGATCACCCTTACGCGTGTCGTCGTCGGGAGGTGGCCTAGATGTCTGGATCCCCTGTACGCGTCCAGCTGGAGCCTGAGGCGGTGCTGCAGAGCGCCCTTGAGCATGCCCGCCACCTCGTCCCCGCCCAGAGTCCCCTGGATCGCTTTGTCCACCACAACCCACTGCACGCCTTCGAGGAGGAGAAGTTCGAGGAGGCCGTCGTCCACGCTGCGCGGGTCTACGACAACGAGCCCTTCTGGTCTGAGGCGGCGTACCAGGCCTCCTACGCTGAGGGGCGGATCTGGGACGTCGATCTGGACGACGTCCTGCAGCGACAGGTCGCCCCCGGGCTCGTCGCCGGGGTGGTCGAGCGCCGCGAGCTGGTGCGGGCGAGGCTGCTAAGCCCCATCGAGCCCCTCAGCGGCGAGTCGCTGAGCTGGCACCTCACCGAGACCGACGCGCTCGAGGCCGCACGCCACGATCTCTCCCACGAGGCCCGGGCTCGGATCCTCGCTGAGGCGGGCGGAGACGAGGCTCGGGCGATCAAGCAGCTGTGGCGGACCTGCGAGCGGTTCGGGGCCTCCCTCGGGCCCCCTGCGTCCACGGAGCGCCCTCCGGGGCCCCGGATCCGGGATCGGCTGATGCGGGCGGGGCTGCAGGATCCCGACACGATGGTGGCCCCCCTGCTGATCCGCTGGTCTGGAGGCTTCCTCGATCATGGTGTCGCATACTGGCCCATGGCCGATCGGGACCTCGGTTTCTACCGCGCGTTCCTCGCCCACTTCGATCAGCCCCTGGATCTGGGGCGGCCCTGGCTGTCCACCCTCCGGACCCTGGTGCGTCGGGCCCGGCAGGAGGAGTGGCCGGCGAGCCGGATGTGCCTGCACGTCCTCGGTCAGCTGGGCCATGCCCCCGGAGAGTGGGACGCGGTCGTGCTGGACACGTTGCTCGCCCTGAGGGGCTGGTCCGGCATGTTCCAGCGCCTGGCGGATCGCCCCGACACGGCGCCGGAGCGCCTCGATCTGCCCACGGATCTGTGTGACGTTCTGGCAATACGCCTCGCCCTCGATCTGTCCGCGGCCGAGTGGCTGCTGAGGGGTCGCCGGGGGCAGACCCTGGTGGAGCGATGCTCAGAGCTGCCCGATCTCCCCCCTGAGCCCTCGGGCACCGATCGCGTGTGGCACCTGTTCCAGCTGGCCCAGATCCTCGGTCTGGGGGGGCTGACCCTCGCAGAGCTGGGCCCCGCTCGAGCCGGAGCGTTGCTCGAGGCGTCCGAGGGGATCGGCGAGATCCATCGGCGTCAGCTGTGGCACAGCGCCTATGAGCGCCGGTTTCGGGTCGAGTACCTCGACGCGATCACGCTGCACGCCCAGCGGCTGCTCTCGGAGCCGGAGCCGGAGCCGGAGGTGCGGGTGCAGTGCAGCTTCTGCATCGACGACCGGGAGGAGTCGCTGCGTCGCCTGCTGGAGGAGGTGGCGCCCTGGGTCGAGACCCTGGGGATCGCAGGCAACTACGGGATCTCCATGTACTACCAGGGGGTGGAGCACGGCCACCCCGTCGCCCTGGGCCCCGCGGGGTTCGAGCCCCGGCACCTGGTCATAGAGCAGCCCGTCCACGGTGCGCTTCAGCGCTCGAGGTGGAAGGGGATGCTCCGGCACAACCTCGACGTGGGCTCCCAGACGCTGCTGCGGGGGGCGATGGTCACCCTCGGGGGGATGTTCTCCGCGGTGCCCCTGTCGCTTCGGCTGCTCGCCCCAAAGATCCACGCCCGGCTCACCCGCAGGGATCTTCCCACCCAGACCACTCTGCTCACCGAGGCCCACGACGATCACATGGATCACCACGGGCTGGCTGTGGGCTTCACCTTCGAGGAGAAGGTGGAGATCGTCCGGGAGACCCTGGAGCTGATGTCCCTGGTGCGCGGGTTCGCTCCGTTGGTCGTCTGTCTGGGGCACGGCTCCAGCTCGATGAACAACCCCCACGAGGCCGCCCACGACTGCGGCGCCTGCGGCGGTGGGCGAGGGGGGCCAAATGCAAGGGTGTTCGCCAAGTTTGCCAACGATCCCGAGGTGCGGAGGGCGCTGGCCCGGGGTGGGATCCACATCCCGGATCAGACCTGGTTCGTCGGGGGCTACCACAACACCGCAGACGACGCGGTCTTGATGTTCGATCTAGATCGGGTGCCGGCTGAGCACCAGGCGCTGCTGGGCGAGATCCGTGACGCCCTCGACGAGGCGAGGCGGCTCGACGCCTTAGAGCGATGCCGCAAGTTCGAGAACGTCCCCCTCGATGTCTCCCCTGAGCAGGCGCTCGAGCACGTCGAGAACCGGGACGAGGATCTGGCGCAGCCCCGGCCGGAGTACGGCCACTGCACCAACGCCCTGTGCCTGGTGGGCCGGCGGGCGTGGAGCAAGGGGCTGTTCCTGGATCGGCGGGCGTTCCTCTGCTCTTACGATCCCGACGTCGATCCCGACGGGCAGATCCTCAGCCGGCTGCTGGCGATGGCGGTGCCGGTCGGGGCCGGGATCAACCTCGAGTACTGGTTCTCAGTGGTGGACGCGACCGGGTACGGCAGCGGGACGAAGCTCCCCCACAACATCACGGGCCTCGTGGGCGTGATGGACGGCCACCAGAGCGATCTCCGCACCGGGTTGCCGTGGCAGATGGTCGAGCTGCACGAGCCGGTCCGGCTGCTGTGCGTGGTGGAGGCGAGCCCGCAGGTGCTCCTGGAGATCGCGAGCTCTAACCCCGACGTGGGGCGGCTGGTGACCAATGGCTGGGTGCAGCTCGCCTGCCTGGATCCCGAGACGGGGACGCTGCAGCTCTTCGACGACGGCGCCTTCCGGCCCTGGGAGATCGAGAACACGACGCTGCCCCGGGTCGGCTCGTCCCTCGAGTGGTTCCGCGGGACGCGGGGCTTCCTCCCACCCGCGAGCATCACGTCCACCGTGGAGGCGTCGTGACCATCGAGTTCTTGCTGGGCCTGCTGGGCCTGATCGCTGTGTTCATGCCGGTGGCGGCGTCTCTGGTGATGGGGCTGCTGTGGCTGTTCGGGATCGAGCTGGCCGAGGCGACGATCCACCGGATCACCGCGACGACATTCTCCATCTCGCTGGCTGCGTGCCTCGGCATCCTCGCGGCGATCGTGGCGCGTCCCGGGGCGTCGACCATCGTGACCCTCGCCCACTGGGTGGTGGTGCCAAGCTACGCCCTGGAGGCCCGCTTCGTCTTCGATCTCCCGGCGGGCGTGCTGATGACCCTGACGGCCCTGCTGTGTGGCCTGATCGGGGTCTTCTCCGCCCCCTACCTGCACCTCGATCCAGGCTTCCGGCGCTTCTTCGTGCTGCTGCCCCTGTTCGCGGCCGGCATGATGGCCATCGCCGCCGGGGACACGCTGGATCTGGTCTACGCGGGCTGGGAGGTGGTTGGGATCGCGTCTGCGCTGCTGATCGCCTACTTCAACGAGCGCGAGGCCCCGGTCCGCCACGGGCTGCGGGCGTTCGCCGTGTACCGGGTGTGCGACGTGGCGCTGCTGGCCGCGGCGGTGCTGATGCACCACCACGCCCACGATCCCTCCCTGGGGATGGGGGTCCGGCTGGAGGGCGGGGCGGGCCTGACCATCGCGCTGCTGCTTGTATTTGCCAGTATGGGAAAAGCGGCTGCGTTCCCCTTCACCGGCTGGCTCCCCCGGGCGATGGAGGGGCCCACGCCGTCGAGCGCCATCTTCTACGGTGCGCTGTCGATCCATGCGGGCCCCTTCCTCCTGCTGCGCTCCTGGCCGCTGCTGGCCGAGCATCCCATCGCCCGGGGGGCGCTGATCGCCATCGGGGTGGTCACCGCGATCCATGCGACGATGGTGGGGCGCGTCCAGACCGACGTGAAGTGCCTGCTGGGCTATGCCAGCGTGACTCAGGCCGCGGTCATCCTGGTGGAGATCGGCCTCGGCTGGACGGGGCTGGCCCTGGCCCACATGACGGGGCACGCCATCCTGCGGACCTGGCAGCTGCTCCGGGCCCCCTCGCTGCTCCATGATCACCACGAGCTGGTGGGTCTGATCGGTGGGGGCCGCCCACCGCGGGGCACCCTGTGGGAGCGCATGCTCCCTCCCCGGATCCAGCGGTGGGGCTATCGGATCGCGCTGGAGCGCTGGTTCATCGATGATCTGGCGGCGAACCGTCTGCTGGCCTCGCTGACGGCCCTGTTCCGTGGCCTGGATGCTCTGGATCAACGCTGGGTCGAGGCCATCTCAGGCCAGCGACCCGAGGAGGTGCGCCGATGACGCTGGAGCTCGAGCCTGTCCTCTTGGTGACGGGCAGCTTGTTGTTGCTGGTGGGCTGGCTCGCCACCTACCGCCCCGACGCACGACAGATCGGCGTGGTCGCCGGCCTGATCGTCACGGTGGGGGGAGCGACCGCGTGGCTGCTCGGGGCCACCAGCCCGGTGCTGCTGCTCGACGACGTGTCCCTACCCCGGATGCCGCTGATCGGGATCGGGCTGGTGGGGATCTTCGCGGTGATGCCCCGACGCCACGCCCGGGTGGGCACGATGGCGGTGCTGATCGCCCTCGCGCTGGTGGATCTCGCCCTGTCGGCTGTCCCCTCACGGGAGCTGTCGGGTCCGCTGTGGGTGCTGAGCACGCTGCTGACCTGGCTGGCCCTGCCCTCCGGTCCTCCCCGCCAGATCGCGTGGCCCTACCTGGCCCTGGCGGCGGGGACGGGGCTCGCGGGGACCTTCCTGGGGGGCTCCGCCGGTGCGGGCCTGCTGGTGTTTGCAGTGGTGATCCGGCTCGGGATCTTCCCCTTCCACTCCTGGATCATCAGCGCCTACACCCTGGCCCCCACCACCATCGCGGTCGCGCTGGCGGCCCCGATGTCGTGCATCGCCCTCGTCGCACGTCACCCCATGAGCTTCGACGTCTCCGTCGCCCAGGCGCTCACCGCCTACCTGGCCACCGCGGCCCTGATCGGGGGAGGGCTGGCCGTGGTCCAGCGCTACCTCGCACGCAGCGTCGCCTTCTTCACCGTGGGGGTGCAGGCCCTGGTGCTGCTCGGGGTGCTCGATGCCGATCACATCGGCCACCTGGGCGGCCTGATCATGTGGACCCTCACCGGCCTCGCCCTGACCGGGGTCGGGCTGGTCGCGGCTGCGCTGCGCTCCCGCACCGGAGGGATCCGGATCGACTCGTACGCGGGGCTGATCGGTTCTGCTCCGACGTTCGGGACCCTGTTCCTGCTCTTCGGGCTGGCTGCGGTGGGCGCCCCAGGGACCGCAGACTTCGCCAGCGAGGATCTCGTGCTGCACGGTGGCCTGGCCCACCACGCGGGCCTGCTCCTGCTGTACATCGCCGCGGTCTCGGTCCACGGGTACGTGGTGCTGCACCTCTTCTACAAAGTCTTCTTCGGGCCCCCGAGGAAGATCAGCCTCCGCGACGCGCTGCCCCGGGAGTGGATGGTGCTGGTCGCGATGGGGGCGCTGCTGGTGCTGGCCGGCCTGGCGCCGCAGCTGCTCCTGGACGGGTGGCTCCCGATGATCGAGCCCCTGGCGGTGGGACCATGAGTCAAGCCCGCCTGGACTCCCCGCCGCCGGGGAGCCGAGACCCCCACGCCCGGTCTACCTCCCCCGTCGTCGCTGTCTCCGACGAGCCTATGCGGCCACCCGCTGCAGGGCCCTGTGGGCAGGGGGGCACAGCGCGCGGATGCTCCCCGACGCCTCGGGGCGCCGGTATCGGCGGGTAGGGCCCTCCTCCACCAGCTCCATCCTCCCCAGCATCGCCCTCGCCGCCCGATCCGCGCGTCGGACGAGGCCGGGCGTCCAGGGGGGAGGGCCGCCCTGCTCGGGCCGGCTCCAGCGTAGCCTGGCCATCACCTCGTCGTCCGTGAACACCTCGAGCACCAACATCGCCTGCATGATCGCCTCCGCTGCGATCCCCGGAGCGGGCGGGGCGGCTGTGTGCCACGCTGCGCTCACCCAGAGACGAGCACCTCTTCGGATCTGGATCCTCGACGCTCTAGGTCGGATCGGCAGAGAGGCTCAAGGAACACCACCGACACGCTCCACCCGGGGGGACGGACGGGGTCGATCCCGGGGCCTCCGGTGAGACCGCGGTGACACCAGAGATGATCTCGTCTAAATCGAGATCGTCGCCGAATTCCGCGCCGGGGTGAGGATCCCTCTCAAGGCCCCTCCGCTGGATCCGAGGAGGGCTTTGTGGCTAGAAAATGAAACTTCTATGCCAGCTTTTAGAGAAAGCGAACGGAGAGTAGAAAATGGCACTGACCGTCGGCACCAACCTGTCCGCGATGCGCTCGATCTCGAGCCTCAACCAGACGAACAACAACCTGTCTCGCACCCTGGGGCGGATCAGCTCGGGGACCCGGATCAACAGCGCCCGCGACGACGCAGCGGGCCTCGGCGTCGCCGAGAACCTCGACGCTGCACAGGGCAGCCTGAAGATGGCGATGCGCAACGCCAACGACGGGATCGCGATGGTGCAGACGGCGGAGGGGGCTGCGGACGAGGTGGCGAACATCATCAAGCGGATGCGGGAGCTGGCGGTCCAGTCCTCGTCGGACACCCTGGAGAACACCGAGCGCGCCTACATCAACGACGAGTTCACCGCCCTGTCCACCGAGGTGGACCG
>DRPG01000364.1 GCA_011376105.1 Deltaproteobacteria bacterium
CCTCGTGCACCCGCTGTGGATCACGCTCGATCCCCTCGATGACCCCCGCCAGCGGGTTGGACGCCAGCGCCAGCACCGCGGCCCGCCAGTCGGCGAACGGCACCGCGTCAAGGCCCAGGATCCGCTGTACCTCGGACAGCTCGAGGGGGGCCGGGTGGGTGAGGTGGCAGACCGCAGGGGGATCTTCGTGCAGGGCCAGGGACACGATGGCCTCGGCCACCTGATCCACCGGCACGATCTCCAGGGGCATCTGCAGCGTGGGCACCGCCGCCACGGCCCGGCACGCCGCCAGGAAGCGGGCCAGGAAGTCGTGGGGGGGTAGCTGACCCGAGGCGTCGGGGCCGATCCGCCCGGGCCGGCTGACGCTCGCGTCCAGCCCCCGATCCCGGGCGAGCTGCACCAGGCGCTCGGACGCCCACTTGCTGCGCTGGTAGGGGATCACCTCGCCGGGGGGCCGCAGCGGCGCGTCCTCGGGGATCACCTGATCTCCGGGCCAGCGGGCCGCGTCGAACACCCCCTTGCTGGAGACATGGTGTAGCCGGGCCCCACAGCGGGCCGCGAGCTGGATCATCCGTAGGGTCCCCAGCACGTTGGGTTTGCGGATCCTTGAGTAGGGGAGCCCGAAGCTCACCACCGCCGCCGCATGGATCACCAGGTCGAACCACATATCCTGCAGTCGGGGGAGCGCATCGGCTAGATCGCCACAGATCACCGACACCCCCGGGAGCCGGGCCGCCGCCGCCGCCGGATCCGATGCCCGGACCAGGGCGAAGATCTCGGTGTCGGGCCCGACCCGGCGCTGTAACACCCGGATCAGATGCCCTCCGAGGAACCCGGTGCCGCCGGTCACCAGGATCCGCCGCGGGGGCCAGCCCCCCGGGGGCCGGGGGGAGATCACGAGGTCGTCGGGGAGCTCGTCGTGCTCATAGCCGATGGCCCGGGCCAGCCGCAGGGTCCGCCGCGACAGGGGACGGGGCAGGTGCACCGTCCGAGTCGCGTGCTCGAGATCGATCCGGCTGTGGGTACGAAAGCTTGGATCCCCGATGTGGGCGTCGCTCATCCGATCGCCGGCATAAGGCGTGAGCACCGCCTCATGCCACGGCACCCCGAGGAACGCCAGCAGCCTCCGCAGCACCGGCTCGGGCGCATGGATCAGATCCTCGAACCGGATCCAGCACCGGCGCGCATCGTCGAGCCCAGCCGCAAAGCGCATCAGCTGCTCGGTGGCGTGCTGCCACACCGCCTCCCCCGCCGCGTAGGGATCGAGGGAGGGATCGGCGAGCAGATGCTGCAGTCGGTGCTGCGCAAACGATGCGGTCACCGGCTCAGGGTGACGGGTCAGGATCACGAACCTGGGGGAAGAGAACGAGGCGAGGGCCTGCGCCAGAGCCCCCGGATCCAGGGCGTAGGTCGGCGTCTTGTCGATCAGCAGCCGCGATCCGATGCGCTGCTGCAGCGACGCGTAGGCCTGCGACACCGGCGCACCGGCCTCGACCATCGCCTCGATCGCGGCGGTGGCCTCGGGCGCCGACAGGCCGGTGCCGATCAGGGCGTGGTGCAGGCCACGATCCAGCAGCCGGGGCCCCAGGGCCCGGGCCCGGGCGGCCAGATCGGCGTACCCCAGCAGGTGCAGCTCGGGCGGAGCGAACAGATCGGGGTGCCCGGCGAGCATCACCCGGAGCAGGGTGGAGCCGGAGCGGGGCGCGCTCAAGATGAAGGCCGCCGGCGCCAGGCGCTGCTCGGGCGGAGCGATCGCCGAGTGTTGGGCCTCCAGCAGGGCCCGGATCCGCTCGATCGCACCGTCTCCCGGATCGTCCGTGCCCCCGCCCTCGAGGCGCTGTGCCAGGGCCCGGAGGGTGGGCGCCGAGCCGAGCTCGTCGGGGTAGAGGTGGATCCCCCGCTGCTGCAGGGCCCCGATCAGCTCCACGATCTGGATCGAGTCCAGGGCCAGCGCCTCGAGAGGATCATCGGGGCCGATCCCCACCAGCTCGACCAGCTGGGGCAGGACCCGCCGGGGCCCCACTCTGTGCCCCAGCTCGAGATCGTCGAGCAGAGCCGAGCGATGGATCGTGCGCTGCAGCGGGTGGGGAGCCCCCGGAGCCCTGGGGCCCGGCCCGAGCAGGGCCACCCGGTCCAGCGGGGCCCCTCCGACAAACAAGGCCCCAGCCACCTCGAGCACCTCGGCCCGGGTCTGGAGATCCAGCCGAAGCCGGGGCCCCGGGGGCACGCTGTACTCCGGGAGCGGTGGGCTCCGGCCCGCGGCCGCGTGCGCCAGGGCCTCGTCCAGCGACCACAGTCCCCGCAGGCAGCCCGCAGCAAGCTCGCCACCGGGCCCGGCCACCACCGCAGCGGGTCGGATCCCCAGGGCGATCCACGCGAGCCCCGCCGCCACCTGGCTCAACAGGGCCTCGGGCCCCTGCCTCGATCGCAGCTCGGCGATCCGGGGTAGGGACCCAAGGGGCGACGGGGGCCCACAGGCACGATCGCTGGTGACGAACACCGGCCGCCCCTCGAGCCCCCTGATCCCCTCCCCCTCCGGAGGCAGCGCGTCGATCACCCAGGCCCTGCGCACCGACAGCGGCTCAGCCGCCGCCGCTGCCCTGCAGATCTCCCCGAGGGATCCCGACGACAGGGACGCACGACGCACCTCGAGCGCCTCCGGGGTGCGGGCGCTGAGCATCAGCAGGTGGGGCCGCTGCCCGGGCTCTCCACCAGGGGACCGCTCAACCGCGCCGGACGCGGCGCTCGACACGGTGGACGCGCTAGGCTCCGTGGGCGGGACGCTGGAGACGATCAGGTGGGCGTTGGTGCCTCCAAAGCCAAAGCCGCTGATCCCCGCCAGCCTGGGCCGCTGCCCGGGCCACGGGGCGCAGGAGCCACCGAAGCGCAGCACGCCGGCCTCCTCCCTAGGCCGCCGCACCCAGGGGGTGGGCAGGATCGTGCCGTGGTGCACCGCCAGCGCCGCCCGGATCAGGGCAGCGATCCCTGAGGCGGCCTCGCTGTGGCCCAGCACCCCCTTGGCACACCCCACCGCGAGCGGACGCGCCCCAAAGACCTCGCAGAGCGCCAGCAGCTCCGTCGCGTCCCCCATCGGGGTGGCGCTGCCGAAGGCCTCGACATACCCGATCTGATCGGGCTGTAGCCCCGCGGCCGCCAGGGCATCGTCGATCACGTCCCGCCAGGCCCCGCGGCTCGGGGCGGTCAGCCCGGCGCCGCCTCCGCTGTTGTTCACCGCTGAGCCCAGGATCACCGCCAGGATCGGATCGCCCTCGGCGATCGCGTCGGACAGGCGACGCAACACCACCACCCCGCAGCCATCGCCCCGGACGTACCCGTCGGCGGAGGTGTCGAACGGACGACACCCGCCGCTGGGGCTCAGCACCCCCATCCGGGCAAAGGCCAGGGTGACCGAGGCGGACAGCACCACGTTGACGCCCGCCGCCAGGGCCGCGTCGCACTCCCGCAGCCGCAGGGACTGGATCGCGTGGTGGACCGCCACTAGCGAAGAGCTACACGCGGTGTCGATCACCACCGCCGGCCCCCGCAGCCCCAGGTGGTACGCCACCCGCCCCACCGCCGCGGCCCCCGCGTTGCCCGGCCCGGCCTGGCCCTGCACCTGCTCCAGCCGATCCTCCCGGACCGTCCTCGCGCCGTACTCGTGGGTCGACAGCCCACACCACAGCCCCACCCGGCGATCCCGCAGGACCGCGCTCCCGGCGCGCTCCACCGCGGCCCGGGACACCTCCAGCAGCAGCCGGTGCTGCGGATCGAGGACGGCCGCCTCCCCGGCGCTGATCCCGAAGGAGGCCGCGTCGAAGTGGTATAGCTCGTCGAGGAAGCCTCCGTGGGCGAGCCAGCGCGCCCCCCGCCCCGCCCGGGCGTCGAGCTTTGGACCGAAGCGATCACAGGCCGGGCCGATGGCGCAGCGGCCGCTCTGGGCCTGCGCCCAGAAGGCGTCGAGATCCGGGGCACCGGGGAACCGGGCCGCCGCCGAGACGATCGCGATCGGCTCGCTGTGCCCAGCCTCCAGCTCCTGGATCCGCAGCCGGGCCTGCCGCAGGGCCGCCGCCGCCCGGCGCAGACGATCGTCGCCCCCGCTCAGAGGAGCTCCTCGAGGAGCCGGAGCTCGTCGTCGAGCTCGTCGGACTCAGCGGGGGCCAGGGCCTCGTCGAGGGCCACCGCGGCGACCCCCACCTCCAGCTCCAGGACCTCCCCGAGGAGGTGCTCCGACAGGGCCTCGACGCTGGGGTGATCCAACAGCAGGGTCTCGGGCAGGCGGCGGCCGATCGCCCTGCACAGCTCGTTGTGTAGATCGGTGGCCATCAGCGAGTCCAGCCCGAGATCCCGCAGAGGTCGAGCCAGATCGACGCTGGCGGCGCTCCCGGCCCCCAGCACCCGCGCCGCCCGGGCCTGCAGCCAGGCCTGCAGCCAGGCCTCGCGCTCGAACGGGGGCAGCGCCGCCAGCCGCTCCGCCAGCCTGATCGTGTCGGCGTCCGGGGCCGTGATCAGCTCCCGCAGCACCGGTGGGACGGGCTGATCCTCGAACACCCGCTGCAGGCGAGCCAGATCGATGGACGCCGCGATCATCCGATCCGCGCTCGACAGCAGCCCACGCTCCAGCAGCTCCAGGCCCTGCTCCGGCGCCAGGGCCCGGATCCCTAGGGCAGCCATCCGCTTCCACTGGGCCCCCGACAGCGACGCGGTCATTCCCCCGCCGGCCCAGGGCCCCCAGGCGATGCTGATCGCGGGCAGGCCCTGAGCATGTCGGAGCGAGGCCAGCCCGTCGAGGAAGCCGTTAGCGGCCGCATAGCCAGCCTGCCCCACCGATCCCAGGGTGCCGGCCACGCTGGAGAACCACACCAGGTGCCGCAGCTGTGGCCCGCAGGCCAGCTCGTGCAGCCACCACGCGCCCCGGGCCTTGGCGCCCAGCACCCGGGCGAGATCCGCCGCGGTCTGCTCCTCCAGGGGAGCGTCGTGCAGCACCCCCGCCGTGTGCAGCACCCCCGTGGGCGTCGCCTCCTCGAGCAGGGCCACGACCTGGTCCCGATCGGACAGATCCACCGACCGCACATCGATCCGGGCCCCGGTCCTGCGCAGCCCATCGAGGAAGCCCCGGGTGGCCTCGTCTGGCTCGCTGCGGCCGGCCAGCACCAGGTGCCGGGCCCCCGCCCCGATCAGCCACGCCGCGGCCTGGCGCCCCAGGGCCCCCAGCCCCCCGGTGATCAGCCAGCGATCACCTGGCTCGGGCCGCAGCGTAGGCTCCCCGGGGACGAGCACGATCTTGCCGACGTGGGCCGCACGCGCCATGTGCCTGAACGCTGCGACGGCGTCAGACAGCGCAAACGGCTCGACCGGCAGCGGCTGGATCGCGCCGGCCTGCACCAGCCCGACCACCTCCTCCAGGATCTGGCCCAGCCGCTCGGGCGGCACCGTCGCCAGATCGAAGGCGGTGTACCGCACCGTGGGCGCCACCTCCGCGAGCTGTGCCTCGCTCCAGATCTCAGCCTTGCCCAGCTCGACGAAGCGCCCCCCCTCCCGCAGCAGCCCCAGGCTGGCGGGGATGGCCGGGCCCGTCAGGGCGTTGATCACGACGTCCACCGGCTGTAGCTCCTCGGCGAACGCCAGCGAGCGGGAGTCGCTGACCGCGTCGGCGCCGAGGGCGAGCACCGTGGCCTGCTTGGGCGCGCTGGCGGTGCCCACCACCTCGCAGCCCAGGTGCAGGGCGAGCTGCACCGCGGCCATGCCCACCCCCCCCGCCGCCGCATGGATCAGCACCCGCTCCCCGGGCCGCACCGCGGCCACGTCCACCAGCGCATACCAGGCGGTCGCATAGGCGATCGGCAGGGTCGCGGCCTCCAGCGGGGTCAGGCCCGGGGGCTGCCGCACGGTGCTCCTCGCGTCCGCCAGCGCCGCACGCCCCAGGGCCGCGGGGGCCAGGGCGATCACCGCGTCCCCCACCCTGAGGTGATCCACGCCCTCACCCAGGGCGGTGATCCGCCCCGCGCACTCGCCCCCCAGCGGGAAGTCGGGCCCTGGATAGCGCCCCAGGGCGTTGAGCACATCGCGAAAGTTGAGCCCCGCTGCGTCGACGGTGATCTCCACCTGCCCCGGGGCGGGGCGGGGGCGCTCGGCGGACACCAGGCGCAGCTGCGCCAGCTGACCGTCCGGATCCCGCACCAGGCGCCAGCCCGCGCCCCCGGGGATCGGCAGCCGCTCCTGATCGAAGGAGACCAGCCGGGCACCCTGGCGCTGCCCCCCCCGGTGCCGGATCTGATCCTCCGCCCCAGGATCGCCGAGCTCCTCCAGTACGACCTGGGCTACGTCCTCCGGTGCGCCCTCCCCTGGATCGAGCAGCCTGCAGCGCAGGCCCGCCCGCTCCTGGATCAGGGTGCGGACGAAGCCCCATACCCCCGCGCCGACAGGCTCATCCGAGCCAGCGACCACGATCAGCTCGTCGAGCCCCTCCGATCGGGTGCGCCCGAGCAGCAGCTCGATCGCGGCCTGGAGGCGATCGACCGGATCGCCGGCCCCCTCCACGACGAACACCACCCGCGCCGAGGGCCCTGCGTCGAGCCGCTGGCGCAGCGCGGTGGCCACGGGCCCTGTGCCGAGCACCTCCGTGGGCCCAGCGAGGGCAGCGGAGGCCTGGACGGAGGGGATCGCCACCCAGGACAGGGACCAGGCCTCGGGCCTCGATCCAGCCTGGGCCAGGGGCGCGAGCTGGACACCCTGGAGCTCGGCGACCAGCCCCCCGCCTTGATCCCAGAGGGTGATCCCGATCCCGTCGGGGCCACGCCCCGCCCGGGACGACACGGGGGTCCCTCCGATCAAGCGGTAGCGGGACACCGCCACCGGCACCGCCAGGGACGCCCCCGATCCCAGCACCACCGCGGCGGGGTGCAGCGACGCGTCGAGCAGGGCCGGGTGCAGCGGCCCCACAGCGTCCGGAGGGGGCGACAGCTCGGCTCGGGCGATCCCGTCGTGGAGCTCGAGCCGGGTGACACAGCGGAACGTGGGCCCGTAGCTCAAGCCGATCCCGTCGAGCACGTCGTACAGGCCCTCGACCTCTGTCCCCGCGGGCAGCGGAGCCTCCGCCTGCTCATGTTGGAGGCCGTCACTCCGGCTCGCCTCCTCCGCGGGCAGCGGAGCCTCCTCCGCGGGCAGCGGAGCCTCCTCCGCGGGCAGCGGAGCCTCCTCCGCGGGCAGCGGAGCCTCCTCCGCGGGCAGCGGAGCCTCCTCCGCGGGCAGCGGAGCCTCCTCCG
>DRPG01000365.1 GCA_011376105.1 Deltaproteobacteria bacterium
CTTGAAGGTCTCGAGGCTGTGCTCGTCGGCCCACTGGATCGTGGGGAGCGGGCTGGTGGTGCCGGTGTCGGTGCCGG
Organism: Deltaproteobacteria bacterium; assembly: GCA_011376105.1. GTDB lineage: Bacteria > Myxococcota_A > UBA796 > UBA796 > DRPG01. The sequence continues at coordinate 78 of DRPG01000365.1, forward strand.
TGCCGGTGCCGGTGCCGGTGCCGGTGTCGGTGCCGGTGTCGGTGCCGGTGCCGGTGTCGGTGGTGCCTGCATGGCTGGTGGTGCCCGCCCCGGTCTCCTGGGAGTAGATCAGGGCCCCCGAGGTCCACCCGTCGGAGGCGACGAAGAAGCGGACTCGATCGTCATCGAGGCAGGTCACCCGGGCCTCTGAGACCAGCACAGGGCCGGTGTAGACGTTGGTGCAGGCGCCGTAGGGGTCCCCGAGGCCGGTGCTGCCGGTCGGTCGGCCGAGGCGATCGCCTTCACACCCAGCGAACAACAACAGGCCACAGAGCAGGGCGTGGGGAGGGGGACGGGGGGGCATGGGGCGGGCTCCTGCGTGGGGGATCACGATACCCCACCGTCGCCGGACAGGGGGGGGGCGTCGTGGGACAGTCCGATCCCACCGGCCACCGGCGCCCGCAGCCTACCGCGGGGATCCACGAGTCGTCCCCGGAGGTGGGGATCGGCGCGGGCCTCGGCGGGTGTGAGGACCGCACAGACCGGTAGCCCCTCGGCCTCGAAGCGCTCAAGCCAGGTGTCGCGGGGCCTCCTGCGCAGGCTCAGGGCGAACAGGCGCTTGATCACGGGGCTGAGCACCGTGCGTGCGGACATCGACAGCCCGCTTAGGCGTCGGAGGCCCAGGGCTTCGCACAGGCTCGTCCAGAAGTGACGCTCGTCGACGACGCCGATCGCCAGCCACGCGCCGTCGCGGCAGCGGAACACCTCGTAGTGGGGCAGGGCGTGCAGCCGCTGGCGATCGAGGCGCTCGAGCAGCAGCCGCCGGGCCAGGGGATCCATCCCGGGGGGGATCGCGCGCCGGGCGCTCGCCGCCAGATCCACGCCGTCGGACCAGATCGACGCCCAGGACAGCGCTGTGTCGACCATCGCCACGTCGAGCAGCGCCCCGGGGCGGTCGCTCTCCCCCCGATCCCGGGCGTACAGCGCGGCGCAGATGCTGGCCACCGCGGACATCGACGCAGAGAGATCGGCGACGGGGATCGGCAGGCCGTGGGGCCTGCCCGATGGATCCCGGGCCAGGTGGCACAGCCCGGCGAGGGCCTGGGCGTTCAGATCGTGCCCGGGCTGATCCCGCCGGGGGCCCCGCTGGCCAAAGGCGCTGATCGAGCAGTAGACGATCCGGGGGTTGTGGGCCTGGACGATCGGGGCTCCACACCCGAGGCGATCGGCCACCCCGGGCCGGAAGCCCTCGATGAACACATCGGCGTGGCCGACCTGCTGGAGCAGCCGCTCGCGATCGCCTGGCTGCTTCAGATCGAGCACGACGCTGTCCTTGCCCCGGTTGATGGCCTCGAACAACGTGGGCATGTGCCTCGCGGGCTCGCCCCCGGGGGGCTCGATCTTGGTGACCGTGGCGCCCAGCGACGCGAGGAGGAAGGACGCGTAGGGGCCTGGCAGGTTCCAGGTCAGGTCGAGGACGGTGATCCCCTCCAGCGGTGCAGACATCAGAGGACCTTTGCGCGACAGGCAGCACATCATACCTGTCCGTCCGGAGGACGCACGATGGTCGCCCTGCTCCTGACGCTCGCCTGCACCCCAAAACCCCCTCGTCCTCCGATCACCATCGATGATCCTGGGGTGTTGGGCGCCGACGATCCTGCCGTGGCAGGGATCGACAGCCCGTTGCTGCGCATGCTGGTGGCCGATCGGTGGGAGGCGACCCTGGCGCGCCACCCCACCTGGGCCAGCGAGCTGGGGGATCGTCGGTTCGACGATCAGCTGTTCGATGCCTCGCTGCCCGCCCACAGCGCCTGGCTGCGTCGCGAGCAGGGGTGGGCGCTGCGGGCCTCGACCCTGCCCGACGCGGCCCTGTCCCCATCCGATCGCCTCACCCGGGATCTGATGCTGGAGGAGCTGCGCACCTCCCTGGCCCTCGAGGTGTGTCGCCTCCACCTGTGGAGCCTGTCACCCCGGGGTAACGCCCTGGTGTGGGCGAACCACCTCGCCGAGGCCCCCCGGCTCGAGACCCCCGGGGACATCGCCTCCCTGCTGGCCCGCTACCGGGCTCTGCCCACCTTGATCGAGGATCAGGCTGCCAACCTGAAGATCGGGCACGCCGAGGGCCGGATCGGCAACGCAGCGTCCCTCGAGCGTGTGATCGCGATGATCGAGGCTCAGCTGGCGCTGCCCGTCGAGGAAGATCCCCTGTTTGCTCCGGCCGTCGACGCCGACGCGGGGCTGGATCAGCCCGAGGGCTGGCGAGGAGCGCTGCGCAGCACGATCGAGCAGGAGATCCGGCCTGCCCTGGAGGGCTACCTCGAGGTCGTGCGCTCGGAGCTGCTGCCCGACGCCCGCTCCGGCGATCAGATCGGCCTGCACGCGCTCCCCGATGGTGACGCCTGCTACGACGCCCTGATCCGCTCCCACACCACCACCGACGAGGGCGCTGACGCCCTGCATGCGCTGGGGCTGGCGAGCCTGGAGTCGATCCATGGGGAGATCCGGGCCCTGGGCGAGCGGGTGCTGGGCACCGGGGATCCACAGGAGATCTTCGAGCAGCTGCGCACCGATCCCCAGCTTAGGTTCGAGACATCGGGGGAGGTGCAGGCCACCGCGGAGGCGGCCCTGGCCCGGGCCCAGGGGGCGCTGCCCGGGTGGTTTGGGCGTCTGCCCAGGGCGGAGTGTGTCGTCGAGCCTGTGCCCGACTACCTCGCGCCCTATACCACCGTCGCCTACTACCAGCCCGCTCGGCCCGACGGGACTCGTCCCGGCACCTACTTCGTCAACGTGCTCGATCCCCAGACCCGGCCCCGGTACGAGGCTGAGGTGCTCGCGTTCCACGAGTCGATCCCCGGCCACCACCTCCAGATCGCGATCGCCCAGGAGCTCGACGAGCTGCCTTTGTTCCGGCGCCATGGCTCGATCACCGCCTTCGTCGAGGGCTGGGGCCTGTACGCCGAGCGCCTCGCCGACGAGATGGGGCTGTACTCGGGGGATCTCGATCGGATGGGGATGCTGTCCTTCGATGCCTGGCGGGCGGCGCGGCTGGTGGTCGACACCGGGATCCACGCCCGGGGTTGGTCCCGGGCCGAGGCTGAGGCCTTCCTGATGGAGAACACCCCGCTGGCTCAGAACAACGTGATCAACGAGGTGGATCGCTACATCAACACCCCGGGCCAGGCCCTGGCCTACAAGGTTGGGCAGCTGGAGATCCTCGCGATCCGGGCCCGGGCGGAGGCCGCCCTGGGGGACTCCCTCGAGCTGGCCGCCTTCCACGACGCGATCCTTGATGATGGCCCTTTACCGCTGGCGCTCCTGGCCGAACGAATGGACACGTGGATCGCAGAGACAGCTGACGCCGCTGGCCTTGATACGAGCTCCACGTCGCAGGAGGCGCCGAAGTGATCCCCGACAGCTTGCTCCAGGGCGACAACGCTCCCTTCCTCGACGAGCTGTACCGGCGCTGGCTGGTCGAGCCCGAGAACATCAGACCCGAGTGGCGGGCGATGTTCGAGGCGCTCGAGGCCCCCGACGGGGGGCGCTACGACGGCCCTAGGATCGCGCCCCGCTCGATCTTCGATCCAGGGCGGGGTGCGGCCGAGCCCGACGAGGTGGCGGTCCGGCGCCAGGCCAAGGTCGTGCAGCTGATCAACGCGTTCCGGGTCCGGGGGCACCTCGACGCAGAGATCGATCCCCTGGGTCGCAGGGAGCGGGTGGTGCACGAGGAGCTGACCCTCGCCCACTATGGCCTGGGAGATGAGCACCTCGAGGCGGTGATCGACACCTACCCGGCGCACGGGCTGCCCGCCCGCGCGACCCTGAGGCGGCTGATCGAGCACCTGCAGGCCTCGTACTGCGGTGCGATCGGGGCCGAGTTCATGAACATCATGGACAACGAGCAGAAGCTCTGGGTCCAGGAGCAGCTCGAGACCCTACCCGGGCGTGGGGTCCTCACCCCCGAGGAGGAGCGCCGGGTGTTCCGCAAGCTGTGTGACGCTGAGAACTTTGAGCGCATGCTCCACAGCAGGTTCCCCGGTACCAAGCGGTTCTCGCTGGAGGGCGGCGAGACTCTGATCCCGCTCCTCGATCTGGTGGTGGATCATGCCAGCCGGGCGGGGGTGCGGGAGATCGTGATCGGCATGGCCCACCGGGGTCGGCTGAACACCCTGGTCAACATCCTGGGCAAGCCCGCCAGCGCGGTGGTGCGGGAGTTCGAGGACGTGGGCGGGACCACCCAGGGCTCAGGGGACGTCAAGTATCACCTGGCCTACTCCTCCGATCTGATCACCGGGGCCGGTGCGCCGATGCACCTGTCGCTGACGCCCAACCCCTCTCACCTCGAGGCGGTCAACGCGGTGGTGCAGGGGCGGGTGCGGGCCAAGCAGGAGCGCAGCGGAGATCGGGAGCGGAGCGAGGTGGTGCCGCTGCTGCTGCACGGAGACGCTGCGTTCAGCGGGCAGGGCTCGGTGATGGAGTGCCTCAACCTCTCGGAGCTGTCGGGCTACCGCACGGGCGGCACGATCCACGTGGTGATCAACAACCAGATCGGCTTCACCACCCCCCCCGCCGAGGGGCGCTCTACCCCCTACGCCACCGACATCGCGCGGATGCTCGCCGTCCCCATCTTCCACGTCAACGGGGAGGTCCCCCGCGACGTGGCCGCGGTCACCCAGATGGCCATCGCCTACCGGCAGCGGTTCCACCGCGACGTGGTCATCGACATGTACTGCTACCGGAAGCACGGCCACAACGAGGGAGACGAGCCGAGCTTCACCCAGCCCGCGATGTACAAGGTGATCCGTAACAAGCCCTCCCCCCGGGAGGTCTACGCCGAGCACCTGATCGCGATCGGGACCCTCACCCCCGAGGAGTGCGTCGCGATCCATGAGGCCTCCTTCGAGCAGATGAAGGCAGCCGCTGAGTCACCCGAGCAGCAGATCGTCCCCGCGCCCGGCCGCGGGGTCCAGCTCAAGGATGCGGATCCCGACGAGGTGACGTACTTCGACGTCGATCCCGACGCGGCGATGCCCGTGGCCGCGCGGGCGCGCAGCGAGGCGGCGATGCACGATCTGTGGTCGCGCTACACCGGCGCGACGATCCACGACAGCGTCGACACCAGCTTCGATCGTGAGCGGCTGGTGGCGCTGCTCCGGGCCGCCCACACCCTGCCCGAGGGTTTTCACGCCCACAGCAAGATCGTGCGCCTGTTCCGGCGGCGGATGGAGATCGTCGAGGGGGATCGCCCGGTGGACTGGGCCATGGGGGAGGTCGCGGCCTGGGCCAGCCTGATGGCTGAGGGCTACGGGATCCGATTGTCGGGCCAGGACTCGGGCCGGGGCACCTTCAGCCACCGCCACGCGGTGGTCACCGACGTGCAGACCGGCGCGGAGCGCTACCCGCTGCAGCACCTGGGGCTGCCCGCCCCCTTCCACGCGATCGACAGCTCCCTGTCCGAGCTGGCGGTGCTCGGCTTCGAGGTCGGCTACGCCTTCGACACCCCCGACTCCCTGGTGATGTGGGAGGCCCAGTTTGGGGACTTCGCCAACGGCGCGCAGATCATCATCGATCAGTTCCTCGCCCCCTGCGAGCAGAAGTGGAGCCGCTACTGTGGTCTCGTCCTGCTGCTGCCCCACGGGTACGAGGGGCAGGGCCCCGAGCACTCTTCTGCCCGGCTCGAGCGCTTCCTGTCCTTGTGTGCAGAGGACAACATGACGGTCGCGAACTGCACCACCCCCGCCAACCTCCACCACCTGCTGCGACGCCAGGTGATCCGGAGCCTCCGGGCGCCGCTGATCTTGATGTCACCGAAGTCGCTGCTGCGCCACCCCGAGGCGGTCTCCACCCTGGACGAGCTTGCGGGCGGGAGCTTTCAGCCGGTGATCGGTGAAGATCAGGCGCTGGAGGACGTCTCTCGGATCGTGCTGTGCTCTGGCAAGCTCTACTACGAGCTGTGCGCCGCCCGCCGGGAGGGTGGCCTCGATCCTGTCGCGCTGGTTCGGCTCGAGCAGCTCTACCCCTTCCCCAGGGAGGCCGTGCTCCAGGCGATCGCTGCCTGGCCCGACGCCGAGCTGGTCTGGTGCCAGGAGGAGCCCCGGAACATGGGCGCCTGGCCTAGCCTGCTGCACACGTGGCTCGAGGCGTTCCCCGATCGATCGATCCGCTATATCGGCAGGCCCGCCTCCGCGAGCCCCGCCACCGGTTCCCACAAACAACACGTGTCCGAGCAGCTCGCCCTGGTGGGTCGGGCCCTCGGCCGCGGGGAGTGAGCCCATGGTCGACGTGACCATCCCCCAGATCGGGGAGTCCATCACCACCGTGTTCATCGCACGGTGGCTCAAGCAGCCCGGAGACGTCGTCTCCTCCGGGGACTCCATCGTGGAGCTCGACTCGGACAAGGCCTCGATGGAGGTCCCGGCGCCGTCGGGCGGGGTGCTGCGGGAGACGCTGGCGGCCGAGGGGGACGAGGTGGAGATCGGCTCCATCGTCGCCCGGATCGACGAGGCGGCGGAGGCCGCCGGCGCTGGATCCACCCCAGAGGGCGGCGCGCCCGGGGCTGATCCAGCCCACTCTAGCCCTGAGGTGCGGGCCGGCCCCGCGGCTCGCCAGGCCGCGGCCCGTGGCGGCGTCGATCTCGGCTCGGTCGACGGCACCGGCCCCCGGGGGCGGGTCACCACCGGTGACGTGCAGCGGGCCCACCGGTCGAGCGAGCCCCCGGTGCCCCCGGCGCCCCCGGCGCCCCAGGCCCAGGCCCAGGCCCAGGCGCCGGGCGCTCCGGGGCGGATCGAGCGGATCAGGATGACGCCGCTGCGCCGCACGATCGCACGACGCCTGGTGGAGGCGCAGCACAACGCTGCGATGCTCACCACGTTCAACGAGATCGACATGAGCTCGGTGATCGCCCTGCGCAAGCGGTACCAGGAGCGGTTCCAGGCCGCTAACGGGATCAAGCTCGGCTTCATGAGCTTCTTCGTGAAGGCCACGATCGAGGCCCTGAAGGAGAACCCGGCGGTCAATGCTGAGATCGACGGGGATGAGATCATCTACAAGCACTACTTCAACATCGGGGTCGCGGTGAGCGGCCCGAAGGGGCTGGTGGTCCCGGTGGTGCGCGACGCGGATCGGCTGTCCTTCTCCGGTGTGGAGCGCGCCATCGCTGAGCTGGCCACCCGCGCCCGGGACAACAAGCTCAGGATCGAGGACTTCCAGGATGGAACCTTCACGATCTCCAATGGTGGTGTGTTTGGCTCGCTGATGTCCACCCCGATCCTCAACCCCCCACAGTCCGGGATCCTCGGGATGCATGCGTTCCAGGAGCGTCCGGTGGGGATCGATGGTCGGATCGAGCTCCGGCCGATGATGTATGTGGCCCTGTCCTACGATCATCGGATCATCGACGGGCGCGAGGCGGTCTCGTTCCTGGTCCGGGTCAAGGAGCTCGTGGAAAATCCAGAGCGGATCCTGCTTGAGGTGTAGCGGGGGCGAGCCAGGGTGCGCGGGCTCCGGATCGAGGAGATACACTCACATCTGGATGTGGCCCGTCTCCCCGGAGCACGTGATGACCCCACCTGAGGATCAGAAGAACAACGGGCGGTTGTTCACCGCGCGGCCCAAGCCCAAGCGGATGCGACATATCCCCACCCCTCCACCCGCCCCCCCTTCACCCCGGGGCAAGGTGGAGCCCGAGGTCCTCGACACCCCCGCCCCGACCCGTCGGACCGCCTCGGGCAGCTGACCGGGCGGTGGATCCGGGTGGATCTGTCCGGGATCTGTAGCGATCCATGCGGGAGCTGGCGTGATCCAGGTAGGGTTTGGTCGAGGCGGCGGTCTCCTCCCGTGGTGGGGGCTGGTCGGGGATCGGAGCCGGGGAGGGGGCCTCCCTGGGGAGGCCAGAGATCTCAGCGATCCCCTCGGCATGTCAACTCGACGTCAACGCTTTGGAGGCCCGGCGGAGGCTCCGTGGTGGCTGTGGGGCTCGTGGGCACGGCGGCGGGCGCGCCCGCCTGGGGGGAGCTGGGGATCGGATGTGAACTCTGAGTGAAGCGAGCCACCATGCACGGGAATGATGGGCCTTCGTGCGCTCCGGCGTGAGGCCGGGGTGAGGTTATACGACGCCGCCGCGTGCACGAGCCGTCGCTGCACGTACAATCGGCGCCGCAGTCGATCCAGGAGCAGAAGTGAGCAACGGACTTCATCCCCACCGAGCACCTGCCCTTCACCTCGTCGTTGGCCTCGCGCTGCTGGTGAGCGCGCCGGCCCTCGCCCAGGAGGGTGCGGTGGGCCAGGGGTACTCGATCGACATCGAGTTCCTCCGGCCGAGCTTTGGGCACCGGTCGTTCGTCGGGATCGATGTGCCCATGGCGTACCGGGATCTCACTGTCCGCGCCGGCACGCTGCTGCAGTACGAGCAGGCGCCGTTGACCCTGTACGAGGCGGTGACCCAGGAGGAGCTGGGCGCCGTGGTGACCAACCGCTTCAGCGGGATGGTCGGGGTCTCGCTCGATGTGAACCGGGTCACCTTCGGGTTGCTGGTCCCCACCGCGCTGAACTGGGGCACCGAGCGCCCGACCGACTTCGGCGCCGACGGCTTCGGGATGGCCGACATCGGCGCCACGGCGCGGCTGATCGTGGTCAAGACCCCCCATGACTTCATCAACGTCGGGATCCGGGGTGGGCTGATCCTGCCCACCGGCCGCCCTGAGAGCTACATCGGCGAGGGCCAGCTGCGGGCCAACGCCGGCTTGGTGGCCGCCACCAACCTGGGCCCGGTCACCCTGGCCTCCGATCTTGGGCTGATGACCCGGGAGGTCTTGTCCACCAGCGAGGACTTCACCGCGGCCAACGAGGTGTCCTGGGGCAACGGGGTGCGCTTTCGGCTGCCGGCCGCGACCCGCACCGCGCTCAACGGCCAGCTGCTGGCGCGGGCCGGCCTGCAGGACTTCCTCCGGGGAGGAGCCGAGAACGCCCTGGAGCTGATCGGTGGAGCAGAGTTCTACCCCACCCGCCGCACCACCATCGGCGTCGGCGTCGGCCGGGGCCTGACCGAGGGCTACGGCACCACCGACTTCCGGATCCTGAGCAACCTGATCGTCGAGATCCCTCCGCCCGACGAGCCGCCGCCGCAGTATGTCCAGGACATCCCGCTGCCGCCGCCTGAGAAGCCGATCCCGCCGCCGGTGATCGTCGAGGATCCACCGGTTGAGTTTGGCGAGGAGCTGGCGGTCCAGGTCAAGGATCGGATCTACATCCGCGACATGTTGGAGTTCCATGTCGACACCGCCGACCTCAAGGAGGAGTCGATCCCCACCCTCAAGGCGGTCGCAAAGATCATCAACGAGAACCCCTACATCGCCAACCTCACCATCGAGGGCCACGCCTCGCAGGAGGGGGACTTCGGGCACAACTACCGCCTCGCTGAGAGCCGTGCTCGTGCCATCTGGGAGCTGATGTTGATCGAGGGGGTCGCCAGCGAGCGGATCAACTACCGCGGCCTGGGGGAGATCAAGCCCATCAAGGGGGAGGTTGGCCAGGAGGATCTCGACGAGGAGGCGCTGCAGGCCAACCGCCGCGTCGAGTTCCACATCGTCCGTCAGTTCGACGGCGTCGACGAGCTGCCGGACTACCCGGAGACACAGTACCTGCCCTGGAACGGGGAGATCGTGCCGGTGGTCACTCCGCCGAAGCCTGTGATCGAGGATCCCGAGGGTGGTCGCAAGGTCGACGAGTTCGGCATCCCGATCGAGGACGATCTCGACATCGGCGCCCCCCCTGAGGACGAGGGCGACACCGGGGGTGATCCGTGAGCCGCGGTGGTGTCGTGTCGGGGGCGCTGGTCGCCTCCCTGGGGCTGGGGCTCCCGGGTGTCGCCTCGGCTCAGGACGTGATCCTCATCGGTGCGGCGGATCCCGCCAGCCGGCAGTGGTTCATCGACAACTTCGCGCCGCTGCAGGAGTTCGTGCGGTTCGAGGACTTCGACGGGGGCAACGCCACCCCGACCATCGAGCAGCTCGAGGACTTCCACGCCGCCATCGTCTATGCCGCCGTCCCCTTCGCCGATCGGGTGGCCCTGGGTGACGTGCTGGCCGAGTTCGTGGAGCCTCCCTACAGCCGGGGGGTCGTCGTCCTCGGCGGCGCGATCGCCAACGGCACCGGGGTCCAAGGTGCCTTCGAGAGCCGCAACCACATGCCGGTGTCCTCCGGTGTCGGTGCATACACGCCCGGGGTGGTCTTCGGGATGCAGGCGCCCGGCTACCAGTGGCTCACGGGGTACCCCTACATCCCCGGCCACCAGAGCGTGTATGGCTTCAACATCTTCTGTGGCGAGCCCGACTGTGATCCAGCGGTGGGCAGCTGGCGGGTGAGCAACCTGTCGGTGCACGCCGACGCGTTCGTGACCGCGCGCTGGGACGACGACTACCCGCTGGCGATCCTCCGGGAGCCCGCCGATCCCGACGTCGGGCGCACCGTGGCGCTGAACATGAGCTGGCTCCCCGGCGAGTGGGTCGGCGACGGGATGCGCCTGATCGTCCAGTCCACCCTGTGGACGATCGGGTACAACAAGCCGTTCTCGACGCTGGAGAACCTGGACTACGAGCAGGATCTGGACTGCGATCTGTCCGACATCCGGGACGAGGTCCCGGTGACCCTCGACGATCCGATCTATGGCCCCTGGGTCGACCTCGACGGAGATGAGATCCCCGACGAGCGCTCGATCCTGGGCACCTGCGCCGATCGGATCGATCCGCTGACGAACCAGCCATACCCGAGCACCGACTACTACTACGACATCGAGAGCCAGAGCTGCACCTACTGGCTCGGCCAGGACGACATCGACATCCCGATGCACCAGCCCACCCACGGCGACGGCCTGGTCGGCTTCATCAGCCCCATGGTCACCGTCACCGATCCGATCACCGGGCTCACCCGGCCCATCGGCCAGATCCCGGTCTTCAGCCCCAGCGGGGCGGTGGCCTCGACCAACACCCTCGAGTGCGACAACTGTCCCACCGTCTTCAACCCCGATCAGTTCGACATCGATCGTGACGAGGTCGGGGACCTTTGCGACAACTGTCCCTACGTCCCCAACGACGATCAGGCCGACTGCGACTGTCCGCCCACATGTGCCTGTCCCGACGTCATCGGGGACGTCTGCGACAACTGTCCCTCGCTGTACAACCCCGATCAGTCCGATGTCGACATCGACAACGTCGGGGACGTGTGCGACAACTGCCTGCTGACGTACAACCCCGATCAGATCGACAGCGACAGCTGCCCGCAGTTGGGGAGCCCGCCGCCGCCGGATGGGTACGGCAACGCCTGCGACAACTGCCCCAACGACTGCAACCCGAGCCAGACCGACGGAGACTTCGACGGGGTCGGAGATGTGTGCGACAACTGCCCGCAGGATCCCAACCCTAGCCAGGAAGACACCGACGGAGACGGCGTCGGGGACGCCTGTGATCTCTGCCCCCTCGACGAACGCATCGCGCTGAACGCGCCCGACGACGACGACGACGGCGTCGGAGACAGCTGCGACAACTGTCCTGATCTCGAGAACCCCGGGCAGGAAGATCTCGACGTCGACGGGATCGGGGACGTGTGTGACAACTGTCCCAGCTTCTTCAACAGCACCCAGAGTGATGACGACGAAGATGGTTGGGGCAACGTCTGCGACGTCTGCCCCGACGTCCCCGATGCAGGGCAGGAGGATCGCGACGGGGACTTTGTCGGTGACGCCTGCGATGGCTGCCCCGACGTCCCCGACAACGGCGCGGACGACTCCGACGGAGACGGGATCACCGACGTCTGCGATCTCTGCCTGTTCACCCCGTCCGACACCAACGAAGACGCCGACGATGATCACGTCGGCGATGCCTGTGACAACTGCCCCTTCGACCACAACCCCGATCAGGCTGACGTCGACGGCGATGGCTTCGGCGACGAGTGTGATCGCTACAGCCTGCGCGGCGGTGGGGCGCTCAGCCAGGGCTGCAGCACCACCGGCGGGTGGGGGGGCTGGGGCCTGCTCGCGCTGGCTTTGGTGGTGGCACGCCGGAGGAGCCTCGGGTGAGCATGCCTCGAGTGAACGCGCTGTGCTCTAGCCCCTCGCTGCTCCTCCGTCGGATCCTGCTCTGGATCCCGGCGGGGGCCACGGTGGGGGTGATCGGGCTCGTGCCGGGGATCGCGTCGGCTCAGGTCGCGGGGGTCCTCGGCTCCACCACCCTCCTCAACGCCAACAACACCCTGCGCGAGGCGTTGCTGTGCACCGGAGAGTTCTCCGAGGTGCGCTTCATCGATCTGCGCACCTCCACGCCGAGCCTCGCCCAGCTCCAGCAACACCACGCGGTGCTGGTGTTCTCCGACACCCCCCCCCTCGATCCGATCGGGCTTGGGGATCACCTGTCTGAGTACCTTGAGGGCGGAGGCGGGGTGGTGCTCGGGGTCGGCGCCTTCTCCGACGGGATCGGGGTCGAGGGGCGGCTCAAGGCCGAGGGCTGGGTCCCGATGGCCTGGGGTCCGGTCGTCACGCCCGGTGGGAACCTGTCCATCGCGTCGAGCCCGGGCTCCGAGTGGCTGCCCGGGCGGTTCGGCCACCAGACCACCAACGGCCTGAACGTCTTCGACGGCGGGACCGCCAGCTATCAGGTGCAGTCGAGCGCGCTGCCGACCGCCACCGTCACCGCACAGTGGTCCAACGCCGTGCCGGCGATCGTGCTCGACGAGGCCAGCGACCCGACCCGGGGTCGGCTGGCCGTCGCCAACCTCTACCCCCCCCACGATCAGATCGATCCGGCCTCCTGGCTCTCCGACGGAGACGGAGCCCGGCTGCTGGCCAACGTGTTGATGTGGTCGATGAAGTACACCCGTCCGTTCAGCACCTGCACCAACGATCTGGTGGTCCAGGATCTCGACTGTGACACGATCGACGAGGGCGACGAGCCCCTGATCGATCTCGGGGACCCTGAGTGTGCAGCCCATGTCGATCCAGCGACGGGGCTGCCCTACGACAACGACGACTACTACATCGACTATGGCTCCTACGGCTGTGAGTACTCGATCCTCGATCTCACCGATCCGGCCTTCGACATCGACAACGATCTGCTCGGAGGCAGCGAAGACAGGAGTCCCTTCGAGATCCGCGACGAGGACGACGCGTTGGTGATCTCGTTCTCCCTCGAGTGCGACAACTGTCCGGTGGACTACAACCCCGATCAGCAGGATCTCGACTGCGACGGCTACGGGGACATCTGCGACAACTGTCTGTACGTGCCCAACGGCACCGGCGAGGACAACAACGCCAACGACGACGGCGACTGCTTTGGCAACGCCTGCGACAACTGTCCCGAGCTCGACAACCCCGATCAGCGCGACACGGATCACGACGGGGTGGGGGACGTGTGCGACAACTGTCTGCTCGACTACAACCCCACCCAGGCCGACTCAGAGATCGATCCGATGACAGGGGATCCCGCCCCTGATCACTGGGGCGACGAGTGTGACAACTGTCCGGCGACGATCAACCCCTTCCAGGAAGACGACGATCTGGACGCGGTCGGTAGCCTCTGCGACAACTGTCCCTTCGACTACAACCCCGATCAGGCCGACTCCGACGGAGACGGGATCGGGGACGTGTGCGACAACTGCCCCGAGACCCCCACCAGCGCCCCCGAGCCCGATCGGGACGCCGATGGATGGGGCGACATCTGCGATAACTGTCCCGCCTTCCCCAACCCCGATCAGTCCGACATCGACATCGACACCTACGGGGATGTGTGCGACAACTGTCCGAGCTACCACAACCCCGAGCAGGAGGACGACGACGGGGATCGGGTCGGCGACATCTGCGATGGCTGCCC
>DRPG01000366.1 GCA_011376105.1 Deltaproteobacteria bacterium
CTCCGCCCGCCGGTGGGCCTCGAGGGCCAGCTGGACCTCACGCTCGGCCTGGCGCAGGAGCAGCGCCTCGGCATACTCGGCTGCGCGGCTCTGGCTCGCGGACTCCCTGCGCTCGGCCATCCGCAGCCCACCGTCCCACAGCTCCCAGGTCGCGGACAGCGCGATCCGCCACGTCCAGTTCCGATCGTTGAAGCCTGGGTTCTCGGTGTAGTTGTAGGAGCCGATCGCGTCGATGAGAGGTAGCCAGCGCATGTCCTGGGCGGTGCGTTGGGAGCGGAGCGCCGAGATCCGGAGGCCCGCGGCCTGCAGATCGGGCCGCATGGAGCGGGCCGTGATCATCGCGGACACCTCGTCGTCGGGGATGGAGAAGGGCTCGGGCATCTCGAGCTGGCCGCCGTCGAGGCCGGTCAGCAGCCGGAACCCGGTCTGTGCGCTGAGCAGGGCCTCCCGCGTCGACTCCAGATCCCGCTCGGCCTGGGAGACGCCGAGGCGGGCCTGGACCAGGGCCCGCCGATCCACGAGCCCCGCTGCGGTCCGGCGCTCGGCCAGGATCAGCTGAGAGCGGGCGAGCTCCAGCGCCCCCTCGGAGACCCCCAGCGCCTGCTGCGCAGCGAGCAGGCCATAGAAGGCCTCAGCCACCGAGGTCCGGCTCCGCTGGCTCGCAGCGCGCAGATCCTGCTGCGCAGCTTCGTTCAGCCGATAGGCGGATCGGAGCAGGGGCAGGGCGGTGCCCGAGAACAGCCGCTGGGACAGGGTGACGTCGGCCTGCCAGAACGCCTTCTCCTGGATCACCACCTCGAATGGATCGGGGAGGCAGTCGAGGGAGGTGGTGTTCAGCTCCTGATCCGCGGGACAGGGAGCCATCGGGATCGGCCCGGGCACCCCATGCAGCGCGTACAGGCCGTTGATCGCCGGCCCCAGGCCCCGGTATGCGGCGAAGGGATCGTTGGGGAACGCGATCTGCTGGTTGTTGATCACATAGGTTGCCCCCGCTGAGAGGCGAGGGGACAGCGTCGACCAGGCCTTGCCCCGTAGGGTGCCCACCTGCAGCGCCTCCTCCCGGGCGATGGCGAGGGACAGATCCTGGGACTCAGCCGCGGCCCAGGCCTCGTCGAGGGTCAGGGCCCAGGACGGCTCGGGGCCCACCAGGGCGCCGAGCAGCAGCAGCCCCGCCGCTGAGCCCCGCTTCCAGGCCGCCTGGAGCCTCGGCTGCAGCCCCCGCAGATCGTCGAGGGTGCTGTACAGCGTGGGCACCATCACCAGGGTCAGCAGCGTGGCGAAGGACAGCCCAAAGATCACCGCCACCGCCATCGGGCCCCACCACTGGGCCGAGGTGCTGCCGACGATCAGCTTGAACCTCAAGAAGTCAAAGGAGGTCCCCAGGGCCATGGGCACCAGCCCCAGGGCGGTGGTGATCGCGGTGAGCATCACCGGCCGGAAGCGGGTCAGCCCAGCCTCCACCAACGCCTCCTCGGTGGACAGCCCCTGGGCCAGCAGCTGCTGGACATAGTCGAGCAGCACGATGGCGTTGTTGACCACCACCCCCGCGAGGCTGATCACGCCGATCCCCGTCATGATGATCCCGAACGGGGTCCCGGTGATCATCAGCCCCCACAGCACCCCGATCAGCGACAGCACCACGGTGGCGAGGATGATCGCGGGCACGGCGACGCTGTCGAACTGGGTGACCAGCACCAGCAGGATCAGGGCGACGGCGATGAAGAACGCCCGCGTCAGGAAGATCATCGCCTCCTCCTGCTCCTCGTTGGCGCCGGTCAGGGCGGTGGTCATGCCCTCGGGCAGATCGTAGCCCGCGAGGAAGGCGCCCACCGCGCGGCGGACCTGGTCTTCGTTCGCGCCCTCCTGCACGTCCCCTGAGATCGTGACCACCAGATCTTGATCGATGTGGTTGATCCCCGAAGAACCGCCGGCCAGCTCGTAGGTCGCCACGGTGGACAGCGGCACGGGGAAGGTGTCGGGACTGGTGTCCTCCCGGCCGGGCAGGCGCAGCCCCAGGACCTGCTGCAGATCCCCGCGGTACTCGGGGGCCAGCTCCACCACCACGTCGATCTCATCCTCACCGTCCCGCATGGTGGTGGCGACGGTGCCCGCCACCGCGGTGCGCACGGTGTTGCCCACCGCCGCGGTGCTCACCCCGATCCGCTTGGCTGCGCCCCGATCGACGCGGAGCTGGAGCTCGGGGCGGCCGACCCCATAGTCGTCCTCGAGATCGGCCAGGCCCTCGACCCCAAGGGCCAGATCGCGCCGGAGGCGCAGGGCGATCTCCCCGATGTGATCGTAGTCCTCCCCCGACAGCTCCACGTTGATCGCCTTGCCCACCGGTGGCCCCATCGTCTGGGGCTCCACCGTGATCTTGGCCCCGGGGATCTCGGCCAGCAGGGAGCGCAGCCGATCCACGGTGGTGGAGGATGGCTCGATCCGGGGCGCCTCCCCGGGGCCGGCGGTGTTGTGATCCGGCAGGAAGTCCAGCGTGATCCGGGCCTCGTTGGGGCTGGCGCTCGAGCCCGACAGGGCGTCGCCGCTGGCGCTCACCCCCACGTTGGCCACCCAGGTGTCGATGTTGCCCTGGCTCGACACGATCGCCTCGACCTCGCGCACGACCGCGTCGGTGGTGTCCACCGTGCTGCCCTGGGGCAGCCGGATCCTGACGATCGCGCGCTCAGGCTCGGTGTCGGGGAAGAACTCCAGCCCGTGGTTGAACACCGTGAACACGGCGAAGGTCGAGACCAGGGCGAGGCCCATCAGGCCCGCCGACGCATAGCGCCAGCGGATGGAGCTGCGCAGCAGCTCGCGGTAGCCGTTCATGATCCACCCCAGCTCAGCGTCCCGGAGCTCCCCGGCGCGGAGCTGGTCTCCACCTCCAACGTTGGCCGGCATGAACTGGCTCATCACCACCGGCAGCACACAGATCGCCATCACCAGCGACATCACCAGCACGATGATCACGGTCTTCGGGAGGAACCCCATGAACTCGCCCATGATCCCGGTCCAGAAGACCAGGGGGAAGAACGCAGCGACGGTGGTGGCGGTGGAGGCCACCACCGCCACCGCCACCTCTCCGGTGCCCTCGATCGCGGCCTGTACGCGATCTTTGCCCATCTCCTTGTGGCGATAGACGTTCTCGACCACCACGATCGCGTTGTCGACCAACATCCCCAGGGCCAGGATCAGGCTGAACAGTACGATCATGTTCAGGGTGAAGCCCAGCGCATCGAGCACCAGCATGCTCGCCAGCATCGACAGGGGGATCGAGATCGCCACGAACAGGCTGGGCCGGAGCCCCATGAAGAAGATGATCACCGACACGACCAGGATCAGCGCGGTGATGATGTTGTTCTGGAGATCCGCGACCGAGCGCGCGATGTTCTTGGACTGATCCCCCAGCGCCCGGAAGCTCACCCCCTCAGGCCAGGCCTCAGCGTGCTCAGCCGCGAGCTGCTTCGCTGAGGAGGCCACCTCGAGGATGTTGGTGCCTGCACGCTTCTTCACCGCCAGCGTCACCGACGCCTGGCCCCCCATCCGGCTGTAGGTCTCCCGCGCCCGGTAGCCGTCGATCACCCGGGCCACGTCCCGGACGAACACCGGGCGATCTCCGACCCGCTTGATCGCGATCTGTGCGATCTCGGCCGGGCTGGTGAGCTCGCCGGGCACCCGGAGCAGAAAGTTGCCGCGGCCGACCTCGACGTTGCCCCCCGGGATGTTGACGTTCTCGTCGCCGATGGCGCCCACCACGTCGTGCAGCGACAGGCCGTAGTGTGCCAGGCGCTCGGGCAGGATCTGGACCTGGATCTCCCGCTCGGTGCCCCCCGTCAGATCCACCGCGAGCACGCCGTCGATCCGGGACAGATCGTCCTGGAGATCCTCGGCGAGCCCCTTGAGCTGGTCCCCCGACAGCCCCCCCGCCAGGGTGATCAGCACCACCGGGATGTCGCTGAAGGAGATCTCGCGGATCGAGGGCTCCTCGACGTCCTCGGGCAGGGTCGGCCGGACCCGCCCGACCCGATCCCGGACGCGCTGCAGCGCGTCCTCGATGACGGTCTCGGGCTCGAACTCCATCACCACGACGGAGACGCCCTCTGTAGAGGTCGAGCGCATCACCTTGATGTTCTTGACCGAGGCGAGCTCGTTCTCCATCGGGACGGTGATCAGCGACTCGATGTCCTCGGGGGACACGCCGATGTAGGGGGTCGACACGATCACCACGGGGATCGTGATGTCGGGCGAGGACTCCCGGGGCAAGGTCGCATACGACAGCGCACCAAACAGGAACACGCACAGCGCGGCGATCCACACCGTGGTGGGGTGGCCAACGAGCCAGCGGATCAGGGGCTGCATGTCCTGCTCCTCACTTCGCCTGGGGGAAGGTGGGGCGGCCCTCGCTGCAGCAGCGCCCCTCTCTGGAGATGATCAAGGCGTCTCCATCGACTAGATCGCGGTGGCCGGTGATCACCACCTGCTCCCCCGGCTCGAGGCCGGAGGTGACCACGATCCGATCGTGGACCACCTCGCCCAGCGTCACGTCGCGCCACACCGCGGTGCCCTCGCTCACCACGAAGACGCCCCGCCGATCGCGGCGGGTGACGATCCAGTCCTGGGGGATGACCATCGCGTCCGCCAGCAGCGGACGCTGCACCGAGACCCGGGCGATCATGCCCGGCAGCAGCAGCCGATCGGGGTTGGGGACCTCGATCTCCACCGGGAACGCCCGGGTCCGCAGATCCGCAGCGGGGGAGATCCTGCTGACGGTGCCATCGAACACCTCGGAGCGTGACGCGGCGGTCACCTTCACCGGGGTGCCGGGCACCAGGGAGACCACGTCGCGGTCGCTGACCGCGAGGTTGATCACCGCTGGATCGAGCCGCACCACCCGCACCACCGGGCTGCCCGGGCCCACCGCCTCGCCGCGCTCGATCCTCACCGCGGCGACGACCCCTGCGAAGGGAGCGCGGATGATCGCCCGCGAGACTCGGTTCTTTGCCTGAGACACCGCCGCTGCGGCGATCCGCTGAGCGGTGTGGGCGGACTCAAGCTGGGCCGGGGTCGCCAGATCGCCCAGCGCCTCCAGCCGCGCCAGATCCGCCTCGGCCTGGGCGAGCTGAGCATCGGCGGACTCGAGCTGGGCGTTGTACAGCCCCACGTCGATGTAGGCCAGAGCCTGGCCCTCCCGGACCGTGTCGCCCTCGTGGACCAAGACCCGCTCCACGAAGCCTCCGTTGGCCGCGGCCAGGTCGGCGTCGCGCTCGCCGCCGACCTCTCCGGGGAGGTCCAGCTCCAGGCGGGCCTCGGTGGGCTCGAGCACCACGATCTCGACCCGCGAGGCCTTCGACGAGCTCAGCGCCCGGCGGGCCTCAGGGGTGGGCACAGGATCTGCGCCGCACCCACCGAGGGCGAGCGCGGAGAGCAACAGGTTCATCTCTTGGCTCCGTGCAGCCAGGTGTTCAGGATGGTGGAGATGGTGTCCCGGTGGACCTGCGCCCCCTCCAGGGCCGTGGCCAGGTGGAGGTTTGCGGCGCCCACCAGCGCCGCCACCGCGCCCATCACGTCGAGATCGGATCGGAGCTCCCCCGCCTCGATCCCCTCCCGGATCAGCTCAGCGAGGGGCTCGAGGTTCTGGAGGTGCCGGCCGATCACCCGGCAGTTGGGCGGGGTCTCGGGGTTCGGCAGGCTGCAGGTGAGCATGAACCGCAGCGTGTCGATGTCTTCCAGCGCGCCGAGGAGGTAGGCCTCGAGGAACTGCTCGAGGCGCTCCACCACCGGATCATCACCGGTCACCGTGGCCCGCACCATCGCCGCGAACGCCTCGATCCGACCCTCGATGATCGCGCGGAACAGACCTTCCTTGCTCCCGAAGTGGTAGTAGAGCGTGGGCTTGGTGACCCCGGAGGCCTCGGCGACCTCCCGCATCGAGGTCGAGCCGTAGCCATGGTGAGCAAACAAACGGATCGCCTCCCCGAGGATCTTGGCACGCACGTCACCCTGATCTGCCCTCTGTGACACCACAGCTCCGCTCCTTACCGCTCGAGCCTGTCCATCCCCCGGCGCCCCGGGCGAACCTACCGACCGGTAGGTCAGGGATAAGGATCTCGCTGAGGCCACGCAAGGCGCAGGACTGCAACAGGTTGTGGCGGTCTTTGGGGCCGGGGCGCGCGACGCCGGTGGGCGCTACCGCTC
>DRPG01000367.1 GCA_011376105.1 Deltaproteobacteria bacterium
GCCACTCGTAGTTCGCACAGTCGGGCGGGGGTAGCACGCCCGGATCCGTCGGGAGGGTCCCTCCGGGGGGCAGCGCGCCGGGCGGCTGCTTAAAATCTTCCAGCCCTTGACAGCCGGTGATCATGAGCGCTGCACCAGCAATACAGAGTGCTCGCATGGGTGCTCCTGGGTCTTCAAGAGGAGGCAGTGGGTGCACTGCCCAACAAATCTCAGTGAGTCTAGATGCAACGATCGATCCATTCAATCGATCTCGAGAGGGACGTCACCGAACGTCACGGGGAGCTGCGAATGAGCCAAAAATGTCGCACCCCCACAGGCCACTGAGGCGCGCCTGTCCCCATCGCCATCGCGCTGGGATTGCAGGATCGGCAGCTGCCGATTTTTGTCTGTGGATCGCGCCCGTCCCCTGAGCCGTCTGCGCGGCGGCGCGCGGGGAGGGCTACCGACGGAGCCGGGCCCAGCCGACGAGCAGCGGGATCAGGATCAGCACGAAGATCCGGGGCAGCCACACCCGCAGCGCCCCCCAGCGGACCGCATCGATCTGCTCCCGGGCTCCAGCCCAGTCCGGCGGGGGGCACTCGGCGCCGAAGTCACCGGAGCCCTCGTACAGAGGCCCCTCCCGGAGGTACCGGAGGTACAGAGCCTCAGCCCGCTCTGGATCGCGATCCCGGACGAAGCGCGAGGCCTCACACAGGGCGACGCCGAAGGCCTGGCTGCTGGGGGGCAGCAGCTCCGCGGCCGCTACGGCGTGATCTGCGGCGAGCTCACGGTAGTGGAAGCGGACGTCGTGGGCGGGGCGGCTCGCGGCGAGCCGCTTGGACTCTCCCTCCGCCGCGAAGTCACCAGGGAGGGTCGGCTCCCCACGCTCATAGGCCCCATCGAGGACCACGAAGTCAGGAGCGCCCTCCGTGCCGAGCAGGTACAGCCCCGCCCTGGCGAGGCGTGCGGCCTGGAGCCAGGCGCGGGCCCGATCCACCGGGTGCCCCCGCCGCGTCCGCTCCATCGCGTCGTGGTAGGCCTCGGCGTCTGCGAGCAGTTTGGGATCGTCGAGGTAGCGCAGCGCATCGGAGGTCCGCCCGATCCGCAGCAGGCGCCGCGCCAGCAGCGCCCGCAGCGCCCGCGCCCGCGCCCGCTGCGCCCGGGGCACCTCTGCGTCCACAAACGCCACCAGCTCGTCCACGGTGAGGATCCGCTCGGCGACGTGTGCTGCATCCTCCCAGCCCTCCAGCGACCGAGCGGGGGCGTCGGCGTCGTGGGTGGCGGCGTACAGGACGCGCAGCGCCTGGACATAGTCTCCCCGGGCCAGCATCAGCAGGCCCTGCTCTCGATCCACCCGGCACCAGACCTCTCCAGCGACCGAGCGCCGGCGCTCCCTGCTCCACACGTCTCCGGTGGGGAACGCTTCGGCGGCCTCGGCGTAGGCGGTGGCTGCGGCCTCGAGATCGCCTCGCCTCAGCGCGAGCTTGGCCTGGATCCAGGTCGCCAGCGGCGTCCCGGCCCGGGCCGAGATCCGCTCGGCGAGCTCGTAGTGACCTTGATCATAGGCCAGCGCCGCCATCCGATCGGCCGCCTCGATCGTGCCCGGGCCCCCGGCCTCCAGCGCCGTGATCAGGGCCTCCGGCGTCGTCCCCTGCCCGATCATGTCCGATGGGTGGGTCCAGGCGTAGGCGATCATCAGCTTGACCACGAGGGGATCATCGATCCACGCCCCGATCGCGGAGGGCTCGGAGGCGAGCTCGCGGGCCACCCACAGCAGGGAGGCCACCCCTGAGGGGGAGCCATGGGCGGCCTGAGCTGCATACAGCGCCACGGCAGGCCCCACCTCCCCCCGCCACCAGTGACGCCGGGCCTCCTGGCCGAGGCTCGCGACCGCGAGGCCCCAGGGATCGAGCCCCCCTGCCCGGACCGTCGCCCGGACCTCCGAGTAGGCAGCCAGGGCCTCGTCGTGTTCCAGCAGCTCCGCCGCCGAGTAGGCCGCCCAGGCCCCCCGGAGGCTGCGCTGGGCGGGGGGC
>DRPG01000368.1 GCA_011376105.1 Deltaproteobacteria bacterium
CTAGCTCCGGCCCCGGCTCCACGGCACGGCCCCACGGCACGGCCCCACGGCACGGCGCCCGATGGCCGGGATCCGAGCCACGGCCCGGTCGTCCGCCGGTCCCACAGGCCCCCCCGACCCCTCCTCCACGTTAGCTTCCTGTAGATGTTCGCCACCCCGGCCATGGCACGCAAGCACACCAAACAGCGACCTCAGGTCGGTCGACTCGGTAAGCACCTCACACGCCGCTCCCGGGGCCGGTGCGAGCTCTGTGATCGGCGCGACGGCGTCCGTCCCTATGAGCTGTGGCCCTTCCCCGAGGATCCCGATCCTGAGCGAACCCTGATGGCCTGCACCCGGTGCCGGAGGTGGCTCGAAGCTCAGGAGATCGATCCGATCGAGGCTCACTTCCTCGCCGCTGCGATCTGGTCAGAGCTCTCGGCGGTGCGGCTGGCCGCAGCCCGCCTGCTGCTCGCCAGCGACGGGCTCGACGATCCCTGGCTCCGCGACGCGCTGGAGTCAGCCGACGTCGATCCGGGCACCGGAGAGTTCCGGAGCCCCGATCCCTAAGCGTCGGCCCCGGAGCGCCCTCCCGAGGTCTGGAGGAGAGGTCTGGACGCTCCCCGGGCGGGCAGCGCCCTCCCGGGATCCGTGCGGAGGCCCGTGCACGCCACGGGCGCCCTGCCCTAGTTGGTCCCCGTGCGGGCGGTGGAGGGCAGGTGCTCCTCGTTGAGGAAGCCATCGTCGCGCTCGGGCAGCGTTGGATCGCACAGCAGCAGGTACCAGCCCTTGGTCTGCTTCTGCTCCTCGTCGATCATCTCGGAGAAGTCGGGGAGGGTCCCGTTCTTCTCCAGCTCGCGGACGGTGGGCATCGCCTGACCGCTGCGCACACAGTGGGCGAACCGATCCCGGCGGGTGTTGGTCATCAGCGTGGCCTGGACGGTCTCGCGACACTTGCCGAGCTTCTTGCGGTTGCCGCGCTCGCAGATCTCGAGCTGGGACTCGTTGATGAACCGGTACCACTTGTTGACCAGCGCATCTTCCTTGGCGTGCTCCGTCTTCACGATCTGCTCGTCGAGCTTCACCTTCGTGACCGCCAGCTCCTGCTTGGTCTCGGTCAGCTCGATCACCAGGCGCTCCTTCTCGGCCCGGGCGATCACCAGCTGCTCCTCGGCCTCTGCAAGATCCGCCTTGGCCTGGGCGAGCTCCCGGGCGAGGTTGCGCCCGCTGCCCGACGCTGAGCTGGTGGAGGGCCTGCGCTTGCTCTCCTCCTCAAGCTCCTTGACGCGCTGGTCGCGTGCGTCGACCTCTTTCTCGAGGAAGGCGACCTTGTTCTGGGCCTCCTCGAGCTCGCCCACCGTCTCCTCGAGCTGTGGAGCACACGCCTCGGCCAGCTCAGCCGCGGTCAGCTCGCGGGGCACCTGGATCTCGGTGGTCTCCGCAGGCTTGGCGACCCAGCCGATCGCCACCCCGAGCACCGCCCCCAGCACCAGGGCCGCGATCGCTGTGGCGAAGGGCAGGACCATCGCGACCACGCCGGTCGCGCCTGCTTCGGTTTCATCGAGTTCGTCGCTCATGGGGTTCCCCAATCCTAGAAGTTACCAAGGACCGCCCTGTTGGGATCGATCCACTCGGCCTCGAGACCTAGCTCAGCGAGCTCTGGCTCCATCTTCGCACGATCCCCGACGAAGACCCAGACCCGGGGTGCGTCGGGGCCCATCCACTCCTGAGCGACCCGGATCACGTCCTCGGCGGCCAGCGAGCCCATCGCCTCGCGCCGGTCGCGCTTCGTCTCGATCGAGACCCCCTCCTCGAGGGCGGCCAGGTACAGCCGAGCGGCCTGGCTCGCGGTCTGCCGGGTGGTGTTCCAGTCCTGGACGAAGCTGCGCCGCGCTGACTCCAGCTCCTCGGCCTCGACCCCCGCCTCCAGGATCGCGTCGATCTGCTCCTGGATCACGGTCACGGTCTCAGCGAGGTTCTCGCTCCCCACATCCACCGAGAACGTCAGGCTGCCCCAGGTCGGCCCCGAGCGGTAGGACGCACCCGAGCCATAGGTGTAGCCACGCTCCTCGCGCAGGACCCGGTTCAGCCGGGAGAGGAAGTGCCCACCGAGGACCCACTGGATAGCCCGCATCGCCACGCTGTCCTCGTGCCCCCTCGGGGGGGCGGGGGTCCGCAGCCGGATCGCGACCTGGCTCTGACCCGGCATGTCCACCGCCAGCACCCGTGGCGGGGGCAGGGGCACCTCCAGCGCGCTCGCCGGGGGCCGATCGACCCCCAGATCCTCCACCATCGCCTCCAGGGGGGCCCGGATCTCCTCGAACGGGAGATCTCCGACCACCACCAGGGTCAGGGGGACAGACGACAGCCACAGCTCGTACAGATCCGACAGCGTCCTGGGCTTGATCCCTTTGAGCTCGGCCAGGTTCGGGCGGGCTCCATAGGGGTGATCAGCTGGGAACCAGGCATGAGCCAGGGCATAGCCCGCCACCCGCGCCTGGCTCGAGGGCGCGTTCACAGTGTAGAACAGCTGTTGATCCCGCAGGTACCGCTTGAGATCCTTCTTGGGGAAGGTCGGCTCCCGGAGCACGGTGCGCTGCAGCTGCAGCCCCAGCTCGAGATCCTCTCTGGGCACGACCAGGGACACCGATCCATCGTGGAGCCCGATCCTGGACCACAGCTCGATCTCGTGCAGATCTTCGATCAGGGACAGCTCGGGGGCCGAGTACTCGCCGGCCGCGACGTCCACCATCCAGCCGGTGGCCCGTGCGGCCTGGTTCGGCATGCCCACGAGCTCGACGAGCCCCTCCCGCATCACCACGTGCACCGCGACCTTTCGCACCGAGGGGACCCGCACGTGCCACACCTCGACACCTGGCCTCAGGGTGTAGATCTCGGGCTCGGGCAGCTGCAGCGGGCTCGGGGGGACGACCTCGGGGGGCACAGTGCGCAGGGGAGCCAGATCGAACATCGGGGTCTGGAACACCGCCTCGGGCTCCCCGCCATCGAGCTCGAAGGGCTGGAAGCGCCACTGCAGGGCCGCCTCCTCCGCGGCAGCAGCGTGGGGCTCGTCACAGCCCTCCACCGCCGCCGCTGAGGGGACCCCCTCGGGGGTGACCCGCAGCGTCACCATGCACTCGATCTCCGCGTCTTCCTCTGGGTACTCAGGCAGGACCCGCTCGATCACCACGAGCTCTGCAGCCCCAGCCACGATCCCCAGGCCCGTCGCAAACCACATCATGGCAGCTCCACCAGCTGTGCACCGTCCATCGCACCGTCGTCGCCCCTGGGGACCACCGACAGGGTGTTCGGCTGCTGTTCGATCAGGTAGGTCTGGGCCACGCGGAGCACATCTGCGGGCGTGACCGCCTCGTAGCGGGCCCAGCGCGGCACCAGGCAGTCAGCCTCCTGGGTCCAGCGGAAGCAGTCGACCAGGATCTCAGCCTTGCGATCCGGCTGCTCCAGCGCGTCCAGCAGCCAGCCGCGGTGGGCCCGGCGGGCCCGGGCCACCTCCTCTGCGGTGGGTGGATCCTTGATCAGGCCCTGGATCTGCTTGAGCGCCAGCTTGTACACCTTGGCCAGGGGGGTCTTGGGGGAGGACGCATACAGCAGGATCTGGCCCGCCCGATCGTTGTTGAGGGTGAACATCCCGACGTCGCTGGTGCGCTGGTGCTCGTAGTACAGCTGATCGTCGAGGCGGGTCCCGCGGCCCCCGGACAGCAGCTGCGACAGCAGATCCAGGGCGGGCTCGTCGGCGTGCCCCAGGGGGACGGTCTCCCACACCACATACAGGGTGCGCTCCTCGACGTCGTCGAACAGCATCCCGTGGTGATCCCGCACCCCCCCCGGCAGCGGACTGTTGTCCCGCTCGACCGGCTCGCCCCGATCGGGCACGTCGGAGAACCAGTGCTCCACGCGCTCGAGCGCCTCCTCGGTCTCGAAGTTCCCCACCAGCGCCAGCACCGCGTTGCGGGAGCGGTAGTGGGCCTCCCAGAAGCCACGCACCGCCGGCAGCGAGAAGGCTTCGATGTCGGCCACCGTCCCGATCACGGGGTGGTGGTACGGATGATCCGCGGGCCAGGAGATCCGCCCCAGCGCGTCCCAGTCGCGGCCGTTGGGCTCTGCATAGCCCTCAGCGCGCTCCTGGAGCACCACCTTCTGCTGGTTCTCGAGGTTGTCCTGGACCAGGCCCGCCTCGAGGAAGCCCATTCGGTCTGACTCCAGGAACAACGCTAGCTCTAGGGCACCGGACGGAAACTCCATGTGATAGGCGGTGACGTCTTCGCTGGTGTAGGCGTTGTTGTCGCCCCCCGCAGCGGTGAGCCACTCGTCGAACGCGTTGGTGGGCACGTTCGCCGAGCCCTCGAACATCAGGTGCTCGAACAGGTGGGCCGAGCCCCGCTCGACGTCCGCCTCGTCACGGGCACCGACCCCGTAGGCGAGGTGCAGCGCGATCGTATCGGTGCGATGATCTTCGAGCAGGATCACGGTGAGACCGTTGTCGAGGGTCTCGACCCTCGGGTCCATCGCGAGGGGGCCGTCTGCGGCCAGGGCTAGGGCCGGGATCCACGACAACACTGGCTCTCCTAGGGCTAGGCGAGCCGCATCCTACACCAGCGACCACCGACGAGGCACCAGCAGGCCCAGCTGAGCGAGGGCGTCGCGGACATCGGGCTCTAGGGCCTCGGGATCGCGCTCGATCCGATCGGCGTCCCCGGGGGAGACATCGACGATAAGGAGCTCCCCGGACCGCTCCCGGGCCACGATCAGCGCGGTGGGATCATCGAGATCCCCCTCCACCGCCACCCCCAGGCCACCCCCGGCTCCAGGGCCCGGCCCTGCAGCGATCCGGCGCCCCTCGATCTCGCCTGAGTCCACCGCGGCCGCAAGCGCGACAGGATCCAAGGAGAAGCGAAGCAGCCGCGCGCCCTCGATCAAGCGGATCCCCTCCCCCTTCGGGCCGAGGATCCGCGCCCGGGCCCCGGCCTGGACCGAGCACAGGGCTGCCTCGTAGCGCGCCAGCTCGGCGACCGGCCCCGGGGCGGCGTGCTCGGCCCACCGGGCGAAGCGCTCCCCCAGGGGCACCCGCGCCGCCTCGTCGGCGGCGACGAACGCCGGCACTGGATCCACCCCAGCGTCCCGGCACAGCTCGAGGGTGCCGGGCACCACGGTCTGCAGGCCCTCCTCGATCCGCTCGATGCTCCGGGTGGCCACCCCCTCGACGGCGTAGCCCAGGGCCAGCACCACGTCGGCGGAGGGCAGGACGAAGTCCTCGCACAGGGCCACGTAGTCGGCGGCGACCGGGCCCGCGGCCTCGCCCCGGGCGAGGCGATCGACCAGGGCCAGCAGCTCCACCGCGGCCTCCCCCTCAGTCAGCTCCCGGAGCTCCAGCAGCCGGGCCCCGAGATCCATCGCGATCCACCGGGCCCGCCCCTGGGCTGGATCGTCGGCCCAGGTGGCCAGCGACCCGCCGCAGGCCACCGCCCGGGCCACCGCGATCACCCGGGCCTCCAGCGCCTCGAGGCTGGACCAACCCGAGCGCCCTTCGTCGAAGAAACGCTCGGCCCACGCCGCGAAGGCTCCGGAGCCCAGCCTCGGCCCGTGAGCATCGGCGTAGGCCAGCCCGTCGCTGCACAGATCGATGGAGCCCCAGACGTGGGACACGGGACGACCCAGGCGCCGGGTGCGTGCGATCGCGGCCAGCTCGCGCTCGAGGAAGGTGTCGGCCTCCTGCAGCAGCGTTCGGGCTCGATCGGGCTCGATCGGAGCGGCGCCGTGAGCTGCCTCAGCCTCACAGTCGGGGCAGAAAGCGCGGAACAGTGGGCCGGTGTGGAGCGGACAGCGCCGCAGGCCGATCTCGTCGAGGAAGTACCACAGCACCACCGGGACGATCTCAGCGAGGCGCCCGGCGGTGGCGAGGAACAGCGGCGACGCACCGGGGCGCCAGGCCCCCCCCACCAGCCCGTGGCACAGCTCGTGGGCACCCCACTTGGCCCGATGGCCAGGGTGGAAACTCCCGATCGGCAGCTCGTGCTGGAAGGAGCCGTACTTGTCCTCCGGTAGCACACCCGCGCTCCAGGTCGGCGCCCCCTCGGGGACCTCCAGCGGGGCGCGGTGCTCGAAGTGAGCCAGCAACAGCCCGTCGCGCGCCGCCAGGCGGCCGACCCTCGCCGCCGCCGGGGAGCGGCTGAGCTCCATGGAGGGCAACCCCACCGGCCAGGGGCCCTGGAGCGGGGCGGGGTCGAGGAGGGACTGCAGCGCTGCGTCGACGTCGATCACCCTCGGGCTATAGCCGATCCACGCTCCCGAGCGCAGGAGCGGAATAAGGGGTGGCTCCCGCGCGTCGATGGATCGGAGGAGTCGTGATCACCCTGCTGCTGACCCACTGGACCCCCGCCGTTGCCCAGTCCCTGCAGATCGAGATCGACGATCCCAAGATCGCGGAGGTGGTCCTGGCCTGCGCCGACGGAGAGCTCCGTGCTGAGGTGCGCGACGGCCTGGCCTCGTTCATGCGCTCGCCCAGCGCGTGCCAGGTCCACCTGATCCAGCGGATCGGCGAGATCGACGCGCCCGGCCGGTGGCGCTGCTCCACCCGGGGCTGCAGCCTACAGGACGTCGAGCACCGGCCGATCACCAACGCCGACGGCCGGATCAACGTGATCATCAACACCGAGATCCCCCCGTCCACCACGCTGGAGCTGACCTGTCCGGGGAGCTACCGTCGGCGTGAGCGGATCGAGCTGAACACCGCGGTGTTCGAGGATGTCCCCGCCGACGAGTGCACCCTGCTGTTCAAGGGTGGCGTGCCCGCCAAGTACCGCCCAATGACCTGGGGCACCTACTACTGCGGGCTGTCCGGCAACACGGTGATCTGCAGCCGCAGCTAGGCTCCTGTGGGATCACGCTCTGCACAGCACTCACTGCTCACCGCAGCAGCGTCGTGGGCTCGTCGTCGTCGAGGCTCACCGCAGCAGCGTCGTGGGCTCGTCGTCGTCGAGACTCACCGCAGCAGCGTCGTGGGCTCGTCGTCGTCGGGACTCACCGCAGCAGCGTCGTGGGCTCGTCGTCGTCGAGGCTCACCGCAGCAGCATCGTGGGCTCATCGTCGTCGAGGCCCACCACCCGCGCCTCGCAGGCCATGGGCAGCTCGACCTCGACCCGGGCGCCTTTGCCCAGCTCGCTGTCGATCCCCACCGATCCCCCCATCGCCTCAGCAAAGCCCCGGACCACCGACAGCCCCAGCCCCGCGCCGTCGTAGCGCCGGGTGGTGGAGTCGTCGCCCTGGCCGAACGGGCGGTAGGCCTCCTGGATCTGACGCTTGGTCATGCCGATCCCGGTGTCGGCCACCAGGATGTGCAGCCGCTCGTCGACCTCCCGGACCTGGAGCGCGACCTGCCCCTCCCGGGTGTACTTGCATGCGTTGGCGGTCAGGTTGAACAGGATGGACTGCAACATGCGACGATCGAGGAAGACCTCCAGCTCGTCGGGGATGGTGACGTCGAGCTGGTTGCCGTTGGCTGAGGCCTCCGACTGCACGCTCTCGGCCACCTTGCGGACCAGCAGCTTCAGATCCACCCACTCGGGGATCACCTCGAAGGAGCCTGTCTCGAGCTGAGTCAGATCCAGGACCGTGGTGACGATCGCCAGCAGGGTCATGGCGCTGGAGCGGACCCGGGCGAGATCTTCGCGGATCATCTCGTCTTCGACGTCCTCCTCGAGCATCTCGAGGTAGCCGAGGATCGCGTTGAGCGGGGTGCGCAGCTCGTGGCTCATCCGGGTGAGGAAGGCATCGCGGACCCGCTTGGCCGCAGAGCGCTGGACCTTGAGGGCCTCGAGCTCGGCCTGGATGTGCCGCAGGGTCGCGGCGTCTCGGTTGGAGGTCTCCCGCAGCTCGCCCTCGCGCTGCAGGCTCCGGCGCCGGTCCTCCGCGAGGCGATCGACCAGCTGCTGGAGGGCGGAGATCACCTCGGGGGACGCGTCTCCGTCTTCGAGGGCGAGCTGGGAGCTCCGACCACTCGCGAGCCGCTCGATCGCCGCGACGATCACCTGGACATCGGACGACGCCCGGGGAGAGGCCTCGAGCCGGGGAGGGGGCGGGGCGGAGGGCCCCCCCGGGCGGAGGGCACCGCCCCCGGGCAGGACCAGGGAGGCCAGGATCCCGATGATGCTCCCCAGCAACCCACCGATGAGGGTGTTCAGCGCGAGCCCGAGGCTCGACAAGCCGATCACTCCTGCGACGACAGAGCCCAGCAACGCCCCGAGGGTGGCAAAGAGGGCTCCGAGTGCAGCAGAGATGGTGGCGCGTCCAGGCACTATCTCATCCTACCCCGTCTCTGGCCCGGGGTGTGTCGTCGGGGTATCCCGGCCCAGGGCCGTGTCGTGGTGGCTGGGCCCGGCCACAGGGTTAAGGGTCGCCACAACGCACGCCCCCGTGCCGAGGAGTTGCACATGGCCTACGTCGTCACCGAAAACTGCCTGGACTGCCGCTTCACAGACTGCGTCGAGGTCTGCCCGGTCGACTGCTTCTACGGCGATGCCCAGATGCTCTACATCCACCCCGACGAGTGCATCGACTGTGGAGCGTGCGAGCCGGCCTGCCCAGTGACCGCGATCTTCGCGGTCGATGATCTCCCCGCGGATCAGGCGAAGTGGGAGCAGATCAACAAGGACAAGACCGAGTCCGGCGATCTGGAGAACATCACTGAGTCCGGCGATCCTCTGCCCACGGCGGAGGCGAAGAAGGCCCGGCTGGGTCTCTGAGCGTCGACGTCCCCCTCGATGCGCCCCCCAGGCGCTCCCGCAGCGGCCTCACCTACTGGATCGCGGGCACGGGGTCACCGGTGGTCCTGGTGATGGGTCTCGGCATGCGGGGCCGCGTCTGGCGCCCACAGCTCGAGGCCCTGCTGGCTTGTCACCGGGTGCTCTGGTTCGATCACCGGGGGCTGGGCCAGAGCGAGGGGCCTCCTCCCCCCAACCTCCGCGGACACGCAGCGGATCTGGTGGAGCTGCTCGAGGAGCTCCACTGGCCCCGGGCCCACCTCGCGGGCGTCTCCATGGGCGGCATGATCGCTCAGGAGCTGGCCCTGGGCTGGGGCGGGCGGTGGCGCTCGCTGGCGCTGCTGATCACCAGCCCCGGGGGACCACTGCACTGGGTCCCCCCCGCCCGGGGGCTGCTGCGGCTGCTACGGGTGGCCCGGGCACGCACCCCCGAGGCCCGCAACGCGGCCCTGGATCGGCTGCTGTTCCCCGACGCCCACCGCGACACCTTGCCGCCCGAGCGGCTGGCCCAGCGCCACGCCGATCTCACCCCACCCCCACCCGACGAGGTCGTGCGCAGACAGGTCGCAGCGGTCCGCGCCCACCGAGCCTGGGATCGTCTGCCGCGGCTCTGCCTGCCCACCCTGGTGATCCAGGCCGGCAGCGATCGGCTCGTCTCTCCCCGACACAGCGCGGCCCTGGCGCGCCGGATCCCCGGCGCCCGCCTGCTGTGTATCCCCGAGGCCGGTCACGGGCTGCTGTTCCAGTGCGCAGCGCAGGTCAACGATGCGTTGATGGGCCACTTTGCCGAGCACGAAGGTTGACCCACAAGGAAGCTCAAGGCTCTGTCGCCGAAGGCCGATGGGTTCGGCGGGAGGCCTGCAGAGATGGCATCCAGCACCGATCTGGCAGACAACATCGACGAAGCCCTCTGGTTCGGGATCGCCGATCCAGATCATCCGGACGAGGAGGCCAAGGCCAGCGTCGCCGCTGAGGTCGCCCGGGTCAGCGGCCTGAAGCCGTTCCCGGTCGTCGCGTCGAAGATCCTGCGGGAGCTGTCCCGGGACTCGTTCTCGATCCCCAGGATCTCGAACCTGATGGAGTCGGATCCAGCCCTGGCGTCCATGGTCCTGCGGCTGGTCAACAGCGCCCTGTACGGGACCGCCAAGGGCTGCACCTCCGTCGATCAGGCGGTGATCCGTCTCGGCGCCCGCAGGGTCCGGGAGCTGGTCGCGGCGGCGGCCACGATGCAGATGTTCCACGACGCCCGGGGCGTGGGGATCATCTTCCGCGATCACTGCGCAGCCACCGCCGCGATCGTCCGGGTGCTGGGGCAGCACCACGAGCTGCCGGGCTCCGACGCGCTGTTCCTCGCCGGCCTGCTCCACGATGTGGGAAAGCTGCTGCTGATGGAGACCCGCGAGTTCGACTACGCCAACCTCAGCCCCCAGCTGTTGGCCCGGCCCGACGCCCTGCACACCCTCGAGCGTGCCCAGCTCGGCTATGATCACGCCGTGCTGGGGGCGAACGTGATGCAGGCCTGGAAGATCCCCGATCCAATCCCCCAGATCGTCGCCTGGCACCACCAGCCGATGCGGGCCTATGCCGAGGGCGGGGACATCGGCCCCCAGGTCGCCCTGCTGCGGATCGCCGATCACATCGCCTGGTACCTCGCCCACACCACGATGCCGTCGCTGCGGTTCAACGACACCATCGCGTCCAGCGCAGATGGCTCCTGGGTCGGGCTGTCGGCGTCGGACATCGAGAGGATGTGGGTGTGGATGGTCGAGGCCCGCGCCGAGGTGATGCAGATCTTCGGCTGATCAGCGCAGGATCCGGACGGCTCGCTCGATCCCCTCGGCGAGCACGTCGAGCTCGGCCTCAGTGGTGTAGACCCCCAGCGACGCCCGCACCGTGCCCGTCAGCCCGAACCGCTCCATCGCTGGCTCAGCGCAGTGGTGACCGGTTCGCACCGCGATCCCCTGCTCGTCCAGCAGGGTCGCGAGATCCTGAGGGTGCACTCCGTCGACGACGAACGACAGCACACCCGCCTTGTCCGCGGCGGTGCCCACCAGGCGCAGCCCGGAGATCTGCGACAGCAGGCGCGTGCCATGGGCCAGCACCCGGGCCTCGGAGGCCGCCACCCGATCCCGGCCGAGATCAGCGAGCCAGTCCAGCGCAACCCCCAGCCCGACAGCGCCGGCGATGTGGGGCGTGCCCGCCTCGAACCGCGCCGGGGGCGCCGCATAGGTCGAGCCACCGAAGGAGACGTGGGCGATCATCTCGCCCCCGCCCTGGTAGGGAGGCATCTGCTCCAGCAGCTCCCCCCGCCCCCACAGGATCCCGATCCCGGTGGGCCCATAGACCTTGTGGCCGGAGAACGCGTAGAAGTCACAGCCCAACTCGGCCACGTCCACCGGCCCGTGCACCGTGGCCTGGGCCCCGTCGACCAGCACGCGCGCGCCCACCTCCCGGGCCATCGCCGCCATCCGGCGGATCGGCAGCACCGTGCCCAGGGCGTTGCTCACATGGACCAGGGCCACCATCTTGGCGCGGGGCGACAGCAGGGAGCCATAGGCCTCCAGATCGATCGAGCCGTCGTCGTGCACCGGGATCACCCGGATCACCGCGCCGCTGCGCTGCGCCAGCAGCTGCCACGGCACGATGTTCGAGTGGTGCTCGAGGGTGGACAGCACGATCTCGTCGCCTGGCTCCAGCCGCTGGCCCCAGGACGACGCCACCAGGTTGATCGCCTCGGACGTCCCCCGGACGAACACGATCTCGTGGGCCTGAGGGGCGTTGAGGAACCGCTGCGCGATCCGGCGCGCCTCCTCGTAGCGGGAGGTGGCCAGGGCGGACAGGTGGTGCACGCCGCGGTGAACGTTGGCGTGCTCGCGGCGGTAGTAGGTGCGGATCGCCTCGATCACAGCGTCGGGCTTCTGAGCGCTGGCGGCGGTGTCTAGGTAGATCAGCGGCTCGCCCTCGATGGACCGCTGCAGGATGGGGAACTGTGCGCGGATCGCCTCCAGATCCAGCGGCTCCAACCCTGGCCCCGGATCGACCCCCTCCCCCCGGGGCCCGGCGCTCACGAGGCCCCCAGCCAGGCCCGGGCCCGCTGCAGCAGGTGCTGCGCGACCGCTTCCGGCGACAGCCTGGACAGGATCTGCGAGGCAAACCCCGAGGTGAGCAGCCCCCGGGCCGCCAGCTCGGACAGCCCCCGCTGGCGCAGGTAGAACAGCGCGTCCTCGTCGAGGCTGCCGATCGCCGCCCCGTGGGTACAGGAGACGTCGTCGTTGTCGATCTCGAGCCAGGGACGGGTGTTGGCGATCGCGTCGTCGGACAGCAGCAGCGCTCGGTGCAGCTGGCTCGAGCGGGTGCCGATCGCCCCCCGCCGCACGATCACCGCCCCGGTGTACACCGAGCGGGACTGATCCCCGAGGACAGAGCGGAAGTCTTGATCGCTGATCCCGCCCGGGGTGGCGTGCTCCACCGTGACGTGGTGATCGACGTGCTGTCGGCCCTGTAGCAGCGACAGCCCCGAGAGATCGGTGGCGGATCCCTTGGCCCCGAGGTGCACGGTCACCTCGATCCGGGCGAGGCCCACACCGAGCACGACGCTGGTGAGATCGTAGCGACTGCCCGCCCCCACCACGGCCCCGATCGCGCCCACGTGCAGCGAGCGGAGATCCTCGTCGAGGATCCGGACGTGGCGAACGTGGCTGTCGGGCCCGAGGATCACCTCGGTGGCCGCGTTGGTCAGCGAGGCGTGCTCGACACCGTCGGCGCTGAGGTAGTGCTCGAACAGCTGCAGCTGCCCGTCGCCCTCCAGCACCAGCACGTGGCGGAGCGTCTCGAGGTGCCCCTCCCCCGACGGCGCGCGGGACCCGGTGCAGAGATGGATCAGGTGCAGCGCGGACAGCTGCTGCCCCCGGGGCAGCCGGAGCACCGCCCCATGCCGAAGAAAAGCGCGATTTAGCGCTGAGAATCCATCACCTTCCCCCAGGGCCCGGCCGAGCTCTGGGCAGCCCCCGGAGACGGTGGACAGATCCTCGAGCTGGAGCCCCTCGACGCCCCGCGACAGCCCGGGGTGGGGGATCCCATCGACAAAGACCAGCCGGGGCTCGTCCCCCCAAGGGCCGTCGGGCAGCGCGACGTCGGAGGCCTCCTGCGCGGGCACGAACACGGCCTGGAGCAGGTTGCCGGCGCGGGTGTACTTCCACGCCTCGTCCCGGGCGGGGAACCCACGGCTCTGCAGCAGCGCTGCGGCCTCGCTGCGGATCGGCAGCAGCCAGCCTGAGCCAGCCGACAGCCCCGCGGAGGCCGAGGCATAGGCCTCCGCGGGGCCCAGATCGCGCCCCCTCATGCCGCGACCTCGTCCCGGACCCACTGATAGCCCCGGGCCTCGACCTCCTGCGCGAGCTCGGGGCCCCCCGAGCGGACGATCCGACCGTCGAGGAGGATGTGGGTGTGATCGGGGGTGAGGTGATCGAGCAGGCGCTGGTAGTGGGTGATCACCAGCATCGTGCGCTCGGGGGAGCGCAGCGCCTCGCAGCCGCTGGCCACGATCCGCAACGCGTCGACGTCCAGACCGGAGTCCGGCTCGTCGAGGATCGCCAGCCTGGGCTCGAGCATGGCCATCTGGAAGATCTCGTTACGCTTCTTCTCCCCTCCGCTGAAGCCCTCGTTGAGCGAGCGCTTCAGCAGCGAGGGATCCATCTCGACCAGGGCCATGCGCTCCCGGGCCAGCCGGAGGAACTCAGCGGCGTCGACCTCGGGCTGACCCCGGGCCCGCCGGGTGGCGTTGACCGCGGCCTTAAGGAACTCAGCCGTGGAGACCCCCGGGATCTCGATCGGGTGCTGGAACGATAGGAAGATCCCCAGGCGAGCCCGCTCTTCCGGCCCAAGATCTAGGATCGAGCGCCCCTCGAACCGGATCCCCCCCGAGGTGATCCGATAGTCGGGGTGCCCGGTGATCACCTTGGCCAGCGTCGACTTGCCCGACGCGTTGGGGCCCATGATCGCGTGCACCTCTCCACCCCCCAGCGACAGCGAGAGCCCCTTGAGGATCGGGGTGCCTTCGATCTCCGCGTGCAGATCGATCAGCTCGAGCATCACTTGTCTCTCCAGGCGTTCGTGGTTTCCGTCCCGGGACCAGGCCAGCGGTGGTCCGAAGACATCGTGGAGCTCGGCTGGCCTAGCCGACGGCTCCCTCGAGGGAGACCTCGAGGAGCTTGCGGGCCTCGACCGCGAACTCCATCGGGAGCTCCTTGAAGACCTCCCGACAGAACCCGTTGACGATCATCGAGACCGCGTCTTCCTCGGTCAGGCCCCGCTGGCGCAGGTAGAACAGCTGATCCTCGCCGATCCGGCTGGCGCTCGCCTCGTGCTCCACCGTCGCCCGGCCGTTGCGCACGTCGACGTAGGGGAAGGTGTGGGCGCCACAACGATCTCCGATCAGCAGCGAGTCGCAGCGGGTGTAGTTGCGGGCGCCGGTGGCCCTGCGCCCCACCTGGACCAGGCCCCGGTAGGTCTGCTGGCCCTGGCCCGCGCTGATCCCCTTGCTCACGATGGTCGAGCGCGTGTCCCGGCCTACATGGATCATCTTGGTGCCGGTGTCAGCGCGCTGGTGGTTGTGGGTCAGGGCCACCGAGTAGAACTCCCCGACCGATCCATCCCCCTCGAGGATGCAGCTTGGGTACTTCCAGGTGATGGCTGAGCCTGTCTCCACCTGGGTCCAGCTGATCCGAGCGCGGGCACCGGCGCACCGGCCCCGCTTGGTGACGAAGTTGTACACCCCGCCCCTGCCCTCCTTGTCGCCGGGGTACCAGTTCTGCACGGTGCTGTACTTGATCGTGGCGTCCTGCAGCGCCACCAGCTCGACCACCGCTGCGTGCAGCTGGTTCTCCTTGCGCATCGGGGCGGTGCAGCCC
This sequence comes from Deltaproteobacteria bacterium, assembly GCA_011376105.1. GTDB lineage: Bacteria > Myxococcota_A > UBA796 > UBA796 > DRPG01. The sequence goes on from DRPG01000368.1 coordinate 14,666, forward strand.
TCGAGGTACGATACGTGGGCGCCGGCCTCGGCCACGATCAGGGTGCGCTCGAACTGCCCGGTGTTCGCCTCGTTGATCCGAAAGTAGGTCGACAGCTCCATCGGACAGCGCACGCCCTCGGGGATGTATACGAAGGTGCCGTCGGAGAACACCGCTGCGTTCAGGGCCGCGAAGTAGTTATCGGTCACCGGGACCACAGAGCCCAGGTACCGGCGCACCAGCTCGGGGTGCTCCTGAACCGCCTCGCCGAAGGACAGGAACAGGATCCCGAGCTCAGCGAGCTTGTCCTTGAAGGTGGTGGCCACGCTCACCGAGTCGATCACCGCATCCACCGCGACCCCCGCGAGGGCGGCGCGCTCGTGCAGCGGGATCCCGAGCTTCTCGAAGGTCGCGAGGATCTCGGGATCGACCTCATCGAGGCTCTTGGGTGCGTCCTTGCTGGGGGCGGAGAAGTAGCTGATGCCCTGGTAGTCGATCGGACCGTATTCGAAGTGGGGCCAGTGGGGCTCCTGCATCTCCCGCCACCGGCCGAACGCCTCGAGGCGCCACCGCAGCAGCCACTCCGGCTCCCCCTTCTTTGCGGAGATGAAGCGCACGACACCCTCGTCGAGGCCCGGGGGCAGGGTGTCGGACTCGAAGTCGCTGACGAAGCCATAGCGGTACTCGTCTCGCTCAGCGACGAGATCTTGTGCGTCGGTGCTCATACACCCTCCGCGGCCGGGCCGCGCTCGGTTCGGATCCTCTGCTCGATGTCGATCCTGGTCAGCAGCAGATCCGCCAGGACTAGCTGCCCCAGGACCCGGGCGACCGCCCCCTCGATCGCACACCACAGGGCCTGCAGGGAGCAGTTGTCGGTGTGCACACAGGCCGCGTGGCGACCCGAGTGGGCCTGACAGAAGCCGTCGCCCCCATACAGCGGGGTGTCGAGGCAGGCCAGGATCTCGGCCACCGAGATCTCAGAGGCGGAGCGCGCCAGGCGAAACCCCCCGGTCGCTCCCCGCTCGCTGGTGACCATCCCCCCACAGCGCAGCACCCGCAGCAGCTTGGCCGCGTAGTCCAACGACAACCCCTCGGCCGCCGCGACGTCGCGGATGCACACCGGCCCGTCGCTGGGCTCGGGGGCCCGGCGGGCGATCTGGATCAGACAGCGCAGCCCGTACTCTTCCTGGGCGGTCAGCTTCACGGCCACCCTCCGACCGCGTAGTAACCATACCGGACTCTTCTTTCCAGATTCGGGCCCATCTCGATCATCGAGCCAGGGGACGGAGATCGGGCGGCCCGGGGCTCCGCTCTGGGTCCGTCCAGCCCGGCTCCAGCGCATGGATCGGGCCACAGCGCGGTGTTCAGCCCGGGGCCCCGTCGGAGCGCCACACCTTCAGGTTGCCCGAGCTGTCTCCGATCACCAGCCCGGCGTCGGACCAGTCGACCGAGTTCAGCAGTCCGTCGAAGGGGAGGATCGCCACCGGGCTCCCGGTGGCGACGTCGACGAGGACCGCGCGCTCCCAGGACACCGACAGCAGTCGTCTGCTGTCTGGGGAGAACGCCAGCTGTCGGCCCCAGGCCCCCTCGACCAGGGCCCGGGGGGTCCAGCCTCCGACGCTCCACAGCAGCACGGTGCCGTCGTTGCCGACGGTGGCCAGCGTGGCTCCGTCGGGGCTCCAGGCCAGGGAGGACACGCCCCCGTGCTGGGCGTCGAGGGCCACGATCCGGGCCCCGCTGAGGGCGTCGAGGATCTGGGGCTCCCGGCCTCGGATCGCCAGCTGTCGGCCGTCGGGGGACAGGACGTGGCGCGCGGTTGGATCGCTGCTGATCTCGAAGGGTGCACCAAGCGGCTCTCCGGTCTCGGGATCCCACGCCTGGGCCATCGCGCCGCCGGCGTCGGCGATCAACACGTCGCCGCGCCAGTCCAGCTGGCTGTGCCCGCCACCGCTGGCCAGACGTCGCTGCAGCCGCCCCCGCCCCACGTCGAGGATCCGGATCTCAGAGCCTCCGACCACCGCCATCCGCCGGCCGTCGGGGGACCAGGCGAACGGGCGCCCCCGATCGATGTATCGCTCGGAGATCGGCTGGAGCGCACCGGTGTCGGGATCGATCGTGGACAGCTGGCCTCCGACCCAGCCCATGAGCCGACCCGAGGGATCCCAGCGGATCCGATCGGTGCCCCCCGCCAGCGACAGCAGCTGGCTCGGGGGCCAGGGATCGGGGGATCCAGCCCGGACGGCTCCGCTGCGGATCCGCCCGACGTCGACGTCGGACACCGGCCGAGCCACCGGCTCGGGCACCTCGAGCTCCCCGGGCGCCACCGGCCAGACCTTCACCCCGCCGTTGACCAGCGCGGCGGCGAGGTGCGAGCCATCGGCGGAGAACGCGACCTGTGCGACGGGCCTTGGGGTGCGCAGCAGCCGACCGAGGGGATCTCCGGTGGCGGAGCTGTGCAGCTGCACGCCGTCGAGATCCCCGGCTGCGATCAGCGCACCACAGGCGCCGAGCGCGATCGGCCCCTCGGGATCGAGCCCCCAGACCGGACCGATCGGATCGGGGGGGGCCCAGATCCGCATCCCCTCGGCATCCGCCAGGGCTACCACGAGCCGACCCTCGTTGTCTCGATCGACCCCGAGGACACGGCCGCCTCCGAGGCCTGGATCGAGGAGCCGCAGCAGGGCGCCGGTCCACAGGTGGAGGACCTCGAGGCCAAAGCCCGTGTCGACATAGAGCAGGGGATCGAGATCATCGAGCCACAGCGCGACGAAGTGCTTCCGGGTCGAGGCCTCGGCGTCCTCCACCGCGGGGCCCGAGCGCTTCAGCCGGTGGTGGGCGAGGGTCTCGGTGACCTGGACGTTGCCGAAGACTCCCTGCTGGAGCACGACGGGGGCCCCGAGGCGCTCGGGCACCAGCCCCTCCTGCACGCCCCCCTCCACGCTGTCCCAGGCGAGGAACCCGTGCTCTTGTGCCCCGACGACATAGCGCCCGTCGGGCGAGAGGGTGGCACGCTGCAGATCCTCGATCGGGACCAACAGCGCGTGTCCCTCTGCATCGATCCACAGCGCCCGGCCGTCGACGGAGGCCACCAGGTGACTCCCTCCTGCTGCCCATGACAGCTGGGTCGCAGGCGCGGGCAGCCGGGGCTGGGAGAGCCACGGCAGCCACGGGGCTCCACCGGTGAGGAGCCCCAGCGAGCCGAGCCACAGGAGCACGTGGCCCATGGGAGGAGACGATCGCACGGGGACCCACCCTAGAGCACCCACCCGACAGTCTCCAGCGATCCCGGAGCCCACGGCCCCAAGGAGGCGATCCCGGCTGGGGATCGCTGCTCCGTCCACCCCCTGCAGGGACGATCCCCTGTGGTCGGCCCGCGCCTCCGGCCACCCAGCCCCCACCAGGGGACGAGACCACCAGGGGACGAGACGGCGGCGACCTCCCCGAGCTCGGATATGCTGGCCTGATGTTCCTGCTCGGCATCCTGATCAGCCTCGTCCATGCGGGGGATCCCCAGGGGCTGCGCGTGACCGTCCAGCTCGACGGTCCCGACGCGACGATCACAGCGATCACGGCGATCACAGCGATCGCCCCGTTCTCTTCAGCGCCTTCGACCCAACCGGGCGGGCGGGGTCCCCACCTCGAGCTGCTCGACGAGGCGCGGTCCACCCTCCTAAGGATCGATCTGCCCGACGCTCGGCGGCGCTCGATCCTCCTCCCCGACGGGGCGGGCCACATCACCATGCGGGATCAGGCGCTGCTGCGGGTGGTGCTGCCCTGGCCCGAAGGGGCGGTGGCCCTGCGGGACACGGCCCGGATCCACCCCCTGCCGCCGGCCACGCTTCGTCCTGCGGTGGATCCAGCCGCGGTGGCGTTCCCCGTGTTGTACAGCGGCCCCTCCGACGAGCGCCTGGATCTGGTGATCCTCGGCGATGGCTACACCGCAGACGAGCTCCCCGACTTCGTCGAGGACGTGGACGACCTCGTCGGGTACCTGCTCGAGATCGCTCCGTTCGACAGCTACCCGGATCTGCTCAACCTGTGGCGGATCGAGATCGCGTCCGCCGACTCGGGCGCGAGCCACCCCGAGGCGGGCACCGAGATCGACACCGCCCTGGGTTGTCGCTACGACTGCGACGGGATCGAGCGGCTCATCTGCTGCGAGGAGCCCGCGATCTTCGGGATCGCCGACGCCGTGCCCGCGCACGACGGGATCCTCGTGCTGGTCAACGACACCGCCTATGGGGGCTCGGGGGGCTTCAGCTATGCCACCGCCTACGTCGGTCCCCAGCAGGGGCTCCAGGTCGCCGCCCACGAGCTGGGCCACACCCTCTTCGGCCTGTGGGACGAGTACGACTACGGGATCGAGGGCGAGGGTGAGGGCCCCAACTGCTCTTCCGATCCCCAGGGCCGCTGGGATGAGTGGCTCGGGATCCGGGGCGTGGACGCGTTCCCGAGCTGCAGCTTCCCGAGCCTCTACCGCCCCACCGAGGAGGGCTGCATGATGCGGACCCTGCGGGAGGGGTACTGCCCGGTGTGCAGGCAGGCCGCGGTGCTCGAGATGTATGGAGCGCTCCCAGGGCTGATCGCCTCCCTCGAGCCTCCTCCGGGCACGCCGCTGACCTCCGCCGCGCCCTCGATCGAGGTCCAGACCCACCCCCTTCGGGAGCACCTCACCCTCGAGTGGTCCCTCGACGGCGAGGTCATCGAGCCCGACACCGATCGGCTCGATCTGGGCTGCTCAGGCCGGACGGGGACGCTGTCCCTGCGGGCCTACGACGGAGGTCGCTGGGTCCGCTCCCAGCCCATCGAGGAGCGCCACGGGCCGTGGCCGGTGCACGTCCCCTCCTGCGCTCCAGCCGATCCAAGGCTCCGGAGCTGTGGCTGCGCGTCCCCCGCCCACCCCCCGACGACGCCGGGGCTGCCGGCGCCGGGGCTGCTGGCGGCGCTGGCGGCGCTGGCGGCGCTGGCGGCGCTGGCGAGGCACCGCACGGAGACCCGCGCGCCACGATAGGGCTCTCCGATGAGGATCTATGCCCTTTCGGATCTACACGTCGGCCTCGAGGCCAACCGGGAGACCGTCACCACCCTCCCCGAGCACCCCGGAGACTGGCTGATCCTCGCAGGGGATCTCGGCGAGACCGAGGCCCACCTCCGGCTGGTGCTGGAGCACGTGGTGCCCCGCTATGCGAAGGTCGTCTGGGTGCCCGGCAACCACGAGCTGTGGACCAGCGAGACCCCCAGGCTCTCGGGCCAGGACAAGTACGATCACCTGGTCGAGCTCTGCCGGAGCCTCGGGGTGCTGACACCGGAGGACGACTGGCCCACGCTCCCGGGCACCGACGTCGTGGTCGTGCCGATGTTCCTCCTATACGACTACTCGTTCTGTCCCGGGAACATGTCCCCCGGGGACGCGGTGCGCTGGGCCGCAGCGGGGGGCATCGTGTGCGCAGACGAGCGCAGGCTGCACCCCGATCCCTGGCCCAGCCGCCAGGACTGGTGCGCCGCCCGCGTCGAGGCGACCCGCGCCCGCCTCGATCGCCTCCCGCCCTCGAAGCGCACCCTGCTGATCAACCACTGGCCCCTGCGGCTGGACCTGTGCAGGCTGTTTCGGATCCCCCGGTTCACCCCCTGGTGTGGCACCCGCCAGACCGAGGACTGGCACCTGACCTACCGGGCCGAGGTCGTGGTCAGCGGCCACCTGCACATGCGCGCCACCGACTGGCGCGACGGGGTCTGCTTTGAGGAGGTCAGCCTGGGCTACCCCCGCCAGTACGATCCAGCTCGGGGGGCTCCGGGGTACCTACGCCAGATCTGGCCCGCCACCGAGCCAGCCCCCCACCCGACCAACGCGGGCCCGCGGTGGCACCGTTGACCCCGGGGGTGCCAGCCCCGCGGCCCCGACGCCCGCGGGCCCGCCCCCGGGCCGAGGAGTGTGTTTGTGATCGAAACGCTCATGCTCCCATGCCCCCGGCTGGTGGCGCTAGCCCCTCCGATGACCCGCTCTAGGCCCAGGAACGCGCCACGATCTCTCACCGCCCGGTATGGCAACAAGATAATCGGCGTATAATCTGACCCAACAACGAGCCCCCCCTGAGCCCGGGTGCGCCGCCGGTGCGGATCAGCAGGGGGCGCAAGACAAGATTTGACCAGCAGATGCAGAGGCCATGTCCATACGGATCGACATTGAGTGTAGAGATCGGAGCTCCAGCTCCCAGACACCACGCCCGGGATCCAGGCCCAGGAGACACGACCATGTCGATCCAGCAGCGCTTGCGCATCCTACTCACGGGCCATCCCACGGAGGCCTCCCGGGAGGTGATCCGGGATCACCTGTTCGCGTGTGTCGCGATCGAAGACGGCGGCATCGTCACCCCCGCCACCGGCCGGGAGCTGCTCGAGGCTGGCCTGGGGGGTGAGGAGGCCCTCGAGCTCGCCCTGGCGTCCCTGCGCCGGGGCTCCCGCCCCGAAGATCTACAGCACGTCGACACCCTCCCCGGGCTCCGGTTCATGAAGGTCGAGGACGGGCTGGCGGCCTCGCGGCTGATGTTGCTCCCCGAGCTGTTCGATCCAATGCCCCTGGGGGGCCTGGTGGTGGCGGTCCCCGAGCCCCAGCAGCTGCTGTGTGTGCCGATGGACTCGGCGACGGCGATCGACGGCCTGCAGGCGCTGGCCTCCGCCGTGGGCCACCTCGAGGCGACCCGGGAGCACCTGCTCTCCGATCAGCTGTTCTGGTTCGATGGGACCCGGTGGGGCCCTATCCCGGTGCACCACGGCGATGACGACATTACCGTACTCCCACCCCCGGACTTCCTGCGCATGATGAGCCGCCTGGCCTCGATGGACTGGGTGCAGGTTGCTGGGGAGGCTTGACGGGCCGGAGGACGGGATCACCGAGGGCTGTGTGGTCGTCCTCCTGGTGACATGGCCTGGGCATCGTCCCTCGCTCGGTGTTTCCGCCCTCCGCGCCCAAGCCTCCGGTGTCCGACGCCACCCCGCTGGTTAGGAGGGGGAGGATGTTTCGCATCTTCTCCGACATCGGGCAGGTCCTGACCTCCCTCATCCCGGGGTGGGCGATCCCGATCGTGTTGGGGATCGCCGGGGTCCTGGCGGTCCCGTTTTGGATCGAGTCTGTCCGGAGCAAGCAGATCAAGGGCGCCGTGCGCCGGATGGTGCGGGCCGACGGCCCCACCCGCCGGCAGCTGGCCCACCGGGCCCTGTCCCTGGCCGGCCAGCGGAGGCTCCGCCTGATCGGGCTGGTGCAGGAGGCGATCCGTTACGGGCAGCACGCCCTGATCGAGGAGGGCCTGGCCCGCCTCACCTCAGATCCCCACGGCCACCGGGACGCCGAGGCCTTGAGGGCCCGGATCCGCAAGCCGGGCCAGCGCTTTCGGGATCCGATCGAGGCCAGCGTCCGCATCGAGGGCCTCCTCCAGCAGGAGCTGTTCGTCGCAGCCTCCGAGCAGCTGGATGAGGCGCTGGGCCGCTTCCCCACCGATCCCGAGCTGCTGCACCTGCAAAGGAGGCTCAGCGAGCCCCGGGAGCCCCGCCCGGGGCCCGGGGACGCGGGGGTCCCCGAGCAGCTCCCCTCGTGATCTGGGCCCTGCTCCTGGGGGCGGCCAGGGCCGAGCCACCGGTGGCTCCAGCCCCGGCCGCTGGCCCCGACGAGCCTGCCGAGGAGATCGCCGAGGAGATCGCCGAGGAGATCGTGGTCACCTGGGGGCAGGTTCGACAGGCCCGCCAGGCGGTGATCGATGATCTGATGGAGCTGGGCTTCAGCCGGATCAAGGAGCGAGACGGGCGCACGATCCTCAAGCACACCACCACCTGGCGGGGCAAGATCGTGATGTACGACGACGGCTACCTCAAGCACCGCCGCCAGGGGCTCAGGCTGGTCGAGGGCCCGGCGAAGGGCCTGCCGGAGGGCACCCGCTGGCTCCCCTGCGTCGTGATCCCCACCGGCTGTGTCCAGCTCGGGGCCACGATCTCAAACCGAAGGTTCAACGCCGAGCGGAGCCGCACCCTGGCGCGGATCGAGCCCGATCTACGGCAGCTGGGGGATCGCATGGCGGATGCCTCCCTCGGAGACACCCTCGGGGGCCTCTCGGAGCGGCTCGAGGCCCTCTGGCTCGGGGGCGTCCCCCTCGAGGGGCCAGGTCAGGCCCGCACCCTGGAGACCTACCGTGCCCGCCGGGCCGCGCTGTTCGCCTTCTGGGAGAGCCGCACCGACAACCGCTGGGGCGAGAGCGTCCGGGCCGGGATCGAGGCCTTTGCCCGCCAGGTCGTCCAGCGAAGCGATCACCCGTTCACCGTGTCCGAGCTCGAGCAGCTCAACGCAGGCTCCTCGGCCCCCCGGCCGTTCCTCGCCCGAGGCCGAGCTGCAGATCCGCGGTGACGCCCCTGCAGCGCAGGTCGAGGCCCTACGACGACGATCCGGCGATGGCGGTCGCCTTCTGGTCTGCCCCGCCCGATCCCCACACGCTGCCCACCGCGGGGCGGATCACCGCGGGGCGGATCACCGCGGGGCGGATCACCGCGGGGCGGATCACCGCGGGGCGGATCACCGCGGGGCTGCACCGGGGGCCCCCGGGTCCTCGGCGTCGTCCGCTGCCCGGAGACGGGCTCCTGCCCTCAGCTTCTCCAGCAGCTGCACGCCGATCCAGCCTGCTCGAGACGTCCGGGGAGCTGCCCTCAGGGCTCCAACTCCGGGACCTGCTCAAGGATCTCGAACTCCACCCGTCGGTTGGTCGCCCGACCCTCCTGAGTGTCGTTGGAGGTCAGGGGGCGCTGGGTTCCATACCCCCGGGCCACCAGCCTCTCGGGGGCGATCCCCAGCTGGACCAGGGCGTCGAGCACCGCGCCGGCCCTCAGCTCGGAGAGCTTCTGGTTGACGGGCTTGCTCCCGATGTTGTCGGTGTGCCCCTGGATCTCCACCCGGATGATCCCGGGTCGGGAGCGGATCGCCTGCGCCACGGCTTCGAGCACCGGAGCCGAGTCGGGGCGGAGCGTGGCCTCGTCGAAGTCGAACTGCACCCGCCCGGACAGGGCCACCACCTGCCCGGTGACCCGGGCGCTGGTCTCGGTGAGCACCAGGGAGACCTCCAGGGCCTCCTGGCCTGAGCGCACCCGCTGCTGCACGGTGGTCGCCAGCTCCCCCGCGGTGGCGGTGATCGTCCACAGCCCGGGGGGCACCTGCACCGCGCCGGCTCCCCCCGAGCCCGTCCGGACCGCCTCGACGTCGGCGGGGCCGTCGAGCTGGATCGTGGCCGCGATGGGGGTGCCGTCGGCGCGCAGGGTCTGGAGGCTCAGCGGGATCGGCACCCACTCGAGGACGATCGGACGCACCACCACCGCCTCGTCCAGCACCAGCTCGAGCGCCCTCGGCTGGTGGTGCTCGGCGCGGACCTCGATCTGCACGGCGCCCATCGGGAGGTCGTCCAGCACGACGACCCCGTCCTCGTCGCGGACCAGGTCTCCGTCGAAGAGCAGCTCCACGTCCTCGATCAGGTGCCCGTTGCGGTCCTTGACCTCGATCGTGAGGTTGGCCAGGCCCACCCGGGACGAGATCAGCGCCACCTCGATCTCGGTGAGCCCGGGGGCCTCGGGGATCTCGATCGTCTGCTCACCGACCCCGACGGCCTCGGACGTCGCGAGCAGCACCCAGGGGCCGGGCTCTAGGGAGGAGGTGACCAGCCCCTGCTCGTCGACCGGCCTCGGGCTGGTGCGCTTCGGGCCGAGGAAGCGGATCACGGCGTCGGGGACGGGATCTCCCTCGTGGACCGCCCGGATCCGGACCGCACCCGGGCCCCACTCCAGCTGCTGGAGCAGCTGCTGCTCCCCCTCTCGCAGGTGCACCACCGCCACGGCGGGCGACAGCGCGTCGGCCTCGATCTCGACGGTTCGATCCCCCACGGTGAGCCCGGACAACTGCAGGGTGCCTGCGTTCGAGGTGGATCCAACCTGCAGGCCGTCGAGGATCACCCGGGCACCCTCCACCGGCGCCCCCTCGGGATCGGTCACCTCCACCGACAGCCCCGCGACGCCGCCTTCGTCGGGCACGAGCAGGAACTCCACACGGTGGAGCCTGCGGGCGTCCGGCTCCACCACCAGCTCCCGCTGCTGAGCGCCCAAGCGCTCGCTGGTCACCAGGGCGGTCCAGGCCCCCGGCTCGAGGGACACCAGGCTGTGACCGCCATCCAGCGGGACTGGATCCATCACCGTCGGGCCAAGGAACCGCACCACCGCGTCGGCCACCAGCCCCTCCGGGCTCCGGGCGATCACATCGACCAGGCCAGCCTCCCACTCGAGCTGGAACACCCGATCCTGAGCGCCCTGGGACAGGGTGAAGCTCTGTGGCTCGACCGGACGCATCCACTCGGCGGAGACGCTGAGCACCCGGGGCCCCGGCTCGAGGCCTGAGAGCGCCAGGGTGCCCCCGGTGGAGGTCTCCCCCAGGTACAGGCCATCGAGCTCGATCCGGGCGCCATCGACGGGTCGACCCGAGGGATCGATGACCTGCACGTTTAGCATCGCCTGCCCGGCCTCCTCGTTTTGCAGCACCACCGCGACCTCGATCAGCTCCCAGCTGTCTTCGGGGACCTCGAGGACGCGCTCCTGGATCCCGTAGGCCTCGGACGAGACGAGCAGGATCCACGAGCCGGGGCCCAGGACCTGGATCCGCTGGCCACGCTCCCCCAGGGGCATCGGCGGCAGCCGCCGGGGGCCCAGGAACCGAGCGACCGCGTCGGGCACGATCTGATCGTCTGGGCCCCGGACGGTGATCCGGACCGATCCAGGCGAGCGCTGGAGCACGAGGGCCGCCTCCAGCGAGTCGGGCTTGAGCGCGTCGAAGATCCTGGTGGTGTACTCGGGGTGTTGGATCTCGAGCTCGTGGGCGCCGGAGGCGAGGCCGGAGACCCCGAACAGGCCGCCATCGGCGGTGGTGCCCGCGGGCAGCCCGTCGATCAGCAGCCGGGCCCCGACGACGGGCTGATCCTCTGGATCGAGCAGGCGTGAGCTGAGGGTGGTGTCGCCGGCTTCGGGCCGCAGGACCACCTCGAACGACGTGGGGAGCCGGCCGGAGGCATCGACGTGGACCTCCCGGATCTGAGCGCCAAACCCCGGGGCGGAGATCTCGACCTGGTACTGCCCCTCCTGGGGCAGGACGATCGAGTCGGCGGGCCCCTCGATCCCCTCCCCTCCGTCGACGGGCTCGGCCCGGATCGTGGCCGAGACCGGCTGCCCCTCTTGATCCACGACCCGGACCCGCAGCGGCTGGGGGGTGGTGGCGTACGCGAGCCGCACCGTGGCCTGGGACACGTCGGGCGCGGGGGTGGGCACGGGGGAGGCCTCGTAGCCCTCGGCCCGGACCAGGACCCCGGAGCTCCAGGGGATGTCGACCAGCACAGCCTCCCCCGCTGCGTCCGTCAGGACAGGCCTGCGGCGGCCGACCCGGATCTCGGCCCCCTCGACGGGCACGTCGGAGGGGTCGAGGACCCGGACGGTGAACA
>DRPG01000369.1 GCA_011376105.1 Deltaproteobacteria bacterium
GCGGCCTCGAGCTGCTCCAGCTGGACGGTCCGGACCCCCCACAGAGCAGCCACTGTGTCACGTGCGCTCGAGGGGGTGATCCCGGGAGGCAGGACCCCCGCGAGGGTGACGTCCCGCTGCGAGACGGACACCTCCACCTGATCCGCGCTGATCTCACCCAGGGCCGCCTCAGAGCGGACCTTCAGCGCACGCTCGATGTGGGGCACCCCCCACACCGCAGACACGGCGAGCACCGCGAGCCACGCTACGATCAGGGCTGTGAGCCCCCACCACCACCAACGGGGCCTGTCTGCGTGAGCCACGACGGTCTCCAATCCCGCGGGATGTACCACGTTCTGCCTTGCAGCGGCGCACGGCCGCTCCCCTGCCCTGCAACAAAAACGTCAACGCCGCGGCCACCTGCAGGATCCAGCGCGCCCCCGCTCCAGGCCACGGGACACCCCCTGAGCCTGCCCCGGGGCGAGGCGAGAGCGTCCCCGGGGCGCGGGCCGGAGCCGCGGCGTGTCGAGCCCTGGAGCCCGTGCAGCCCCCCGGCGCCGATCCCTCACCCCGGCTCGTCGGCTCCCGGGATGGAGGGACCATCACGATGTCCGACGAGCCCGGCCCGCCGAGGGCCTCCAGCTCAGCCACGGCCCGGGCCTCGGCCTCCAGCGCACCCCGGTGAGCGGCCTCGAAGGGCTCCAGCTCGAGCCCGATCCCCGACGTCGGGGTTGACGAGGCCCACCGGAGCTGGAGCCCGGCCTCGACCTGTCGGCGCTGAGCCCGCAGCACGGACAGCTCAGCCCCCGCGTGGGAGACCCGTGCCCGGACCTCGTCTCTGGATTTCCCGGCCTGGTCCACCTGCAGCCCTGCCACCCGCCTGCCCCGGACTGTACGTCGGCGTGCCGGGGGCGGGGAGTGACACCGGGGTGACTCCCCCTGACGAGGTAAAATGATAGAACGTCCAACCGTGGCGCATGAACTCCAGAGACCGGAAGACCTCCGAGGAGGCAGGTATGTCCTTCTAAACCTACTTGGTCGCGGCGGAATGGCGAGGGTCTACCGCGCAGAAGATCGAGAGCTCGGGGTCCAGCGCGCCATCAAGATCCTGTCCCCCACCAAGGGGCGCCGGGGAGAGCACCTCCGGGCTAGGTTCCGCACCGAGGCCCGGGCCATGGCCAGCCTGTCCCACCCCAACATCCTCAGTGTGCACGACATCGGCACTGAGGGCGACCTCGACTACATCGTCATGGATCTGGCGCCCAACGGCTCGCTGATGGATCGCCTGGACGCGCTGGACACCATCCCCATCGGCCTCGCTATCCAGTGGATCCTCGAGGTGCTCTCAGCCCTGGCCACGGCCCACGCCGCGGGCATCGTCCACCGGGACGTCAAGCCACAGAATGTCCTGCTGAGCGTCGACGATCGGCCGCTGCTCGCAGACTTCGGGATCGCGATGCTCGCCGACCGGGATCTGCGGACCACCCGGACCGGCGTCGCGATGGGCTCGATGGCGTACATGCCCCCCGAGCAGCGCGTGGACGCCTCCAAGGTCACCCACCTCGCAGATATCTATGGGGTAGGAGCCAGCCTCTATGCCCTGCTCTCGGGCCAGAGCCCCGTCGATCTGTTCCTGGTCGATGCAGGGTCTCCGCGCTGGGAGGGGATCGTCGAGCCCCTGATCCCCATCCTGCAGCGGGCCTGTGCGGCCAGCCCCGCCAACCGGTACACCTCCGCCGGAGAGATGGCCCTGGCGCTGCAGCGCTTCGTCGCCGACGTGCCCGGGATCAGGCTCGAGCTGCCCGCCCTGAGCTTCCCCGATCCCTCCCCCGCGGTCTACTCCCGGACGAGCGATCCCCAGACCCCCACCCCCCGACAGCGGCGAGCCCTCGCCTCCAACGATCCACTCCCCACCCGGGACTCCAGCGAAGACGCGGGGCCAACCCTGATGCCTGGAGAGACCCCGCTCGTCGAGGGCCGCCCCCCACGGTGGATCCAAGCCGCCGGAGTGCTGGGGATCCTCGGGATCCTGGGGGTGCTGGGGCTCGGGATCCTCCCGGCCCTGATCGGGGGACCCGGCGAGGACCCACCCACAGTCCAGCCGTCCCTCGCCTCCACCCTGCCTGTGCCCACCCCCCCAGCCGGCGAAGCCGAAGACGGAGCAGGGGTCGGAGACGGGAGAGCCGGTGACGAAGACGGGAGAGCCGGTGACGGGAGAGCCGGTGACGAAGACGGGAGAGCCGGTGA
>DRPG01000370.1 GCA_011376105.1 Deltaproteobacteria bacterium
TCACCGACGCCTCCGAGCTGCTGCCCCAGGCGCTGCACGACAGCTACACCCTCGGCGGAGGCTGGATCGATCTCGACGACGACGGCTGGCTGGATCTGTACTCGGTCAACGACGTCGGGCACGTCCAGCCCAACGTCGTGGTCTGGAACCGGGGCGGAGCGCTGGTCTACGATCCCGAGGAAGCCTCGGGCCTGGTGGTCGGAGCCGCTGGGATGGGCCTCGCCTGGGGCGATCTCAACGGCGATCTCCGCCCCGATCTGGTGATCCCCGCCTGGGGTGAGCTGTTCTACCTGCAGAGCGTCGCCAGCATCGACGTGTGGGTGGACGCGACCGAGAGCTCGGGCATCACCCTGCTCGACGGCCAGAAGCCGGGCTGGGGCAGCGAGCTGTTCGACATCGACAACGACGGCGATCTCGATCTGATCTCCCAGTTCGGGTTCATCGCCGATCATGGAAACCCGGGTTGGGGCAACCCCCGCTACCAGCCCGACGTGCTGTTCATCAACGAGGGCACCCCGACCGATCCCACGTTCACCGAGCAGGGCAGCAGCTGGGGGCTCGACGACATGTCCGCCAACCGGGGTGTCGCGGTGGTGGATCTGAACCGGGACGGCTTCCTCGACATCGTCAAGCACGATCTGCGGGGCTCGATCCGGATCTGGATGGCCCGGTGTGGAGACGCGAGCTGGCTGCGGGTGCACCTGGAGCAGCCCGGCACGATGAACCAGCACGCGGTCGGAGCCAAGATCCGCGTCTGGTCCGGTGAGCAGGTCTGGACCCGCACCATCCGCGCCGGGGGCAGCAGCATCGGGGTCAGCCTGCCCCCCGAGGCCCACTTCGGCCTCGGCCAGCGCGACACCATCGATCGGATCGAGGTCACCTGGCCCGACGGCGCAGTCAGCAGCTACGACAAGGAGTTCCTCACCCGACAGGAGATCCGCATCATCCGGTACTGAGGAGGTGGAGCCGGCCCCCCCCGAGCACGAGGTGGTGGATGCGCTCGCTGCACAGATCGTGTCGAGTGTCCGTGGGCGCGGCTGACGCCTGGAAGCTCCAACGCTATCTTTCTGCTGTCTGGTCCACTAGAATCGAGACGAGGTGATCGTGGCCGGATCGGCGCATGCCCAGCCCTCCGGCATCAAGCCGGGCACCCTGTTGCCGGGCGGCTGGGTCGTAGAGCTCCCCCTGCGCTCTGGCCCCACCGGGGTCGAGCTCCGGTGCCACCACCAGGACGATCCCACCCGCAAGGCTGGGATCAAGCTCTTCCGCGACACCTACCCCGACGCCTGGCGTAGGTTCCAGCGCGAGGCCCACATCCTCACCCGGATCCACCACCCCACCCTGCTGCGGGCCGAGGTCGCTCGCCTCGACGCGACCCCCCCCTACCTCGTCCTGCACCTGCGGGAGGGCCCCGACCTGCGAGCCCTGATCGAGGGTGTGGGCTCCCTGCCCATGCTCCAGGTGCTGTGTGTAGGGCGGGATCTGGCGAACCTGCTGGCCCACCTCCACGCCCGCGCGATCTACCACCGGGATCTCCAGCCGGCGAACGTGCTGCTCACCGACAGCGGCCCTCTGGTGGTGCAGATGGGCATCGCCCGGGAGGAGGGGTTCGGGGTGCTGACCAACCCCGGCACCCGGCTGGGCGACGTGCGCTACGCCCCCCCCGAGTGGGCGAGCCCCGAGCAGCTGCGACCCCAGCAGTGGGATCTGTACGCGCTGGGGCTCACCCTGCTCGCCCTGTTCACCGGCCAGGAGCCCTTTGTCTCGGATCCCGGCCTAGCCGAGGCCGATCGTGCGGTCCGCCTCACCAAACAGAAGCGTGCGACCCCCTTCCTCGATCCGGGCCCAGCGCTCCCCGACGACGTGCGGGAGCTGATCCGGGCCCTCACCGCGGTGGATCCAGCGCAGCGCCCAGCCACCGCCCGCGAGGTCCACTTCCGCCTCCGGGAGCTGATCTCGATCCATGGCGGAGATCCCAGCGCCTCAGCGGGCCCACCCCCGCCCGTTCCCGAGGTGGTCCCCAGCCTCGATGTGTCCCTGGTGCAGCACGAGCCCCCACCCCCTACCCTGATCCCCGCCAGCGCCCGCAACGATCCCTCCGGGCCGGAGGAGGCTGAGCTGCCCGGAGCGCCCGGGGTGCTGCCCCCCCAGCGCTCGACCCCGATCACGCCCTACATCGCCGCCGCGACCGTGGTAGTGCTCCTGGCGGGGAGCCTGGGGGTGCTCACCCTCGCGGCGATCCTGACCTGGTTGCTGTAGCGCTCCAGGAGCGCTGTCACACGTCCGGACCGAGCGCCGTGCTCCGACGGGGATCTAGGCGAGAGCGCAGGAAGTAACATAATCCTACACCTGACCGATCGACCGGCCGAGGACAGCGATCCATCAGGGCACGAGCCGACGGCGGCATGCGCGACAGCCTCTTAGGCCCGGGACGGAACGCGAGCGCTGATGAGACCTCGCAGGTACTGAGCTCAGAGGACACCTGACTACATGGAGACAGGAGGCCGACGATCCCCCCTTCTACCCCGGCGCTGCTCACCCTGCTGCTCCTCGCGCTGCTGCGTGTGGTCGCGGAGCGTCAGGCCCGCCGCTGGGTGATCGAGGCCGGCCGGCTCGGATTGATCGGCTCCTCCCCTGATCGGCTCGAGGGGCCGTTCGGGGGCTTCTCCGTCTCGCTGGCGCCCGTGGCCTGGTGGGGCTGGGCGACGGCCCGGATCGTCCTGTCCGGCCCTCCGGGATCGTCGATCGATCCCGGGCGTCGTGCAGAGCTGCAGGAGCGCCTGCGCCCGGGCCCACCCCCGACCCCCGATCCCTGGCTGCGTCGATCCCTCGCCTGCCCTGCCGCGCTCCGGGCCGGCCGTCGGGCGCTGGCGGGCTCCGGTCCCACCCTGGCGTGCACCCTGTGGCGCCGGCCCGGCCCAGAGCTGGAGCACACCCTGCGGGTGCTCGCCTGGCTCGGCCACAGGCTCGGCCTCGAGCCCCACACCGCGAGCACCACCCAGCCCCAGGGTCTCACGAGCTCCGATCCCCAACGCCGACTGCGGACGCTGGAGGCTCTGCTGGGGGGCTGGGGCCCCGAGGCCCGATCCCTGATCTCGGAGCTCGATCAGGGGCTGCTCGAGTTGGCGCGGCGTGCGGCCAGCGATCCAGATCCCTGGGTGCGGACCCTCGGGGCCCTGCACCTAGGGCTGGAGGGGATCCCCACCCTCCAGGGTGTCCTCGCAGATCCAGCCAGCCCCGACGCGCTGGTGCTGAGGGCCCTCGCCGGGATCTGGGACCCTCCGCCCGCCACCACCCTGATCCGGCTGTTGGATCGCCGAGATGAGGGGATCGTGCGCTGGGCCGCCGCGGCCCTGGCTCAGATCCGGAGCCCGGCGATCCTGTGGGCGCTGCAGCAACGCCAGGGGCGGGGCCCCCCCGATCCCCACGTCGCTGCCGCCATCGCCAGCCTCGAGGCCAGCCTGGCCGAGGGCCCGACCGACCGACCCAGAGGGTAGCCCTCCGGCGCGGCTCGCCGCCGAGGCCACGGCGCCGGGCCATGGCGTCCGGGGCCAGCGTGGATACCAGGGGGACATGCCGTTGTGGTGGTTGCTGACCCTGTCCCCCTCCCCTGCCGCTGAGGTCGATCTAAAGATCGTCGCAGAGGACTTCGACCTGTCAGCCCACACCGAGCGGAGCCTGCGCCGGATCCTCACCCGGATGTTCCGCACCTACCAGGACACGATGGGGCTGTCGTTCTCCGATCCAACCCCGGTGCATGTGCGCCTCGTCGCCGATCGCGTCGAGTATGAGCGGCGGGCCAGCTCCATGGGGTTGGTGGGCTCTACCCTGGGGTTCTTCTCGACCCGCCTGGGGGAGGGGGTCGTGTGGAAGAACACCAGCGCCGCCCAGATGCACGCCACCATCGTGCACGAGGCGAGCCACTACCTGATGTCGGCCGGGGGCGCGGTCCGGGCTCCGCTGTGGCTCCACGAAGGCATGGCGGAGCTGTTCGAGGGGGCCCGACTCTCTGGCAACGCGATCTACCTCGATCCAGCGCCGGGCATGGTCGACTGGCTCCACCAAAGGGGGCCCGGGCTGCCCCCGCTGGAGGCCTTCCTCGATGATCCCCGCGCCTGGAGCCGCCTGCCCAGCACCCCGGTGGGGAGCGCGTCCTATGGGGTGGGCTGGTCTCTGTGTGCGTTCCTGATGTCGAGCCCCTCGGGCAAGGCTGCCCTCGCCCAGCTGCTCCAGCACGCGGGCGAGCCCCCCTCAGCCACGCTGCAGGCCGCCTGGCCCGGCGGTGTGCGCCAGCTCGATCAGGACTGGCGGGCCTGGTGGGGGCGCCCCATCGCTTCGCTGCAGCTGCCGATCCCCACCGTCACCGGGCAGCAGGGGGTCGAGGTGGGCTGGATCCGCTGCGCCAACGGCAACCTGATCGCGAGAGACAGCGGGATGGAGTGCGGGCGCTGGGTCGCCGGAGAGAACGGTGTGATGACCTTTGTGCCCGATCGATAGGCGCGCTCCGCCCCGCTGCTCGATCCATCGAGGAGGGCCCCGACGGCACACCGCCGGGGCCCCGATGGATCACGACGAGATCAGGGACAGGTCGACAGCACGCCGTAGGACACCTCGACGACATCGCCCTCGCCGACGGGCGGATCGTTGATGGTGACCGAGTTGGTGGACGCGTTGTAGGTGTAGTCGGTGGTGGCGACCCCGTTGACCGTGACCACCAGGGTGCCCGGATCGGCGGGCTGGGACAGGTTGTAGGTCCGGATCCCCGCGAGGACATCGCTGGCGATGTCGGTCAGCTGTGTGCCCCAGCCGGCGTTGCAGATGTTCAGGACGCTGCCGCCTGTGTAGTTCGACGCCTCGAGGTAGCCGCCGGGGCCGCTGCCGTCACCGCAGGTGGAGTTCACGTCGACGACGGAGGAGACCTTGAGGTAGTCCGGAGCCGACACATAGGTCTCGAAGTCTGCGACCCAGGCGGACCAGTTGATGCCTGAGCGCTCGCGCTCGTCGGAGAGTAGCAGGACATGCAGCAGCGCTCCGGGGCGGAGCATGCCCTCGTTGCACTGACCCGGGCCCGTCTGGCTGAGGGCGACCGACGTCAGCTGCAGCAGCCGCTCGGTCAGGTAGGCCCCGCTGGTGGTGCCGGAGAACACGTTGTTGCTGATCAGCTGCTCGATGTTTGCGGTGCTCTGGTCCATGACCCCGCCCCGGGCGCAGCCGTGATCGTCGACGATCAGGGACATCTGCCAGTCGGACAGGTTCTGGAGCTCAGCGATGAACGGGGGGATCCCCTGATCGACCGCGTTCTGGTTGTTGTCCATCGAGCAGGACTGATCGACGAGCATCACGACATCGACCGAGGGCTGGCCGGGCTCGGTGAACTGCTCGGACTCCTCGTCGACGTAGGCCCCCTCCCCGTTCTGATCCGCGGTCTCCACCCCCACCGGATCGTTCGAGGTGACCTCGAGCACGCCCGTGTCTGAGCCTGCGCTGAGCGGCGCATAGGTCACGGTGACGGTGGTGGAGTCGCCCGGGCCGAGGCGGATGGGCAGCTGGCTGCGGATCGCCGCCAGCGGGATCGACAGCTCCCCGCCGGAGGTGTAGTCGATCTCGGTGATCACCAGCTCCTCGCTACCCTGGTTGGACAGCGTGAGATCCTTGGTGGCCCCGCAGGGGATGAAGGCATCCTCGAAGTTGAAGGAGGCGGGCTCGATCACCAGATCCGGGACCGCGCCGTGGCCCAGCAGATCCACCGGCGCCTCGGGGGTGTCGGGATCGTCGGAGATCACGAGCACCCGGCCGAAGTTCTCGTCGGCCCCCATGGGGGTGAACTCCACGTCGACCGCGAGCTCCTCTCCGGGCTCGAGATCGAACGTGACATCGGGCCCCAGGACCTTGAAGGCGAGGCCCGTGCCGACCACGATGTCGCTCACGTTGAGCGTCCCGGCCCCGATGTTCCGCACCGTGAAGTCCTTGACCTCGGTCTCCCCCGAGGACAGCAGGCCGAACTCGATGGAGGATGGATCCACCTCGATGTCGGGGGCCTCCCCGTCCCCTCCCAGGGGCTTGTTGATGAGATCGAACTCGGAGCAGCCAGCGAGGGCAAGAGAGAAGAGAAGGAAGCGGGTGGCGCGTGGCATTCAAGACCTCCGAAGATCGGCGTTGCCAACCAACAAGTGCAAAGATTGTTCCTGGCTCGGGAGAGAGGGAGAGCCCCCTCCCTCCGAACACCGCGACATTAGAGTCACGACCTGATCTCCTCAGGGTCACAGGGGTTCGGGTTGATACGCAACCAGGTCGGTCGCACCATACCAGATAATCCAACCCCACAGATCTCTCTGCTGCAGGATCCGACCTCATTCCTCTATACTCGTCGGATGCAGCTCCTCCTCTCCTGGCTCCCGCTCGCCTGCACACCCCCATCCAGCGGTGACAAGCCGATCGACACCGCTGGTCCACCCCTCGACACCGCCCCCACCGACACCGCCCCCCCCGGGGCCCCCGACAGCGCCTGCGGGGAGACGAGCTACCACGATCTGGTGGTGCTGGGCTTGGTCGAGGACAGCGCCGGGCAGCCCGCCGTGGGGGCCCGGGTCTGGCTCGAGGATCGTGGCCTCAGCCCGACGGTCCAGACCATGGGCGAGGCCACCGTCGATCCCTATGGTCAGTTCGAGATGTCCGTCATCCAGCTCGCGTCGGTCGAGGACTGCTGGGGGATCCTGCTCGACTATGTGCTCGTCGGGGAGCTGGCCAACGAGCGAGGAGAGGAGGGGATCAACGCCACGCTCCACAACGCGATCCTCGACGGCTCGGGGATCGCGGATCGCGGCAGCATCCCCCTGCAGCTCGAGGTGGTGGAGAGCACCCCGTAGCTCACCCCAGAGGGGTCACCGTGCCCCTCCTGATCGCCGCGCCTCTCCGCAAAAGTCACCTCCGGGCTAAGGAACATCGATGACGCTGGTGTGGATGATCCAGCTCGCCCATGCGAGCCCCGAGGCGGCCCTAGCACAGGCCATCACGGCCTGTGCCACGAGCCCCATCCATCCGCTGCCCACCCTGAGCCCCGACCAGCGAGCGCGGCTGCTCGCCGGAGAGGTCGTCCGGACCCTCGATCGTCGGGGCGACGACGAGCCGAGCGCAGCGGTCGGCTTCGCCCTGTTGCGGGCCGATCGCGACGCGCTGTGGATCGCCTCACAGGATCCCCACACCCAGGTCGATCCAGACCTCACCGAGTTCGTCGTGGAGCACCTCTCCGGGGATCGGGCCCTGTGGTATGGGCACATCGATCTGCCCCGTCCCCTGCGGGATCGCCAGTGGGTGGTGGAGTCCTCCAACAACCACGCGATGGCCCGGGCTACCCACGACAGGTGCTGGGAGCACGCCTGGACCCTAGACGAGGGTGGGCTCGAGCGGATCCGTCCGGTGGTCGAGGCCCAACACCCGCGCGGCATCACCCCCACCCACCTCGACGAGTCCATCTACACCCCGATCAACCGTGGCTCTTGGTTCATGGCCCCCCTCGGAGACGGCCGCGTCCTGGTGGCCTACCAGGCCGCCACCGTGGTCGCGGGGGTGATCCCCGACTGGCTGGTCAACCAGCTGGCGATGGCCCGGCTCGAGGACGTGCTGCGGAGCCTGGAGGAGCGGGCCCACACCTGGGCGAGCAGCCACTACGTGGGCGACCATCCACCCGTCTACGGCGGGCAGGGGGCCCCGATCCCCCCCCTCGGGGGCTGAGCCCGTCAGGGCGGATCACTGGAGCCGATCGACCGTGGAGCCGATCGACCGTGGAGCCGATCGACCGTGGAGCCGATCGAGGCCAGCCCGACAGCCCTGATCTACCCCTCCGAGGGTCGCCCCCACCGCGCCAGCCTCAGCGACGCCTCCACGGCGTTCGGGGCGAGCTGTGTGTGGCGTCGGCCAAAGCGGGCCGACCCTCTGGCGCGCTCACATGCTAGAGCTCTGCATCAGCACGGCCTGGAGCACGCTCACGCCGATCCCCATGCACAGCCACCCGAGCAAGTTCACCAGGAAGCCGATGATCGCTCCGGTGGAGGTCCTCGAGCCGGGCATCACCAGGCCGATGATCGCTCCGATGCAGCTGAGGAAGAATCCCAGAAGGAACCCTATCAGGAAATTTCCATCGTTCTCTTCTTCCACCTTCCCTCCGTGCTGATCTTGCTCACCTACCTAACCAGGAAACCGGGTCCGTGACGGCCTAAAGGCTCCAGCTGAGAGTTCCGATACGCAGGGCATCCCCTCGTCCTACCGCCGGAGCCACCATGCTGAACCGCATCTCTCTCCTGGCGTGCCTGCTGTCGCTGTCCTGCCTCCAGCGCCCCGAGTGCTCCTGCGAGACCGCCAAGGCCGCCCCACCGCTCCCCACCCTCGCCGCGGCCGCCGTCGTCGAGGAAGCCCCACAGGAGCCTCCGTCCGACGAGGGTACGGCCGAGGCGGGGAGCAGGACCCCGGGCACAGTGGTGGAGGCCTCTCCGATGCTCAGCAAGCTCGCGGGTCGCACCACCGGGCGAGACGCCCTGTCCGACACGATCAGCACCACGGTCCTCAGGAGCGCTCCAGAGCCGAGGGTGGCCCCCAGCTCCGCGCCGCGCGTCTCCGCGCACCGCGCCACCGAGATCCCCAGGGTCACCACTGCGAAGGCGATGCCCACCACCAGGACACAGGCAACCTCGGGCACCTCGTCGCTGTCGATCCAGACCACCGTGAAGCGGGGGCTCAGCCGGGACCAGATCCGGGAGAGGACCCAGGCCTCGATGGGCCAGGTCCGGGCCTGCTACGAGCGCGCGCTGAAGAGCAACCCCAGGCTCCGAGGGCGGATCGTCGCCTCCTGGCGGATCGAGGCGAGCGGCGAGGTCAGCCGCCCGCGGATCACCCGGGACGAGATCGGTGATGAGGGCCTGCAGAGCTGTGTGATCGGGGCGATCGGGGGCTGGGGCTACCCCAGCTCGGGCAAGTCCACGACCGTCGAGTTCCCGTTCGTGCTCCAGCCCGGGCGCTGATCCCCTGCTCCAGATCCGCTCCAGGGCCCACGACAATACAGGGCCGTGACCCGACGGAGCCCGGAGGTTCCCGCCAGCTCCGTCCAGACCCTGGAGCTCGGGTGGCGCAACCAGACATCGTGGTGGTCGGGGCGGGGCTGGCGGGGCTCGCGACGGCCTGGCACCTCGCCCCCCACGCCCGGGTCCTCGTCGTCGATCAGGCTCAGCAGCCCGGCGCCGAGGCCTCGTCCCAGAACGCGGGCATGGTCCGGAGGCTCGGCGACGATCCCTTTGAGCGCGCCCTGGCGGTGCGCACCGCCGCGTGGATGGCGGATCCCGGGCCGGACTGGCCCGCGCCCCCTCCCTCCAGGATCACCGGCGCGGTGCTGGGGCTCGGCCTCGATCCCCACCACCTCAACGACGCGGTCGCCCACCTGCGGGCCCGCTCGATCGTGGTCGAGGCGCTCTGCGCTCCGGCGGAGGTGGCGGAGGTGGCTGTGGCCCTGCGAGGCGCGCCCCTGGTCGGCGCATGGTGGCTCCCCGACGAGCGGGTGGCGGACGCCTGGACCCTGTTGCAGGGCTTCGGTGCTGGCCTGAAGCGCCACGGGGGCGAGCTCCGGTGCCGCACCCGGATCTTGGGTCTGCAGCGCACCGCCGATCGGATCGTGGGCATCGACACCGATCGGGGCTCGATCCAGGCCGATCGGATCGTGCTCGCCACCGGGGCCTGGTCCGCGGCCCTGGCCCGCGCCCATGGGCTGCACCGGCCGCTGATCCCCCTGCGGCGCACCCTGCTACAGTCCACCCCACACCCCTGCTCCCACCCCGATCATCCCTGGGTGTGGATCGACGACGTCGGGCTGTACGCCCGGCCCGAGGCGGGGGGGTGGTTGGTGTCGGGCTGCGACGAGGCCGTCGATCCGCCGGATCCAGGCCCGGGCTCCCGTGGGGGGCTCGAGCCCGGGCCGAGGGCCCTGGCGGCCTCCAAGCTGGATCGCTGGCTGCCTGCCCTCGCCGACGCCGAGCTCCGCTCGGGATGGACCGGGCTGCGCACCTTCGCCCCGGATCGTCGCCCGGTGCTAGGGGAGGATCCCGATCTGAGGGGCCTGTGGTGGGTCGCAGGCCTCGGCGGCTTCGGGGTGACGTGCAGCTACGCAGCAGGGGAGGCCGTCGCGACCTGGATGATGGGCGATCAGACCCCCTGGCTGAGCCCCCGGGCGGTGTCTCCGGGGCGCTCTTTCCTACGTCGCTGGCCGATCCGCCCCCACGGGGATCTAGCCACGAGCGAGCTGATCGACGCCCCCGAGCAGCCGCAGGACCTCGAGCGCGGCGGGGGGCGGTAGCGCCTCGCCCCGGGGCACCTCGTGCCGCGACGCCCAGGCCAGCTGCCTGCACATCACCCTCAGGATTGCGTCGACGTCCTCCTCGGGGCTGCCGGTGACCAGCAGCCGGACGCACCCGTGGCGGTGCTCGATCGCCAGCCGCTCGCGCCGCACCGGGCCCCAGAAGCCGACCTCGCGCCCCACCGACTCGACGTCCTCCATCGGGATCCGCTCCCGGCCCACCACCAGATCCCGGGACTCGATCCGCAGCTGCCCCACCGCGCCCCGGTGGGCCCAGCGCCACGCCCCGGCCAGCCCCAGGGCCAGCCCCAGCCCGGGCAGCACGCTCCACAGCAGCCCCAGGATCAGCCCCAGGCCAGCGACCAGACCCCCGAGGAGCACCCAGGTCACCCGGTGGCTCGCCCGGGGGGTCCACCACACCCGCGCCACATCGAGCCGGGGAGGCTCGGGCACCCGCCGGGCCCAGCGCGCCACCAGGCCCCAGGCCCCGACCGGGGGCAGCGACAGGATCAGCCACAGGATCGCCTGCTGGAGGTGGGCCGGTGTGAGCCGCTCGAGGCCCGCGGTGAGGTACAGCAACGGACCGATCCACAGCAGGGGGCTGAGCCCGATCACGAGCAGCACAGCGGGGCGGGGTGCGCGGCGGCTGCCACACACCAAGGTCAGGACCAGAGACGCCAGGGCCAACAGGATCCATTGGACGGGGACCATCCCTCGATCCTACCCCACCCCCGGAGCTCATTGCACCTGAAACGGCGTCTGGAGAACGGTGGGGGGCTGGGTCTCGACCGTGGCGTCCGCCACCCACTGCCCGGGGGGCAGCCGGCCGAGCTGGGCGGTGGTCTCGGTCCGACCGTTCGCCGGCACCCGGACCTGGTACTGCCCCGACATGCACGGCGACGCGACGACCCCGATCCCGACCCCCAGCGAGCTGTTGTTCGCGTTCCAGCTCGACACGAAGCAGCCCGTCGGCAGCACCCAGAGCAGCTCCGTGGGACAGGGGTTGTCCACGGTCACCGCAAGCTCGATGGGGCCGCTGCACACCGTGCAAGGCTGCGTTGGATCCCGCACCTCCAGCCCCAACTGCAGATCCGCAGGGGTCCCGGTCAGGCAGGCGGACGCAGCGGTGTCCGCGGTGCCCCCGGTGTCCGCGGTGCCCCCGGTGTCCGCGGTGCCCCCGGTGCCCCCGGTGGGAGCCGTGTCGGTGTCTGCGTCGCTGTCCGTGTCCGTGTCTGTGTCCGCGTCGCTGTCCGTGTCCGTGTCCGTGTCCGTGTCCGCGTCCGCGTCCGTGTCCGCGTCCGTGTCGCTGACCTTGTCTCCACCACATCCCAGGATCACGAGCCACAGCCACATCTCGACCTCCACGCCGGGACGCTATGTGCGTGCAACATGCATGCCTCTACCAGAGTGCCCCTGGTTTCGATGGATCGAGGCCGAGGCCCGGAGGATCCAGGACAGCGATGTCGCGGGTAAGCACCTCGAGGCGAAGGTCCAGGGCTGACGTTCCGGATCCTGTGCCTACACTCTGATCAACCCGATCCCGGAGCGCCCATGCGGACCCACGAGCCCCGGCGAGGTCGCCCTCAGCCCGACGCCGTCTCTCTCGACGTGGCCCGCGCCCTGCAGCGCGACGCCCGGGCGGCGCACCGGGCGTCCGAGGTGGCCCGCCAGCAGACGGCGGAGGCCAGGGACCAGGCCGCGGGAGCCCACAGGCTCCTCGCGGAGGCCCAACGCCAGGCGGCGGAGGCCCAACGCCAGGCGGCGGAGGCCCAACGCCAGGCGGCGGAGGCCCAACGCCAGGCGGCGGAGGCCCGCGGGCTCCTCGCCGCAGCCCAGCAGGAGGCGGAGGACACCAGGGCCCGGCTCCGGCGGGCCCAGCCTAGGCCCGAGCAGCGCGAGCCCGGGGCCGGCGCTGCCCCCGAGGACGAGCGTCTTGCCCGCCTCAGCGCCGATCTCGCCAACGTGCGGAGGCACCAGCAGGAGGCGATCGAGCGGGCCCGCCTCGACGGCCTGTCCCGGGGCCTGCTGATCACCGCGGACGTCGGCGATGCCCTCAGCCGCGCGCTGGAGACCCTCCCCGGGGACGAGGTCGTCGCCGATGGGCTGCGGCGGCTGCTACACCAGGTGCGATCCGGCCTGGCGTCCGCCGGGGCACAGCCCCTCGGGGCCCCGGATGAGCCCTTCGATCCAACCCGACACGAGGCCGTGGGCACCACGGCCGGTCCACGACCCGATCGGATCGCAGCGGTCGTGCGCTCGGGCGTCGCCCTCGAAGACGGCACCGTGCTGCGCCCCGCCCAGGTCGTCGTGACCCAGACCCCGGAGCAGTCATGAACACCGATCTGTACGGCGTCCTGGGGGTCCCCGCCGACGCCGACGCCGACGCGCTCAAGCGTGCGTTCCGCACCCTCGCCAAGCGCCACCACCCCGATCGAAACCCAGGTGATCCCGGAGCTGAGGCCCGCTTCAAGGAGATCAGCAGGGCGTTCGAGGTGCTCTCAGACCCCGCACGGCGTGCAGCCTACGATCAGCTCGGCCCACGCTCGCTGGATCCCGACTTCGATCCCAGCGCGGCGTGTCGCTCCCCCGGGTTCGGCGGCCAAGGCGTGGGCTTCGAGATCGACGATCTGCTCCAGCAGCTCTTCAGCGGCGTGGGCGGCGTGGGCGGCGTGGGCGGCGTGGGCGGCGTGGGCGCAGACGTGCGCGCCACCCTCGAGCTGGACTTCCGGACGGCGGTCCGCGGAGGGCAGCGGCTCCTGTCCTTCGCCGGCGGGCGCTCGGTGACGGTCCGGATCCCGCCTGGCGTGCGCGACGGCGAGACCCTGCGCCTCGGTGGTCAGGGGGCTGCAGGCCCACGGGGGACCTCCGGAGACCTCCTCCTTACCCTGAGGGTGATCCCCCACCGCGTGTTCCGCCGGGAGGGGGAGGATCTGCATGTCGACGTGCCGATCACCGTAGGAGAGGCGCTGCGGGGGGCCCAGATCCCGGTCCCCACCCTCGATGGCGTGGTCAAGCTCAAGATCCCCTCCGGGACTCAGTCCGGCCGGATCCTGCGGCTGCGAGGTCGTGGGATCGCACGTCGGGGGCAGCCGACCGGGGATCTGTACGCCCACGTGGTGGTCCGGCTGCCCGAGTTCGTCGAGCCGGAGGCCCTGGAGGACGCGCTGCGCATCCTTGAGTCAGGCTACCAGGGTGATCCCCGGGACGAGCTGTTCGCCTCGGCCTAAGCCCGCCCCGGCGGGCACGGGTCCGATCGCTCGATCGCTCGATCGCTCGATCGCTCGATCGCTCGATCGCTCGATCACCCGATCGCTCGATCGGGCCCGGGCGGGCTCACAGGGCGACGGCGAGGATGTCCTTCTCCTTGACGAACAGGTGGGGCTCGCCTTTGAGCTTCACCTCGTCGCCGCCCCACTCGGACAGCAGCACGGTCATGCCGACCTCGACCTTCAGCGGAACGAGCTGGCCATCCTTGCCGATCCGGCCCTGGCCGATGGCCACCACCTCAGCGAGGTGGGACCGCTTCTGTGCGGACTCGGGGAGGAAGAGCCCACCCCGGCTCTGGGTCTCCGGATCCTTGCGCTTGACGAGCACCCGGTCGTACAACGGCTGAACGGTCATCCTGACCTCCTGTATCGGTGGCGTCCCTTACTACGCACCACCCCCGGGGGCACCAACCCCCACCGCCGCTCCAAAGCGTCGCACGATGCCCCCGGCGGACTCGATCCGCTCGACCCCCCCCACGCTCTGGCCCGCCTGCCAGCAGTCCCGATAGGAGCGCCCCTGCAGCGAGCTGGATCGCTTGACGATGGCGTTGAACTTGATCGGCTTGTCGGTCAGCTCCCGGATCCGTCGCAGATCCGCCCGCAGATCGCGCCCGTGCACATAAGCCAGGGAGATGGGCTGCACCACGCCGAGCCCCCCGGCCTCGGACACCGCCGCGATCAGCTTGGGGTTGGAGCAGGGGTAGATGGCCCCACAGAGGATGGGGAGCTCGATCTTAAGCTGCTCGGTAGGACGTTCGGCACGGGTGCCTCCGGGGTGGAGCCCCGAGGGGAGGCTCAGGGGGTTGGAGGACGGGCCCTCCCTCAGGGCAGGGCCCAGCGCACCCGATCCGCGTCTTCCTCGCGGCCCAGGCGCATCCACTGGGCGATCGCGAGCTCCAGCGCGTCTCTGGAGCGCTCCAGCCAGTCCACGGACTTGGCCGCCCGCCCGGCGAGCTCTGCGGTCAGCGCGACGTCGGGGGAGAGGAACTGGGTGTCGAGGAGGGCGTCGGAGGCGTCCTTGTGGTGTCGGTCCCAGGCGCCCTCGTCGCCGTCCTTGGCGTCGGAGACGAGCTGGGCCAGCCGGATGGTGGCCCACAGCGAGCGGTTCCCGAAGGAGTGGGCCCTCGCCGAGAGCTGCTCGAGCTGGTGCCCCACGCGATCGGCGTCGCCCCGCTCCACCTCGACCAGGGTCATGTTGAAGTCTGCATACAGCGCGGCGCTCTCGGTGCCCAGGGCCCGCCAGATCTCGGCGGAGGTCCGGTAGCAGTGGGTCGCCTCGTCCCACGAGCGGCGGTGCCGTGCGATCTCGCCGAACATCTCGGAGGTGGTGGCCAGCCCCCAGCGGTGCCGCACCGCGCGGTAGGCGTCCCTCGCCCTCGCGGCGCTGCGGGTGGCCTCGTCGAGATCGCCCTGACACAGCGCGATCCCCCCCAGGCCGACCCAGGCGTCTCCGGCCCCGACCTCGTCTCCGTGGCTGCGGGCCAGCTCGAGGCAGCGGCGGAACGCAGCCTCGGCGCCGGCGAACGCCCCCAGGCTGACCAGGGTCTGCCCCATCCGGGCGTGCAGGGTGGCCTCGGTGAAGGGATCGGTGCAGTAGCTCAGCCCGTCCCGGAACAGCTCCAGGGCCTGGCCGAACTGGCCCGACATGCGGGCCAGGCGCCCCTGCTGCATCCGCACATAGCCCAGCAGCTCCTGAGGCCAGCGGTGGCGCTCGACCCCGGTCTCCAGGCGCTGGCAGGTGTGCAGCATGCGCTTGGGGCGATCCTTGTAGCGATGCACCGCCGCGGCGGCCTTCAGGCCCCGGATCCAGCGGGGATCGGCCTCGTGCAGCTCCAGCCCGTCGACCGCCTCCTGCCACAGATCGAGCAGCGCGTCGGCTCGATCGAACTCACCCGCCTGACAGGCTGCCTCGATGGCGTCGACCGCAGGATCGAGGGCCCGGGCCAGGGCCCCGGCGCGGACCAGGTGGCGCGCGAGGCGCTCCTCATCGGGGAGCTCGCTGGTCTGCAGCATGGCCGCACACGCCCGGTGGTGGCTGCTGGCCCGGCCGGCCTCGACGGCCTGCCGCTCGAGGCTCTCCCGCAGCATGCTGTGGGCAAAGGTCCAGCTGCCCGCCCCCCCTGTCTCGTCGATCGAGGCCAGCCGCCGCGACAGCAGCCGATCCACCAGATCCTCGCTGGGCTCGATCCCCCGGGCTCGGCACGCCGCGAGCCACTCCACCCGATCCACCCGCTGGCCGAGGACCGCTGCGATCTCGAGCGCGTGCCGATCCGACGGAGATCGATCCGCGAGCAGATCGTCGATCCGCCCCGCCCAGGCGGCGAACAGATCGTCGGGCAGGTGGATCTGGGCGCCATCCCGGAGCTGGAAGCCCTGGCGACCGGGGATCAGGATCCGGCGCTGGACCCAGTCGCCCACCAGCTGGACCGCGAACATCGGGTTCCCTGCGGTGCGCTCCTCCACCAGCCGCGCCAGGGCCCCCTCCAGCCCGAGCAGCTCCTCGACCAGGGAGCGATGTTCGTCGGGCTCCAGCGGACCCACCGTGAGCCGGACCACGCCCGGGATCAGCAGCAGGTCGTCGATCATCGCGCGCTCCTGGGCACGCTCCGCCAGGGCCTCGTCGCGGGCGGACAGCACCACCAGGACCTTCGAGGGCTCGCGCTCCTGAGCCTCGAGCAGGGACAGGACGAACTCGATGACGTCGTGGCCCCACTGGACGTCGTCGACGAACAGCAGCACCGGCCGGTGCTTCGCCTGGCTCTCGACGAAGCGCCGCACCACGGCGTGGCGCTCCGCCGGGGACGAGAACGCCTGGCCCTCCTCGGCGCCGGGGGCGACCAGCTCGAGCAGGCCCCGCACCGACCAATCCTCCGGCTCGCCCCCGGCCCGCAGCGCGGTGACGATCCGCTCCAGGATCTGAGCGGGGCCGAGGCCTCCGGTCCGGAGGTAGCGGCTGACCATACCCCCCAGGCCGTCGGACGGCCCCCCGTCGGGGCTGTGGGTGGCGCGCATGACCGCGGCCGCGCCGACCTCGTTGGCACGCTCGCACAGCCACTCACCCAGCCGGGTCTTGCCGCTGCCCGCCGGGCCATGCACCACCACCACCCGCGCCCGGCCGCTGGCCCTCGCAGCACGGAGCTCGCTCCACAGCTCACCCCGCTCCCGGGTCCGGCCCACCATGGGGATCCGGCGCAGGCCATACAGACCCAACCCAGCCCCCAGCAGCTGAGTCGAGCGGGTCATCCGACGGGGCGGACGCCACCGTGACGGCATCGGCGGCACCCGAGCGCGGATCGGGGCCTTGCTGCCCGGGGTCTCCCCCTCGGGGGGGGCTTCGTCGAGGAGGTCGAAGGCCAGGGCGATGGTGGTGGCGGGGCCCGACGAGCGCGACACCTGCTCGAAGGCCTTGTCGAGGTGATCCATCGCCCGGGGGGTCTCGGTGACGCGCTGCAGCGCCCAGGCCGCGTCAGCGGCGAGCTGGAATCGGGTGCCGGGCTCGGGCTCGGTCAGGCCCCGCAGCCACTCCTCGAAGCCCACCGGCACCGCCATCCGGGGCTGCATCGGAGGCAGGTGGCGGGTGGCCGCGCTCGGATCGACGTCGTCGGGGAAGGGACGCTCCCCCGTGGCCAGGGCGAAGCCACAGCACCCCAGGCTGTATAGATCGGTCCAGGGACCGTAGTCCCACCAGCGACCCAGCAGCTGCTCAGGCGGCATGTACGCCGGCGTGCCCCAGCGGAAGGGATCGCCGGTGGCGGCCATCGCGTGGGCGATCCCGAAGTCGGTGAGCTTGATCGCCCCCGATGCGGGATCGTACAGCACGTTGGACAGCTTCAGATCGCGGTGGATCACCCCCCGGGCGTGGGCGTGGGCCAGCGCATCGAGCAGACACTGCAGGATGCGCTCGATCTCGGGCCACTCGAGGGTGCCCATGTGGTCCGCCAGGGTGTGGCCCTCCACCAGCTCCATCGACAGGTAGGGGGTGCCCGCGACCAGCCGGCCCCGCGACGCGTCGGAGGCGACCTTTGGGACCGAGCCATAGTCCAGCACCATCGCGATGTGGGGGTGCTCCAGCGCCGCGACGGCCCGCACCTCGTTGCGGAACGACTCGACGAACATCGGACGGGACGAGCCCTTCGCGGTGAGCACCTTGACCGCGACACGCACGCGCTCTGTGCGGTGGCGCGCGCGCCACACCTCGCCCATGCCACCGCGCCCGATGCGCGCCTCCAGGACAAAGGGTCCCAGGGCGATCCGTTGGATGTCGCCTCCCACCGCTGTACCCGCACCACCGTCGTGGTCAGTCTCCGTCACCTGGAGCGGATCCGCAACGTCGCAGGGACCAGGTCCGCATCAGCTGGCGCTCTTCCCCCTGTTCCGTCGTGTCGGGGGTCTGGTCAAACTGTGGCACGACGGGGGCACGATGGCGCCCGCCGAGGTACGATGCCCCCCCTTCACAGGAGGCCCCATGCTGGCTCGCGCCGCTCTCGTCTCGATCACCCTGCTCATCGCCTGCACAGGCCCCAGAGAGACCCCCGAGCCCAAGCCCGAGCCCGAGCCCATCGTCCAGGAGAACGTCGACATAGAGTTTCCGACCACGACCTACACCTGGGACGCCGCCGCGGGCGATCCAAGTGTGCCTGCGGAGCTGGGCGGGCCCGGCTTCACCGGCGAAGGCTGGCAGACCCGGATGGAGCGCGCAGGCCTCGGTGATCCCAACGCACCTCAGGGCGGCGAGATGATCGTGGGCATGCTCGCCGATTGGCCGGCCACCCTGAGGGTCATGGGCAAGGACTTCAACGTCGCGTTCAACTACTTCGCCCGCGACATCCTCTATGACACCCTCCTCGATCTCGATCCGGTCAGCCTCGAGTTCGTGCCCCGGCTCGCCACCCACTGGCAGATCTCAGACGATCGCTCGACCTACCGCTTCCGGATCAACCCCGCGGCGCGCTGGAGCGACGGCGAGGAGGTCACCGCCGAGGACGTGGTGGCCACCTACCGGCTCCAGATGGATCCGACCCTGCTCGATCCCTCCGCGATCCAGACCTTCGGCAAGCTCAAGGAACCCAAGGCGATCTCCAAGTACATCGTCGAGGTGGAGGTGAACGAAGAAAATTGGAGGAACTTCCTGTACTTCTCCAGCTCTCTCTGGATCCTCCCCGAGCACGAGATCGGGCAGCTCACCGGGGCCGAATACCTCGACCAGTACCAGTTCAGATACACCACCACCACGGGACCCTACGAGGTCAAGCCCGACGGGATCAACAAGGGCAACAGCATTACGATCACCCGCCGCAGTGACTGGTGGGGCGAGGACAACCCGGTCTGGGATGGCTTCTACAACATCGGCTCCTTCAAGTGGAACGTGGTGAAGAACCCCGATCTCCGCTTCGAGAAGGTGAAGAAGGGGGAGATCGACTACTTCCTGGTGCCCAAGGCCCAGTGGTGGGCCGAGGACATCCCCGCGCTGGAGGACGTCAAGCGGGGCCTGCTGGTGCCGCGCAAGTTCTTCACCGACGCGCCCCACGGCACCTCGGGCATGGCCCTGAACATGCGGCACCCACCGCTGGATGATGTGCGGGTCCGCAAGGCCCTGCAGCACCTCTACGATCGCGAGACGATGATCAAGAAGCTGTACTTCGACGAGTACGAGGAGCTGCAGAGCTACTACCAGGGTGGGGTCTACCAGAACCCCAACAACCCGCCCCTGCCCTACGACGAGGTCGCCGCCGTGGAGCTGCTGGAGGCCGCAGGCTACACCGAGATCAACGACGAGGGCTACCGGGTCAAGGACGGCAAGGAGCTCGGGTTCTCCGTCACCTACCGCTCCCCCCTCACCGAGCGCAGCCTCACGATCTTCCAGGAGGCCGCCAAGCGCGCCGGGATCCGGCTCGATCTGCAGCTGCT
Organism: Deltaproteobacteria bacterium; assembly: GCA_011376105.1. GTDB lineage: Bacteria > Myxococcota_A > UBA796 > UBA796 > DRPG01. The sequence continues at coordinate 19,510 of DRPG01000370.1, forward strand.
CACCCCCGCCGCCCACTGGAAGAACGTCCGGGAGAAGGAGTACGAGATCGCCAGCATGGCCTGGGGTGCGCTGACCTTCCCCAACCCCGAGTCCAGCTGGAGCTCGAGCCTCGCCTCTCAGAAGGACAACAACAACATCACCGCCTTCGCCAACCCGAGGGTGGACGCGCTGTGCAAGGAATACGATCGCGAGTACGATCTACAGCGTCGCATCGAGATCATCCAGGAGATCGACGGGATCATCTACGCAGCGCACCCCTACGTGCTCGGCTGGTACGGCCCCAGCCAGCGGGTGTTGTTCCGCAACAAGTTCGGCATGCCCGAGTGGGGCTCGTCCCGCTACGCCGAGTACGACAACCTCTTCCACATCTGGTGGGTGGATCCCGACAAGGAGAAGACCCTCGCCGCAGCGGCAAAAGATCCCTCCATCACGATGGACGCAGGCCCCCGCGAGATCCGGTTCTGGCAGCAGTGGGTCGCTCACCAGAACGCCACCGCCGGTGACGCCGCCGGCGACGAGGCATCCGATCACGGGGTGGACGGGGGCGAGGACAAGGAATGAGCGGGTACTTCGCACGGCGCCTGCTGCTGCTGATCCCCACCTTCCTCGGCATCACCTTCCTCGTCTTCACGATCACGAGGTTCGTCCCGGGGGGGCCGATCGATCAGCTGATCGTGCAGATGCAGTCCGCCGGAGGTGAGGCCGGAGCCTCCGGGGCGGGGGAGTCGAGCGTCGCGATCCCCGCCGCGGTGCTCGACGAGCTCAACCGACAGTACGGCTTCGACAAGCCCTTCTATCTGTCATACCTGTCCTGGCTCGGCGACGTGCTCACCGGAGATCTCGGCGAGTCCTTCAAGTACAACGAGCCCGTGCTGGGCGTCATCACCAGCCGGTTCCCGATCAGCATCTACTTCGGCCTGATCGGCTTCACCCTCGCCTACCTCGTCTGCATCCCGCTCGGCGTCGCCAAGGCCATCCAGCACGGCACGCCGTTCGACTTCATCTCGTCCGCCATCGTGTTCATCGGCTACTCCGTGCCGGGCTGGGCGCTGGGTGCCGTGCTCCTGGTGTTGTTCGGTGGAGGCTCCTTCCTGGATCTGGTGCCCCTGGGGGGCTTCCGCTCCGAGAACTGGAGCGATCTGTCGCTGGTGGGCAAGATCACCGATCAGCTCCACCACACGATCCTGCCGGTGATCAGCTACGCGGTGGGGAGCTTCGCCACCCTGACGGTGCTGATGAAGAACAGCCTGATGGAGAACCTCGGCGCAGACTACGTCCGCACCGCGTTCGCCAAGGGGCTGTCGGAGCGGCGGGTGATCCTGGTCCACACCCTGCGCAACTCCCTGATCCCGATCAGCACCGGGCTGGGCCATGCCCTGGGCCTGATCATGGCGGGCTCGTACCTCATCGAGTTCGTCTTCAACATCGATGGGGTTGGATACCTCGGGTACACCGCGATCATCGATCGCGACTACGCGGTCGTGATGGGGATCCTGGTGATCAACACGCTGCTGATCCTGATCGGCAACATCCTGAGCGACGTGCTCTATGTGCTGGTCGATCCACGGATCCGGTTCAACTGATGGCGGAGAGCATGGTCGAAGACAAGCCCCTGTCCATCCTCCAGAAGCGCTGGCGCAAGTTCAGGACGCTCAAGCGAGGCTGGTACAGCTTCCTGTTCCTGACCGGGGCCCTGCTGTTGTCGTTCCTCAACCCCCTGATGATCAACAACCGGGCCCTGATCGTGCGCTACGACGGCGTATACCACTTCCCGGTGCTCAGCGGGCACATCGAGGCCAAGGAGCTTGGTCAGCACGTGATCGGAGAGGCCCGCTACCGGGAGCTCAAGTCTCAGTACCGCGAAGAGGGCGCAGGCAACTGGGTGTTGATGCCCCCCTACCCGTACCACCCCAACGAGAACCTCCTGCTGGAGGAGGATCTGCCGGGTCCCCCGCCCCACTCCCCGACCAGCAACCACTGGATGGGCACCGACGATCGAGGGCGTGACGTGTTCGCGAGGCTGATCTATGGCTTCCGGATCTCGATGCTGTTCGGCCTCGGGGTGCTGATCGGTGCCTACAGCGTCGGGATCATCGCCGGCGCGATCCTCGGCTACTTCGGCGGCTGGGTCGACATCCTCGGCCAGCGCTTCGTCGAGATCTGGAGCGGGCTGCCCTTCCTGTACACCGTGATCATCATCAGCAGCCTGATCCGCCCCGAGCCCTGGGTGCTGGTGTTGATCCTGTGCTCGTTCACCTGGATGCGGATCAGCTTCTATGTCCGCGGCGAGTTCTACAGGGAAAAGGCCAAGGACTACGTCGCAGCGGCGGTGAGCCAGGGCGAGTCCAACCCCTCGATCATGTTCCGCCACATCCTGCCCAACGGGCTGACCCCGATCATCAGCTTCGCTCCCTTTGGCCTGGTCGGCTACATCAGCTCGCTGGTGAGCCTCGACTTCCTGGGCTTCGGGGTGCAGCCCCCCACCGCGAGCTGGGGAGAGTTGGTCAAGCAGGGCCTGGCCAACATCAACGAGTGGCACCTGGTGCTGTTCCCCCTGGGCGCGATGTTCTGCACCCTGATGATGGTCGTGTTCATCGGTGAGGCCGTGCGCGAGGCGTTCGATCCCAAGACCTTCAGCAGGCTGAGGTGATGGCCGTGCCCGAGACCAACAAGATCCTCGAGGTGCACGACCTCAAGACCTGCTTCAGCGTCGGTGACCGGACCGCCTGGGCCGTGCGCGGCGTCACCTTCGATGTGTACGAGGGCGAGTTCCTCGGCATCGTCGGTGAGTCCGGCTCCGGCAAGTCGGTCACCGCGCTGTCGATCCTGAGGCTGATCCCCGATCCCCCCGGCCGGGTGGCGGAGGGGCGGATCGAGTTCCAGGGGCGCGATCTGCTCGCGCTGTCGCACGAAGAGATGCGCAGCATCCGCGGCAAGCACATCGCGATGATCTTCCAGGAGCCGATGACCAGCCTCAACCCGGTGTTCACCATCGGGATGCAGGTCGCCGAGGCGGTGGTGTTCCACGAGGGGCTCGACTGGAGCGCGGCCCGGGTGCGTGCCGCCGAGGTGCTGACCGCGGTGGGGATCCCCGACGCCACCAAGCGCCTCGACGACTACCCCCACCAGTTCTCAGGGGGCATGCGGCAGCGGGTGATGATCGCGATGGCGCTGATCTGCAACCCAAAGCTGCTGATCGCCGACGAGCCCACCACCGCGCTCGACGTCACCATCCAGGCCCAGATCCTCGATCTGATGCAGGAGCTGCAGCAGGAGCGGGGCACCGCGGTGATGCTGATCACCCACGATCTCGCGGTGGTCGCCGAGACCTGCCAGCGGGTGATCGTGCTGTACGGAGGGCGGATCCAGGAGGTGGCTCGGGTCGAGGATCTGTTCGATCTGCCGCTGCATCCTTACACCCAGGGCCTGCTCGCCTCGATCCCCGATCGGGCGATCAAGGGTGAGCCCATGCGGGCGATCCCCGGCAACGTGCCCTCGATCTTCGACTTCCCCGAGGGCTGCCGCTTTGCGTCGCGCTGCCCCGTCGCTGAGGCCCGCTGCCACGACACCGAGCCCGGGCTCGTCGCCACCGCTCCAGGGCACGAGGTGCGCTGTCACCTCGTCGATCCCTCCGATCCAAGGCCCCCGTGGCGACCGAGCACCGAGGACCAGCCATGACCACCACCGAGCTGATGCAGGTCGAGGATCTGCACGTCACCTTCCCCGTGTATGGAGGTGTGCTGCGTCACCGCGTCGCCGGGGTCCGGGCGGTCGACGGGATCAGCTTCGACCTCCACGAGGGCGAGGTGCTGGGGCTGGTCGGGGAGTCGGGCTCAGGCAAGACCACCGTCGGCCGGGCGATGATCAACCTGCTGCGGTTCACCAGCCCCGACGTCGAGCTCTCAGGCCAGATCCGCTTTGGCCGCCCCCCCGCTGATCTCAACGGCCTGCCCCGCTCGGCGATGCTCCCGTTCCGAGCTCAGATCCAGATGATCTTCCAGGATCCCTACGCCTCGCTGAACCCCCGGATGACGGTGCAGCAGATCGTCGAGGGCCCGCTGCGGATCCACACCCGGCAGTCCGCCGACGAGCGCCGCGCCACCGTCGCCGATCTCCTCGATCGGGTGGGGCTGCAGTCCGCCTATGCCGAGCGCTTTCCCCACGAGTTCTCCGGCGGGCAGCGCCAGCGGATCGGGATCGCGCGAGCCCTGGCCACTCACCCGAAGCTGCTGATCGCCGACGAGCCGGTCAGCGCGCTGGACGTCAGCGTCCAGGCCCAGGTGATCAACCTGATGCAGGAGCTCAAGGAAGAGTTCGGCCTGACCTACCTGTTCATCGCCCACGATCTGTCGGTGGTGCAGTACATCTCCGATCGGATCGCGGTGATGTACCTGGGCAACATCGTCGAGATCGGCCCCGCCGATCAGGTCTACGCCGATCCGAGACACCCCTACACCCGGGCGCTGATCAGCGCGGTGCCCAAGCCCGATCCCCGCAAGAGCCGCAGGGACCGGATCCGGCTGGAGGGCGACATCCCCACCCCGCTCAACAAGCCCTCGGGCTGCGGGTTCCGCACCCGCTGCCCGATCGCCAGGCCCTCGTGCGCAGACGCGGTGCCTCCCCTGGTCGACGTCGGGGGCGGGCAGCGGGTGGCCTGTCCCCACCACGCCGAGCTCGATCCTCCAGCGGATCCAGGCCTCCCACCCAAGCCGCCCGAGCCCAGCCCCCCAGCCGGCGTCGGCGGCTGAGCGCCCGGGCGAGCCCCTGGTCGACGACGCCCCCACCTCGAGCAGCGGCCTGCCCTGCAGCGCCCCGGCGAGCTCAACGAGCGCATGTCGGAAGAGCGCCGCGGTCTAGAGCTGGCAGCTCCCTAGGCCGCAAAGAGGCGGACCGCGACCTCGCCGCCCGGGGTCTGGACCGTGTCTTCGCGCCAGCCACGCCCCTGCCGGGCGAAGCCATCGTCGGGCATCGCCGCGACGGTGGCCTCGAGCGCGAGCAGCAGGCGGTGCTGCAGGTCTTCATCGCACCCAGCCACCTCCCCGAGCGGGCCCGGGGAGACGCGCTGCTGGATCAACAGCGGCGCGTGACGGCCTCCGATCACCAACCCCCTGCGGAGCGCGTCCACCATCCACAGGCTTGGATCGGCCCGGGTGGGATGGATCCTCAGCTCCAGCCGCCCTAGCCGCTGATCCGGGGCCCGATCCCCGCTGCGGACCCCTGGAGCGAACACCAGGGTCCCGAGGCCGTCCTCCGTGGGCTGCACCACGAGCAGGTCTTCGTCGAGGCCTGCGCCCTCGAAGGAGACCCCCAGATCCGAGGCCAGCTCCTCGAGCAGCCCCGAAGAGAGCAGCGCAGAGAGCACCGCCCGGAACCGATCGGGCTCCACGGAGAGGCCGCAGACCTCGGGCTCGAGCATCATGCTCACCAGGCTCTGCATCAACGCCTCGGTCTGCTCTGCGGTGCTGTGCACCACCACCGAGATCCCAGAGCCCTTGATCGCCCGGGCCACCCGACGCCGGAGCGTGTCGTCTCCCACGATCTGGATCTGGCGAGGGCGCCTGGGGGAGCCATGGGGGGGCCCGAGCATCAGCTCCACCACCCGGCGGCTCACATCGGCGGGCGACATCAAGGGCTCGGCCGCGAGCGGCCCGGAGCCCTCCTCGGCCACGAGCAGCACCTCGACGCCCTGCCCGCCCTCGACCTCGAGCCTCCGGACGGCCAGCTCCCACACCGCTGTAGATCTCGGCAACGAAGACAGACGCGCCACATCCCCCCCTCGGCGGAGGCTCGCTTAACTTTGGCAGAGGGGTGGGGGCATCCGTTTCTCGGATGGAGGTCATCCAGACGTTTCATCTCCCGTGGCAACCTCACCTTGGATAGGAGCCCCCCGACGCACCCAGCCCGGAGGAACCATGGCTACAGACCCGTTCGGCGCCCGCTCGACCCTCGAGGTCGGTGGACAGAGCTTTGTCATCCACCGCCTCGCGGCCCTCGAGGAGGCGGGCATCGGTCAGATCTCAAGGCTGCCCTATGCCATCCGGGTGCTGCTCGAGTCCTGCCTGCGCAGCTGTGATGGTTTTGTGGTCACCGAGGCACACGTGCGAGCCCTGGCGAGCTATGACGCCACCGCCGTGGGCGAGACGGAGATCGCGTTCAAGCCCGGCCGGGTGGTCTTGCAGGACTTCACCGGGGTCCCCGCGGTGGTCGACTTCGCCGCCCTGCGCTCGCAGATGGCCCGCTGGGGCGGAGACGTCGCCAAGGTCAACCCGCTCATCCGTGCGGATCTGGTGATCGATCACTCCGTGCAGATCGACGCCTACGGCACCGCGGATGCGATGGAGCGCAACGTGCAGCGCGAGTTCGAGCGCAACACCGAGCGCTACCGCTTCCTCAAGTGGGGCCAGGCCGCGTTCGACAACTTCGCCGTGGTACCCCCCGCCACCGGCATCGTCCACCAGGTCAACCTCGAGCACCTCGCCGGCTGCGTGCTACAGACCACCGTCGAGGGCCAGGAGGTGCTGCTGCCCGACTCCCTGGTCGGCACCGACTCCCACACCACGATGATCAACGGCCTGGGGGTCGTCGGCTGGGGTGTCGGAGGGATCGAGGCCGAGGCCTGCATGCTGGGGCAGCCCATCTATATGCTGATCCCTGAGGTGGTGGGCCTCGAGCTCACCGGCTCGCTGCCCGAGGGCACCACCGCCACCGATCTGGTGCTCACCGTCACCCAGATGCTGCGCGCCCACGGCGTGGTGGGCAAGTTCGTCGAGTTCTTCGGCGAGGGGCTCGATCAGCTCTCCCTGGCGGATCGGGCCACCATCGCCAACATGGCCCCCGAGTACGGCGCCACCATGGGCTTCTTCCCCGTCGATCAGCGCACCCTGGAGTACCTGAGGCTCTCGGGGCGCTCCGACACCCAGATCGCCATCGTGGAGGCCTACTGCAAGGAGCAGGGCCTGTGGCGGGACCCGGACGCTGAGATCACCTACACCGCGACCTTGTCCCTCGATCTCTCGCAGATCGAGGCCTCCCTGGCGGGCCCCAAGCGTCCCCAGGATCGGATCCTGCTGACGGACATGCAGGGCAGCTGGCGCCAGACCCTGGCCGACCTCGGGCGCCCGAGCCCCAACCCCGGTGTGGCCGCCGAGCACCGCGGCGAGCGCTTTGAGCTCAACGACGGCGACGTGGTGATCGCAGCGATCACCAGCTGCACCAACACCAGCAACCCGGCGGTGATGGTGGCCGCGGGGCTGGTGGCCCGAAAGGCTTGTGAGCGCGGCCTGAAGGCCAAGCCCTGGGTCAAGACCAGCCTGGCCCCCGGCAGCCGGGTGGTCACCGAGTACCTCGATCGCGCTGGTTTGACCTCAGATCTGGAGGCGATCGGGTTCTACCTGGTGGGCTATGGGTGCACCACCTGCATCGGCAACTCTGGTCCGCTGCCCGATCCCGTCCGCGAGGCGGTGGAGTCCGGTGAGTTGCTGGTGACCAGCGTGCTCTCCGGGAACCGGAACTTCGAGGGCCGGGTGAGCCCCCACACCCGGGGCAACTACCTCGCGTCTCCGCCCCTCGTGGTGGCCTATGCGCTGGCCGGCACTGTGGACATCGATCTGCGGAGCGAGCCCCTGGGCACGGGCTCAGACGGTCAGCCCGTGTACCTCGCCGACGTCTGGCCCAGCAACCACGAGATCAGCGCCATGGTGCAGCGGTCGGTGGCCCGGGAGCAGTTCCTCGAGCAGTACGCCGACGTCTCTCAGGGCCCTGAGGCCTGGTCGAGGCTGCAGGCCCCCACCGGAGAGGTCTACGCCTGGGAGGACGAGAGCACCTACATCCAGGAGCCGCCGTTCTTTACCGATATGTCAAAATCAACCTCCCCGATCCAGCCGATCGAGGGCGCCCGCGCCATCGCGAGGCTCGGTGTGTCGGTGACCACCGATCACATCAGCCCCGCCGGCGCGATCCCCCAGGGCAGCCCGGCCGCGCGCTTCCTCACCGCTCGTGGGGTACAGCGGCGCGACTGGAACAGCTTCGGCTCGCGGCGGGGCAACGATCAGGTGATGACCCGGGGCACCTTCGGCAACATCCGGATCCGCAACCAGCTGGCGCCGGGCACCGAGGGCGGCCTCACCACCTACCTCGGCCCCACTGAGACCCCCGAGGGTCCCTTCCCGTGGCTGCACTACACCAGCGACGTCGATCCAGCCCATGGGGAGGTCTGCTCGATTTATGACGCAGCGGTCAAATACCAGAAGCACCGGATCCCGCTGGTGGTGCTGGCCGGTGGCGACTACGGCATGGGCTCGAGTCGGGACTGGGCCGCGAAGGGCACCTACCTCCTCGGGATCCGCGCGGTCATCGCCGAGAGTTACGAGCGGATCCATCGCTCGAACCTGATCGGGATGGGGGTGCTCCCGCTGCAGTTCCGCGACGGAGAGTCCGCGGACAGCCTCGGCCTGACCGGCCACGAGCGCTTCGACATCCCCATCGGCGACGACGTGGTCCCGATGGCTGAGATCCCGGTCGTGGCCACCGCCGACGACGGCACGAAGACGACGTTCACCGCCATCGCCCGGATCGACACCCCGGTGGAGGTCGACTACTACCGCAACGGAGGCATCCTCCACACCGTGCTCCGCAGGCTGGCCTCGGAGTGATCGAGCAAGCGCGGCCCGGAGGCTGGGGGCCCAGAGGCTAGGGGCCCGGAGGCTAGGGGCGCGCGGAGACCAGCAGAACCGAAGGATCGACGAGCCGGAGCTGCCGGTCCACACCACCGACGACCTGCAGGAGCCCGGCGTCACCACCGTCGGGACCTCACCCCCCGGGCGGGGGTGATACAATCCTAGAGATGCTGGAAGGATCCGACGAGGTCACCTCCCCGGGGGGGGCCTACACGCCCCTGCCGACCACCCCCATCATTGGGGCGGGCCGGTATGCGCTCACGACAAAGATCGCCGAGGGGGGCATGGCGGGGGTGTACCGCGCCTGGGACGCCAAACTCCAGGTCTGGCGCGCGGTCAAGGTGTTGTTGCCCGAGTACACCCGGCGCTCCAACCTAA
>DRPG01000371.1 GCA_011376105.1 Deltaproteobacteria bacterium
GATCCCCATCTCACCCGCCGAGCCCGGAGAGGGGATCCCTTGGGGGATGTGGGCCGACAATGGGGCGGGCTCAGCCACCGCGACGTTGGCTCGGATGAGCTGCCGTAGGCCGCGGTGCTCCAGCACCACCGCCCCACAGGAGACACAGCCGAGGGTGGGCACGCCGTCGATCAGCCTGACCCGGGTCGGCGCCCCACAGATGCTGCAGGGGGGACGCACGCTCACGGGCACGACAACCCGTGGGTGGTGATCAGACCGACCACGTCCTGGCGAACGTCGGCGTCGGCAGCTCCCCGGGCCCGACAGAGAAACTTCGCGGCGCCCGGATCGTCCTGTAGCAGCAGGGCGTAGCCATAGCCGTAGTTCGCCTCGTCGTGGGTCGGCTCCTTCTCCAGCACGTCCCGGAAGGTGCGACCGGCCGCGAGGGGATCGGAGTCGATCTGATCCCAGCCCCGCTCGACCAGCCGCCCGAGCGACGCGCCGGCGCGGGGCGCGGGCTTCGCCGGCGTGGGCGCGGGCTCCGCCGGCGCGGGTTTCGCCGGCGTGGGCGCGGGCTCTGCTGGCTCCGGCGCGGGTGCGGGCTCCGGGGCGGGCTCCGGCGCGGGTGCGGGCTCCGTCGGCGCGGGCGCGGGCTGCTCAGTGGAGGGCTCCAGGACAGGCTGCTCGCCTCCGGCCTCGCCCGGGGCCGACGGGGCACCCTCGGCGGGCCCCGGCGGAGCCTCAGCCGAGCCCCCCCCGGGGACAGGATCGACGCTGGCGAGCTGCGGAGCTCCGGAGACGGTGGAGAGCAGCAGGCCCACCCCCAGATCCGGCCCAAAGAGGACGAACAGAGACCCGATCACCACCGCGAGGGTGACCCCCGCCGCGAGCGCCCACAGGCCGCCGCTGCGGGTCTGCAGGTACTCGTCGTCGTCGTCGAGTCCGTCGATGGGGAAGTAGACGGCCTCCTCGGGTAGGGACAGCCCGCCATCCTCCGACAGCTCCTCCAGCTCCTCCAGCTCCTCCAACTCGTCCGTGGCTGGGCGGCGGTCTACCTGCTCCGCTCGAGGCGGAGGTGTGCTCGCCCCGGCCCGGGGCACATCGGGGGCCACCACGGGACCTGTCGAGAGCAGATCCTCCCACTGATCCCCGACCAGGGTCTCGCTCTGGGGATCTTCGATCTCGCTCTGGGGATCCTCGAGGGTGAGCTCGACCTCCGCCGTCAGCGGCATCTCCTCAGGGTCCGGCTCAAGGGGCTGGATCTCTTCGGGATCCAGCTCGGCGAACACCCCCGGCGCGAGGGGATCGTGGATCGAGCTGAACTCGACGGTCTCCTCCAGATCGGGCTCGAGGGCGCCGGGGAAGGTCGCGAGGGGGACCTCGTCGAGGGGATCGTCGAGGCTTCCGGCGGCCCCGACCGTGGAGGTCTCGGTGGGCAGGGGGGGCAGACCGGTGGGGATCCCCTCGGTGTCGTCGTCGTGCCAGGAGGCCTCGCCCCCCCCGAAGGGGCGATCGCGATCGAAGGGCAGCGTCGCTGGAGACACCCTTGGATGCGCCACCGGGTTCGGGAACAGCTCGGACAGCTCAGCCCTGCCCCCGACGGGCTCCCAGCGCACCCCACCCTCCGACACCAGATCGCTCTGATCGACCCTGCGCTCGGTGATCCACCGCTTGAGGGTGTCCCAGTCCCGGACCATGTAGATCTGGCCGCTCTGCTTCAGGAACACCGCCGTGTCTCGGGACGCCGCGGACAGCTCAGCCCCTCCGGACAACTCAGCCCCTCCGGACAACTCAGCCCCTCCGGACAACTCAGCCCCTCCGGACAACTCAGCCCCTCCGGACGGCTCAGCCTCTTCGTCTGCGTGGTTTCTGGCTACACCAGCTCGTTCCGAGGGAAGCTCGTCAACGCTGAGACCCTCGAAGGCAGCCTCGTCGAACGAGTCCATCGGCATGGTGGGCTCAGCGTCGGGATCGCCCTGATCATAGCTAGAGACCACGCCGGAGAGGTCATCGGGGGGACGCTGTGGATCCTGACCCAGGCCCCGGGTCTCGACGAGATCAGGGCGAACGCTCTGTGAGTGACCACACGCCGAGCACCGGAAGCGGAAGGCACGGTGGGAAGAGACCACCCATGGCGGGGGGACCAGCTCGTGCTGAGTGCTGCAGTTCTCGCACTGGATCTTCACTCACTGCTCCAGATCAGCCCCCTCCGGGATCGCCTCTGGAGGCTGCTCCGGAGCAGGATCCGGGACGTCGGGGGGGACGGGTTCAAGCGGCACTCGCTCCAGCAGCTCGGGCAGGGGAGAGGGTGGTGTCTCAGGTGCAGGATCCCCCATCGGAGTCGGCTCGGGCTCGTTGAGGGGTTTCACAGACCCGGGGGCCGCCGGCGCTGGAGTCGGCGGCCTGGGCGCAGAGAGGGCCTCGGTGGGCCGGGGCTCGGGGTCCTTGGGGTCATCGGGGTCCTTGGGGTCCTTGGGGTCCTTGGGGTCATCGGGGTCCTTGGGGTCCTCCGATCCTGCCCCGGCCCCTGCCCCGACCGCACTGGCTCCTGTGAGGGGATCCGAGGGGATCCCGACCGGCACCTCCTGGGGGCTGGGCTCTGTGGGGATCAGGGGCAGGACCACCAGCGCGATCACCATCACCGTGATCATACCGAACATCATGCCCCCGATCGCAACAAACCCCATGAACAGCCAGGGAAATGGCTCGGAGGGGAGGGGCTGGGGCTGCCCGAGCAGGGGAGTGGGCTTGGGGACGTGGTGATCAGCGCCGATCGGAGCCACCGCGCGACGATCCCGGGGGACGGGGCTGGGCAGCTGACCCGCCATCGCGGGGGGGATCGACATCGTCTGGCCGCTGGTGTGGGAGAAGCCTGAGGGAGCCGGCTGTGATGTGGGCTGCCAGCGCTCTGCGTCCCATGGCGTCTCAGCGAGGGAGCTCGCCGAGGGGGGCTCCACAGGCGCTGCGGCGGGCGTCGGGGGGGGATCAGCGACGACGGGGGCGCCCCCCCCGGAGGTCCCGCGGACAGCGAGGGCGATCGGGGCACGGGCGGTGCAGGCTCGGCGGTGGGCTCCGGCCCCAGCGCTGCGAGCTCAGGGGGCTCAGCCCGGGAGACCGTGGGGGGGGTGGCCTGGCGCTCTCCACGGGCGGAGGAAGGCTCCGGGGTGTAGCCCCAGGGCTCGTCTTCGGGCTGGAGGGTCCGCGGGCGGGCAGCTGGGATCAGGGTCGAAGACCCAGACACCTCGACCTCGGGCTCCTCGGGCTGGTGGAGGGTGGAGCGCGTGAGCAGGGTGCGCCGGGGCTGCCTGCGCTCGGGCGGCTGGGGCGACCGGGGCTCCAGCCCCTGAGCCCCCAGCGGATGCTCCAGGTGGACCGTCTCCCGATCGTGCACTGACTCTTCATCGGGATCTTCCTCCTCTTCTTTTGGTCTCCCCGGATCCTCATCGAGGGGTTCGGGGGGCGCCGCGAGGCTGACGAGCCCATCGGGCCAGGCGGCCCGCTGAGGCTCTCCAGCGGCGTCTCCCCAGCCGGGGCCGTCGTCCTGGATCAAGGTGGGAGCTGGCTGGTTGGGTGGATCGAGGGAGAGCTTGTCCGGCGAGAACAGATCGCCGCGGAGGGCCTCCTCCAGATCGTCGGAGCTCGCCTCGGTCTCGGCGGTGAGATCATCCTCCAGCTCGTCTCCGAACATGTCGAAGTCGAACGGCTCCGCGGCGTCAGGGTACGACTCGGTCTGCTCCAGCTCGGGCCGGGTGGGCGAGAGACGCCAGAGGCTGGGGGCTGTTTGTTCTGGGGACTCGTCCGCTGGACGCACCGTGGCGCCGGAGAACGACACCTCGGGGGGGCTTGGCTCCGGGAGCGCTCGGGGGCCGGTCTCGGAGGAGAGCCAGCCAGGGGCCGGGGTTGTCGAGGCCTCCCCGTCGTCCAGGTTGTCTCCGGCGGGCTCGTTCCCCAGCGGGCCGCTGGGGGGGTGACCGTGGGAGAGCTCGTCGAAGGTGTCCGAGCCCAGCAGCGAGCGCCCGAGACCGCCCCGGTCGAGGGGCGCGCTCAGCTCCCCGCCCGAGACCGCCTCAGCGACGGCCTGACGGATCTCCCCCGCGAGGGTGGATCCCCTGCCGACGATGGTCGTGGGTGCGTCCGCTGGATCCTCCTCGTCCTCTTCGTCGTCTCCCTCGAAGATCGAGGTGGGGAGGGCCTTGCTCACCACCTCCCCCCGTCGGGCGCGCTGCCACACGCTCCAGAAGAAGGCCTCGAGATTGGGGATCGAGCCCACCTCGACCCACTCCCTGCCGTCGAAGCTTAGCTGATCCCACCGCGAGATCCGGCCATCAGCCAGGTGATCCCGAAGCGTCGCGAGATCGTGGAGGCTGTAGCCGAGCGCCCCCAGGCCCTTCCGGACGCGCCAGGTGATCCCGATCGTGCTGAAGTCGAGGGCCTCAACGTTTCGGGGCGTCCGGCCAAACCGCTGGCTGTCCGGCGCGCTGGTGGAGCCCATGAGCACCTCCGGCCCCCCCGAGCCCGATCCACCCGGGCCCCCGGGCGCGCTCGAGGGGGCCCGGGGGCTCGCCTGGGCCCCCCCCAGGCGCTCTGATGTGGCCTGATCAGGATCGGCGGAGGCGCCCGACGGGGGCGTGGCCCAGGTGCGGCTCCCCAACCCCGAGCTGTCTCGCTCGAACAGGCTCCGCCCCTCCTGTGGGGCGTGCCCCTTCGGAGCGTCGAGGCCGACCTCGGTCGGGGCCGATGGGATCTGCTTGCTCGCAGCGCGATCGGACTCGGTCCGGTAGATCACGAAGCGGTGTCCGCACCGGGGACAGGTGACCTTGGCGCCACGCCCCTGGATCTTCGACTCTCTAAGCTTGTACTGCTGGCTACACGCGGGACAGGTAACGATCATGTGAGGGGGATCCGTAGGAGAACGCTAGCATAGCCGTCGGTCGCGTCGTGCTGGAGCGTCGAGCGACAGACACCACAAGATCAGTCTGCAACGATCCGCAGGCCCGGAGCAGGTGCCGTGATCCGCCTCTGTCGTCCATCGAAGTCCACGTAGATCGCGGTGTTGTGGACCTGCTTGATCTCGCCGATGCCGAACCGGGGGTGATGGACCCGGACCCCGATCTCGAGCTGCTCAGCGCCCTCGATCTCGACCAGGGTGTGTTGCTCGACCTCGCCCCCTCGGTTCGAGAGGAACACGCCGAGCCTCGATGTGATCCCCCGCGCGTCGCTCAGCCGCTCCCCGCGCCCGCCGGTGGCGGGGGTGCCCTCGGGCAGATCCCCGTCCATGACCTCCAGCGGGATCCCGAAGAGGAAGCGGCTCGGGCGGGTCAGGGCCCCGGCCTTGCCACCGTGCTGGGCCGCGTGGAGGCTGCGGGTGACCACCAGCCGCAGCATGGCGCGGGTGAACGCGACATAGGCCAGCCTGCGCTCCTCCTCGAGCCCGGTCTCGATCGAGCGCTCGTGGGGAAAGACCCCCTCGTTCATCTGCACGACGAACACGATCGGGAACTCCAGCCCCTTGCTCGAGTGCACGGTCATCAGGGTGACCTCGCCTCCCTCGGGCACGTCGTCGGCGTCCGCGGTCAGGGCGATCCGATCGAGCCAGGCGGTGAGCTCGTCCAGCGGGCCCAGGGTGCCCGGGGGCGGGCGGAAGTCGGCCGCGTCCTGGATCAGGGTGTCGAGGTTCACCAGGCGCTCGCGGGAGTCCTTGACGATCTGATCGTCTTCGTTGCGATCGGACTCGAGCATCGCCTTGTAGCCTGAGCGCTCGATGGTCTCGTGGACCAGCTCGGGCAGCGTGACGTCCCGGGCCAGGGCGGTGAGCTCGTCGACCAGGCGGACAAAGGCGACGATGCCCTTCTCGCCGACCCCGCTGCCCCCGCCGCCGGTGGCGCGGCCGGTGATGATCAGCGGCTGCCCCCGCCGCGCGGCCTCCTCCCGCAGCTTGGACAGGGTCTTGGCCCCCACCCCGCGGGGGGGCACGTTGATGACCCTCAGCGCGGCTGCGTCGTCGGCTGGGTTCACCAGCACCCGCAGGTAGGCGAGCAGGTCCCGGATCTCCCGGCGCTCGTAGAGCTTGCGCCCTCCCACCACCCGGTGGGGGATGCGGTCGAAGCGCAGGGCGGCCTCGAAGTGCCTGGCGATCGCGCGGGTGCGGTAGATGATCGCCATGTCCTTCCACTCGTGTCCCCGGCGACGGAGCTTGAGCAGCGCCTCGGCGACCTTCTTCGCCTCGTCGGCCACCGTGCGCCGCACGATGATCTGGATCTTCGAGCCCTCGCCGGACTCGGTCCACAGGCGCTTCTCGAGGCGATCGGGGTTGTGGGCCACCACCGCGTTGGCCAGGGTCAGGATCCGCTTGGTGGAGCGGTAGTTCTGCTCCAGCCGGACGACGATCGCCTCTGGATAGTCGACCTGGAAGTTCAGGATGTTCGACACGTCCGCACCGCGGAACCCATAGATCGACTGATCGTCGTCGCCGACCACCGCCAGGTTGCGGTGCTCATCCGCCAGCAGGCGCAGCAGCAGGTACTGGCCCCGGTTGGTGTCCTGGTACTCGTCGACCAGGACGTACTGAAAGCGCTCCCGCCACCGCTCGAGGACGTCGGGGTGCTCGGTGAACAGCTGGACGGTCTTGCCGACGAGATCATTGAAGTCGACCGCGTCGGCGGCCTTCAGCGCCTCCTCGTACTCGCGCCACACCAGCAGCACCGGATCTCCGATGTGGGAGCGGCGCTCCTCCAGGATCTGCTCCGGCGTGCGCATCCGGTTCTTGTACGCGTCGATCTGCGACATGACCTGTCGGGGGGACACCTGGTTCGTGTCGTAGCCCAAGGTGGCGATGATCCCCTTGATCAGACGCAGCTGGTCGTCGTCGTCGTAGATCGCGAAGCGCTTGGTCCAGCCCAGGGCTTCGATGTCGCTGCGGAGGATCCGGGCACAGGAGGAGTGGAACGTGCTCACCCACACCCGCTCGCCAGCCTCTCCGATCAGCTCCTCCACCCGCTCCCGCATCTCGGCGGCGGCCTTGTTGGTGAAGGTGACGGCGATGACGTTCTGGGGGCTGACGCCGGTGTGCAGCAGGTGAGCGATCCGGCGGGTCAGCACGCGGGTCTTGCCGGAGCCCGCCCCGGCGAGGACCAGCAGGGGCCCCTCGGTGGTGGTGACCGCCCGGTGCTGCTCGGGGTTGAGGCGGACGAGGTGCTCGGGCTCAGCCATCGGTGCGCGCTCCAGCCCGGCGCCGGCTGCGCTCGCGCAGCCGTGGCGCGCGGCCCTCGAACACCCGCTCCTCGGCGCGCTCCACCACCAGCGCCTCGTCCGGCACGGAGCGGGTGATGGTGCTGCCGGCCCCGACGATGGCCCCGGCCCCGATCCGGACCGGCGCCACCAGCGCGGTGTTCGAGCCGACGAAGGCCCCCGCTCCGATCTCGGTGCGGTGCTTGCCGAAGCCGTCGTAGTTGCAGGTGATGGTGCCAGCTCCAACGTTGGCCCCCTCCCCGATCTCTGCGTCGCCGAGGTAGGTCAGGTGGCTGGCGCGCACCCCGCGGCGCAGCACGGACGCCTTGACCTCGACGAAGTTTCCGACCTTCACGTCCCGCTCCAGCTGTGATCCAGGGCGCAGGTGGGCCGAGGGGCCCACGGCACACGCCGGCCCGATGGACGCGCCGTCACACACGGTGTGGGGCTTCACCACGGTCTGTGGCCCCACCTCGGTGTCTCGCAGCCAGGCCCCCGTATGGATCGTCGCACCGCGCCCGACCCGGGTCCGACCCAGCAGCACCGACCCCCCCCACAGGGTCGCGCCCGGCGCGATCCGGACCGAGGGCTCGACCCAGATCCGCTGGGGATCGACGAGGATCACCCCGACGGAGGCCAGGCGCCGCAGCACCCGCTGCACCACCGCCCCCTCGGCCTGGGCACGCCCCCACTCGTCCTGCACCGACCAGGACTCGTCAGCCTCCAGCCGGACCGTGCCCCCGCCGGGGTGGGAGAGCAGGGCCCGGCCCGCCCCGGGATCCGCGTCGCGCAGGGCGACCGCGACCAGCGCCCCGTCGGGGGTGGACAGGGCCCCCCCGGGCCCGGGTGCCTCGCCGAGGGTGGCGGCCAGGGCCCGCAGCCGGGCCGGCGCCAGGGCCGCATAGCGACCATCGATCACGATCAGGGGGCCGGATCGTGCCGCGGGGGTCACCGCGGGGAGCGCAGCCTCGGCGACCACCGCGGACCAGTGCGCGCCCAGGGTACGCCCCGCGAGGGAGCGCTCGGCGAGCCCTCCTGACATCAGGACAAGGGAATGGGGCATCGGGCCTCCGCCGATGGACTTAACCGGACGGCCCGGGGGATCGGGTTGCAGGGGCTGTCGGGGTCGGCCAAACAGGGCCAGCACAGGAGGTAGCATGGCACGGGGCCGACCCGAGGGGACACGATCGAGATCCACCCGCGATCGGATCCTCGAGGCGGCCCTGCCGCTGTTTGCCCAGCACGGCTACGCCGGCACGTCGGTGCGGGCCATCGCCGGCGCCGCCGGGGTCAACGTCGCCACCCTCGCCTACCACTTCACCGACAAGGAGGGGCTGTACCTCACCGTGGTGCAGCACCTGCACGAGGAGCTGCAGCGAAACCTCCCGAGCCCACCGTCCGCGGACCCTGCCCCCGCTGAGACGATCCGGGGATGGGTGGCCCTGGGGTGGTCGTTCGTCCGGGCACACCAAGATCATGTGCGGGTCCTGGTGCGCCACGTCCTCGACACCGGCAGCCTCCCCCAGGTGATCCTGGATCGGTGGTCCCAGCCCGCGCTGAGCGCTGCCGAGGCCCTGATCGGAGCCTTCCGCCCCGGGTGGTCCCAGACCCAGCGGCGCCTGCTGATCCTCTCGACGATGCACCTGGTGGTCCGGCTCAGCCTCGAGGATCCGGTCCAGCTCGCGCAGATGGCCCGGCTCAAGCCCGGGGAGATCGACGAACAGCTCGTCGACTGGATCACCCAGACGCTGCTGCTGCAGCTGGGCCTCGAGACCGCCCCGGCGGAGCCTCCCGGGCGGAGCTAGCCAGGCTCTAGACCCGCCCACCTCTGGACCCCGGAGCCCGCCTCTGGATCCCGGAGCCCGCCTCTGGAGATCGGGCTCAAGCGCTGTCCGCCGCCGCCGATGTTCGACCCGAAGAGGGGAAGAGGGGAAGACGGCGATGACGAACGCGAGCGCGACCCAGCTGGCCAGGGACTACCCCACGACGCCACCGCCCGCGCCACCGGAGCGCCGTGCCGCGGTCCGCTACTCCCCCGATCCCCTGGTGCCCGTCTTCTTCGCCCACCCCCTCGCTGCCGTGCCCACCGCGGGCCTGATCGCGGACGTCTCCGACACCGGCGTGCGCATCGTGGCCCCCCCCACCGCCCGGCCGATGCTGCACTGGGGTGATCCCCTGCGGATCATCATCTCGTACAGTGAGTCGGCCCGGGACTCGGCGATCGAGGGCATGCGCCTGTGGGCCCACGTGGTCCGGATCCAGGTCGACAGCCGGGAGTTCAGGATCCAAGCCGAGTTCGATCCTCAGGGCTCGGACGGGGAGTGGGGCCGGCTGTCAACCTGGATCACGGCCCTGGCCAGGGCGCCTAGAGCTCGCTGAGCCCCCCCGACACAGCGATCCGATCCACGAGCCCCTGCAGCGGATCTGCGATCGCCACCGGGCGGCCCCAGGCGCCGCGGCGGTCGAGGCGACGTCGTCCTGTACAGGGCTCGTGCAGGGTCCAGGCTACCGCAGGCTACCGGGGCCGCCGCTTGTCCTTCGTGTCGGGGTTTTGACGGACCTTGCCGGGATCATGCCGGGGGCGTGGGCGGCGGACCGGATCCCTGTCGCCGTCGTCTTCCTCGGCGTCGTCCTCGTCGTCCTCGTCGCCCTCGTCGTCGCCCTCGTCGTCCTCGTCGCCCTCGTCGCCCTCGCCTTCGTCCTCACCCTCGTCGCCGTCCTCCCCCTCTTCTCCGTCTTCGACCACCCCATCGCCGAACATCCCCTCGAGGTCTGCGCAGCCAAGGGTGAAGGCGACCACGGCGCCTCCGGCGAGCCATACCAGAATCCGCTTCATCAGGGCCTCCCAAGAGTGACCAGCGGCACACCTAACCGACTTGCCCCCCGAGCCCCGCCCCGCTAAGGCCAGCGACCACCGGGAGGCATCCGCCTCCACTACCCAAGCATGGACCCTGCCATGATCAGCGAACTGGCGAAAGTCCGGAACATCGGCATCAGCGCCCACATCGACTCCGGCAAGACCACCCTCACCGAGCGCATCTTGTTCTACACTGACCGGATCCATGCGATCCACGAGGTGCGCGGGAAAGACGGGGTCGGGGCGAAGATGGACTCGATGGAGCTCGAGCGCGAGCGCGGGATCACCATCCAGTCCGCCGCGACCCACACCGAGTGGAAGGGCTTCCACGTCAACATCATCGACACCCCCGGACACGTCGACTTCACCATCGAGGTCGAGCGCGCCCTGCGGGTGCTCGATGGTGCGATCCTGGTGCTGTGTGGTGTGGCGGGGGTCCAGTCCCAGTCGATCACCGTCGATCGCCAGATGCGGCGCTATGGCGTCCCCCGCGTCGCGTTCGTCAACAAGCTCGACCGACAGGGTGCAAACCCGGTCCGGGTGCGCGATCAGCTCCGCGAGAAGCTCCGCCTCAACGCTCACATGGTGCAGCTGCCCATCGGCCTCGAGGATCAGCTCTCGGGCGTGGTGGATCTGGTCGATCGCAAGGCCTACTACTTCGACGGTGACAACGGCGAGGTCGTCCGCGAGGCGGAGATCCCCGCTGAGATGGTCGACGACGTGAACGCCTACCGCGAAGAGCTGATCGACGCGGTGTCGATGTTTGACGAGGCCTTGATGGAGGCGGCCCTCGAGGACAAGGCCACCCCCGAGCAGATCCATGCCGCGATCCGCAAGGCCACCATCGCCAACGAGTTCGTCGCGGTGTTCTGTGGCTCCGCCTACAAGAACAAGGGCGTCCAGCGGCTGCTCGATGGCGTCAACGCCTACCTCCCCGCGCCCGATGAGGTCGAGAACCTCGGCTACGATCTCACCACCGACGAGGAGAACCCCGAGCAGATCGTGGTCGAACCCGATCCCAGCAAGCCCTTCATCGGGCTCGCGTTCAAACTCGAGGAGGGCCGCTACGGGCAGCTCACCTACATCCGCGTGTACCAGGGCACCCTGCGCAAGGGCGAGTTCATCTACAACATGCGCGGCAACCAGAAGGTGAAGGTCGGCCGCCTGGTGCGGATGCACAGCAACGAGATGGAGGACATCGACGAGTCCGGTGCAGGCGACATCGTCGCCCTGTTCGGGGTCGACTGCCACTCCGGTGACACCTTCACCGACGGCAGCGTGCAGGTCTCGATGACCAACATCCACGTGCCCGACGCGGTGATCGACATCGCGATCACCACCACGGAGGCGAAGCACACCCAGAACCTGTCGAAGGCGCTGGCTCGCTTCTCCAAGGAAGATCCAACCTTCCGGGTCCGGACCGATCCCGAGACCAACGAGACCGTCATCAGCGGGATGGGGGAGCTCCACCTCGACGTGTACCTCGAGCGGATGCGCCGCGAGTACAAGGTGCCCGTCGAGTCCTCGCCCCCGCGGGTGGCCTACCGCGAGACCATCACCCAGGCCGCGGACTTCGACTACACCCACAAGAAGCAGACAGGTGGCTCGGGCCAGTTCGGTCGGATCGGGGGCACGATGGAGCCCCTGGAGGAAGGCCACTACGAGTTCGTCGATCAGATCGTCGGCGGCGCGATCCCGCGTGAGTTCATCCCCAGCTGTGACAAGGGCTTCCAGCAGATGATGGACAAGGGTCAGCTCATCGGCGCGCCGGTCACCGGGGTGAAGATGACGATCAACGACGGGAAATCCCACGCCGTCGACTCGAGCGACATGGCGTTCCAGCAGGCCGCCAGAGGCGCGTTCCGCGAGGTCTACCGCCGCGCCGGCCCCGTGATCCTCGAGCCGATCATGAAGGTCTCCGTCGAGGGCCCCGCTGAGTTCCACGGTCCCATCGTCTCCACCATCATGGGGCGCCGGGGCGTGATCATCGGCTCCACCGATGAAGACGCCTTCACCCAGGTCGACGCCGAGGTGCCGCTGGCCGAGATGTTCGGCTACTCCACCGCGCTGCGCTCCGCCACCCAGGGCAAGGCGGAGTACACCATGGAGTTCGAGAAGTACGGGAGGGTCCCCGAGAGCGTCTCCCAAGAGCTGATCGAGGCCCACCAGAAGGAGCTCGAGGAGAAGCGCAAGTAGATCGGCACGCGGCGATCTGTCCGGCCGGGCGCTCCGGGCGCTCCGGGGTCGCGGACCCGGGCGTCCCGGGGTGTCCCAGATCCTCCCACCGGATAGGACGACAGCATGGATGTGGTATACGCCGGGAGCCCCCTGGAGGGGCTGGCCGGATCCTCCAAAGGCGGGGATCTGTCCCTGATCCTGGGCCGCTCCGGCCTGGGCACGACCACCCTGCTCGTCCACGTGGCCCTCAACGAGGTGCTCCTCGGAGGGCGGGTGCTCCACGTGGCCCTCAACGAGTCGGTGGATCACACCCGGGCCCACTACGACGAGCTGATCCGGTTGCTCGGCCCACAGCTCGAGGATCGGGTCGACAACCCAGCCCTGGTGATGGAGCGTGGGCGGGTGCTGCACTCCTTCTGCGCTCGACCGTTCACGATCGAGACCCTGCGGCGGGATCTACAGGTGGTCCGGGAGGCGTCGGGGTTCGAGCCCACCGTGCTGCTCGTCGGGGGCCTAGAGCACGGCGAGCAGCTGCAGCAGCGCACCGCGGCGCTGGCGGCGCTGGCGGCGGAGCTCCAGCTGCGCTGCTGGGTGAGCGTGCACTCCGAGGCACCGCTGCCCGCGCCCTGCTTCGAGCAGGCCTCCCTGGTGGTCCGCCTGGTGCCCGACGGAGCGCGGGTGCGGCTGCAGCGGGTCCATGGCCCGGGCCCGGGCCCGGGCCCGGGCCCGGGGGAGGATCTGCCGATGGTCCTCGAGGCCTCGACCCTGCTGTCCCTCGACGCCGAGGAGGTGGCCCCGGGCCAGCCCCCCGAGCAGATCCCCCCGCGGCGCTGCACCCTGTACTCCGGTGGCGCAGCGGGCTCTGAGGCTACCTTCGGCGAGATCGCCGCCCGCTGGGGCGTCCGCGAGGTCGCGTTCACCTTCGAGGGCCACCTCCAGGAGCGCACCGAGGGGCGCCACGAGCTGTCCCCCCGGGAGCTGGCCATGGGGGATGTCAGCCTCTCCTATGTCAGCAAGCGCCTCAACCGCAGCTACAACGATCGCGGCGGGCTGATCCGCTGTGTGCTGCAGACCCTGTGGCATATGGTGAGCCGCTCACAGCAGATCTTCGTGATCGGCACCATCCTCGACGACGGCACCGTGCGGGGTGGCACCGGCTGGTCGGTGGAGCTCGCCCGGATGTGGAGCCGCGAGCTGTGGGTCTTCGATCAGGTCCGGGGTCGCTGGCACCAGTGGCGCGGCGGCGGCTGGGTGCCCGGCAGCCCTCGGATCACCTCCCCGCACCTGTGCGGCACCGGCACCCGCCAGATCAACGACGCCGGGCGCGGGGCCATCGAGGCGTTGTTCGAGGCCTCCTTCGGGGGCCTCGAGTGATCCGGTCGCTGGTGTGGGGGCTGCTGTCCTGCACCCACCGCGCCCCCGATCCCCCTCCCCCCGACGTCGATCGTGCGGTGATCGAGGTCTTGACCTCGCTGGACGAGGCGGTCGAGCGCGCAGCCCTCGGGGATCGGGACGCTGAGGAGGCCTGGGTCCGGAGCCACGATTTGTTCGAGGAGGCGATCGAGCCCACCCTCCGCGCCCGGTGGCCGGCGGTGGACGTCGCCCGCACCGAGTATGGCTTTGGCCTGGTCCACGCTGCGCTCCAGGGCGGGGGCGATCCAGTCGCCACGGTGGATGCCCTGGCCGAGCGCCTGAACCAGCAGCTCAGGAGCGCTGAGACGCCGTGATGCGCCGGGTCCCGCCCGTGTGACACCCAGACGGAACCCAGCCTCCGGAGATCCAGCCGATGGACAGATCGTCGTCGTCCTCGTGGAGTCCCCTGCTCCCCCTGTGGGCACGGTCCTTGCATTACGAGGCTCCATGCACTCCGATCCCCTGATCCGACACCAGGTGTGGCACCGCAGGGCCAGGACCGCCCTGGGCACGGTCTTGCTGGCCGCCGGTGCCTGCGGCCTCGCCGCGCTGCTCCAGGCCCTGTGGGCGACGCCGAGCGCCACCACCCGGCGGGTGGTGTGGGCGCCCGAGGCTGCCCCGACCCTGGCGGTGGCGGAGCTGCCCTCCGTCGGTCCGCTCCGACAGCCCCCGCTGCCCCGGCTCGAGCCACCCGAGCCCCAGCCCTCCGATCCAGAGCAGCTGCTCGACGAGCTGTTCGAGCTCCTGGAGGAAGCGAGGGCCCTCGGCGGGCCCTGCCGTGGGCCCGCCCCCGAGCTGAGCTGGGCACCAGACCTCGACGACGCAGCTCAGGCGCAGGTCGACTGGATGCGATCCGCGGACGATTGGGCCCACGTCACCCCGGGTAACCCCGCTGGAGCCACGCCGTCCGAGCGCGCCGAGGCCGCGGGCTATCCAGGCCTGATCACCGGGGAGATCCTCGCCTGGGGCCAGCACACCCCCCGGGCTGCGATCCGCTGGTGGCTGCACTCTCCGCCCCACTGCCGCGCCCTGCTCGATCCCCAGGCGGTGGACGCGGGCGTCGCGCTGACCGAGGATCCCTGGACGGAGGGCTACGTCTGGGCGGTGGTCTTCGGGGGCTAAGGGCCTGTCGCGCGTCCGGACTGAGCGTCGCGCTTGGCGAGCAGCGGGACGAGGACGGGGCAGGTATCCCAGGGAATGCAGGGCGGAGGTGCCCGATGGACACGACGAAGCGACTGCTCCAGATCACCGAGGCCCACCTCTCGGCCCTGTGCGAGACGATCTGGGACGGCAGCTGTGTGGCCTTCGTCGGGGCCGGCTTCTCGGCGGCCGCCCGGCTGCCCGGCTGGCACGCGCTGATCCAGGACGTCGCCGATGAGGTCCCCGCCAACGACGAGGTGAGACAAGCTGTCGATCAGCTCCTGCTGAGGCCCGATCCCGGGCACCGGGCGCTGGAGGCCGCCGCCCAGCTGCTGCAGGATCGGCTGGGCCGCGAGGCCTTTCACCGCGCCGTAGCCCGGGGGCTGCAGCCCCATGAGGGCCTGACGCCGGTCTTCCTCCAGCGGCGCCGGGATCTGCTGGCGACACCGTTCCGGGCGGTGCTCACCACCAACTTCGATCCCCTGCTGCCCGGGGATCCCCCCGGCCCCCGCACCTACCGCCAGCTGCTGCGGGAGGGCTGGGGGGGGCCGTGGGATCCCTGCTACTGGCCGGGAGACGCAACGCTGCGGCGGGGGCCGGGGGGGGTCCAGCTGCACGGGGCGGTGAGCTCAGATCGGCTGGTGTTCGCCCGCCGTGACTACCGGGAGCTGCTGTTTGCGAACCCGGCCTACCTGACCTTCCTCAAGGCGCTGTTCGCCACCCGCACAGTCTTGTTCCTCGGGTTCTCCTTCCGGGACGCCTACCTCGATCTGCTGCGGGCGGAGCTGATGCAGCTCGTCGATCCAGAGGTCTCGGATCCCCCCCTGGCCTATGCGGTGCTGACCGACGTCACCTGGGCTGAAGCGCTCTACCTGCGTCGCCACGAGGGCATGGGGGTGCTGTGGTACCCCCCGACCCCCGATCACCGGGGGTTTGACGTCCTGCTCCAGCGCCTCGCGGACGCGACCAACCCCGTCCGTCGCCTGGGCCGCCGCCTGGCCGGAGCCCGGGTCCTGTGGCTCGATCCCCACCCGACGAACAACGCGCTGGCGCGACGGCTGCTGGGCGACGACGCGCTGGAGGAGGTCGCTGATCTACAGGAGGCGCTCGATGCGCTGCAGCAGCGCCCCTGGGATCTGGTGATCACCCACTGGGGCTGGAGGCCCGACGGGCTGTCCAACGCTCAGCGGCTGCTCGACTGGATGCACCGCCACGATCGTCGGGTGCCCGTGGTCGTGTTCTCCTCCCCCGA
>DRPG01000372.1 GCA_011376105.1 Deltaproteobacteria bacterium
ACAACCCCCGAGCAGACGCGGTCGTGTCAGGGTACAACACCCAACAGGGCGAGGAGTGGGCATGGTGTTGGGGTTGCTGTGGTGGGCCGGGATCGTGGGCGCGAGCGATGTCTCGAGCAAGCGACCCTCGGATCTCGAGCGGGGCGAGACCCTCTACAGACGGCACTGCACCTCGTGCCATGGCTCCCAGGCCCGCGGCGACGGCCCCGCCACCGCGGCCCTGGTGCACCCCGTGCCCGATCTCTCCCACACGGTGAAGGCCGACAACGCCCGGATCGACGTCGTGATGTTCGGGGCCGGTGCGATGCCCGGGTTCGAGGCCTCCTTCGATCGCAACGACGCCCGCAGGGTGCTCAAGTACATGATGGTGGCCCACGAGCAGGGGGATCCTCAGGCCGCGCCCCCCGAGCGAGAGGAGCCCCCCGAGGGGGAGCCGGTCGAAGATCTCGGAGATGGCCAGCAGATCGAGCCCGAGGGGTAGCGGCGCGGGGTGTCAGGGGGTGTCAGGGTGCTCCGGGGCCCGGCTCGGACGCCCGCTGCCGAACAGCTCGTCGATCTCAGAGACAGGCAGAGCCTCCTTGAGCACCCGATCCATGTGGGACACGGGGATGATCTCGACCTGGGCGGTGACGTTCGCCGGGATCTCCTCGAGATCTTTGCGGTTCTCAGCGGGCACGATCACCCGGGTGATCCCGCCCCGGTGTGCTGCGAGCACCTTCTCCTTGAGGCCCCCGATGGGCAGCACCCGCCCCCGCAGGGTGATCTCACCGGTCATAGCGGTGTCGGCCCTGACCGGGATCCCGGTCAGGGCGCTGACCATGGCGGTGGCCATCGCGATGCCGGCGGAGGGGCCATCGGTCCGGAGCGCGTTGCCCGGGTAGTGGATGTGCAGATCGGTGTTCTCGTGGAAGTCGAGCTCCAGCCCTAGGGCCACGGCACGGGAGCGCACATAGGTGAACGCCGCGTTGCCCGACTCCTTGAGCCAGTCCCCCAGCCGACCGGTCAGCAGGAGCTGGCCCTTGCCGGGCATGGTGGCCACCTCGATGTTCAGCAGCTCCCCGCCCCAGGGGGACACCGCCAGGCCCTTGACCTGGCCGATCTGATCTTCCTTCTCCCGCTGCCCCACCAGGAACCGAGGGGGACCCAGCAGCTTGTTCAGGTTGGCGGTGACCACCTTGATCCGCGTCTGGGGGCCGTGGGTGACCACACGCCGCGCCACCTTGCGGCAGATCCGGGCGATCTGTCGCTCCAGGTTTCGGACGCCGGACTCCTTGGTGTAGTGGCGGATGGTCTCGAGCAGCGCCTGGTTCGACAGCTCGAGGTTGTCCTCGATCAGCCCGTTGAGCTCGAGCTGCCGGGGCAGCAGGTACCTGCGGGCGATCGCGATCTTCTCCCGCTCGGTGTACCCGGACAGCTCGATGATCTCGAGCCTGTCCTGCAGCGGCAAGGGGATCCCCTGCAGGGAGTTGGCGGTGCAGACGAAGGTGACCTTCGAGAGATCGTAGTCGAGATCGAGGTAGTGATCGTTGAACTGGTAGTTCTGCTCAGGATCGAGCACCTCGAGCAGGGCCGCAGAGGGGTCGCCGCGGAAGTCGGCGCTCATCTTGTCGACCTCGTCGAGCAACAGCACTGGATCGACGCTCTGAGCGCGCTTCATCGCGTGCAGCAGCTTGCCCGGCATCGCCCCGATGTAGGTGCGACGGTGGCCCCGGATCTCGGCCTCGTCGCGTACACCGCCGAGGCTGATCTTCACGAAGGGGCGCCGGGTCGCGTTGGCGATGGAGCGGGCGAGGCTGGTCTTGCCGACCCCGGGGGGGCCGACGAGGCAGAGGATCGGCCCCCGCATCTTCTCGACCAGGGTGGAGACTGCGAGGTACTCGAGCACACGCTCCTTGATCTTACGCAGGCCGAAGTGATCGGTGTCGAGCACCGCGGCGGCGTCCGCCAGGGAGATCGCCTCGGTGCTCGCCTCGGTCCAGGGCAGGGCGACGATCCAGTCGAGGTAGTTGCGCACGACTGTGGCCTCAGCGCTCATCGTGTTCATCTGCGACAGCTTGCGCAGCTCCTTCTCTGCCCGGATCTGGACCTCTCCGGGGAGGTTCTTCGCCGCCAGGGCCGCGGCGAGCTCCTCGAGATCGCTGCGGCCCTCCTTGTCGCCGAGCTCCTTCTGGATCGCCTTCATCTGCTCGTTGAGCCAGTACTCCCGCTGGGAGTTGTCGCGCTCGCGCTTGACCCGGCTCTTGAGCTTCTTCTCGACCTGAAGGAACTCGATCTCGGTCAGCAGCGCCTTGTAGATCCGCTCTAGGCGCTGCCCGACGTCCACCATCTCCAGCAGCTCCTGGCGCTCCTCGAGCTTGAACTGCAGCGGAGCGACCAGGGTGTCCGCGAGGCGATCGGCGTCTTCCATGGCGTTGATCGTGAGCAGCATCTCCGGAGGGACGGCCCGGTTGAGCTTGACGTAGCGCTCGAACGTGGTCTTGACCGTGCGGAGCAGGGCCTGGACGTCTGCGTCCGGCGCGTCGGTGGGCTCGAAGCGCTCCAGCTCGACCTCGAACATCTGCTCGTTGTCCACGAACCGACGCACCTGCGCCCGGGTGCGCCCCTCCACCAGGATCTTGGTGTTGCCGTCGGGCAGCTTCAGGACCTGCTCGATGGTGGCGATCGTGCCGAACTCGTACACGTCTTCGGTGTCGGGATCGACGTTGTCGCCTGCGCGCTGGGCCGCGAGGAACACCTCGCGGCTGCTGCTCGCGTTCGCCGCCTCGACCGCAGCCAGCGATCGGGGCCTCCCGATGATCAGCGACATCGGGGTGTGGGGGAAGACGACGACCTCTCTCAGGGGGAGCATGGGCCAGGTGTGGGAGGTGTCGGTCTCGGGCCGTGGATCACGGAACAACGGCATGGGGGGAGCCTGGGGCGGTGGGGCAGGGGGGGATCACGCCCACTCTGCCTCGTTCTCGTAGACGAGGATGGGTGGGCGCTTTCGTTCGACGACGTCCTCGCTGATGATGCACTCGCGCACGTTGGACTTGCTCGGGAGATCGTACATGGCGTCGAGCATGATCTCCTCGAGGATGCCACGCAGCCCCCGGGCGCCGGCCTTTCGCTTGAGCGCCTCGCGGGCGATCAGCCGCAGGCTGCCCTCGGTGAACTTGAGCTGGACGCTGTCCATCTCGAACAGCTTCTGGTACTGCTTGGTCAGCGCGTTCTTGGGCTCGGTGAGGATCTGCACCAGCGCATCCTCATCGAGCTGCTCCAGGGTGGCGGTGACCGGGACTCGTCCGATGAACTCGGGGATCAGGCCGAACTTCATCAGATCCTCGGCCTCGGCCTGAGCCAGCAGCTCGTCGCTGGTCCAGCGGCGCTTGCCCTCGGGATCGGCGCCAAAGCCCATCTGCTGCTGCCCGAGGCGGGCCTCCACGATCTTGTCGAGGCCGACGAACGCTCCCCCGCAGACGAACAGGATGTTGGTGGTGTCGATCTGCAGGAAGTCTTGCTGGGGGTGCTTGCGCCCACCCTTGGGGGGGACGTTGGCGACGGTGCCCTCGATGATCTTCAGCAGGGCCTGCTGCACCCCCTCCCCCGACACGTCGCGGGTGATGGAGGGGTTCTCCCCCTTGCGGCTGATCTTGTCGATCTCGTCGACGTAGATGATGCCCTTGGTGGTCCGCTCGACGTTGTACTCGGCGGCCTGGAACAGGCTCAGGATGATGTTCTCTACGTCTTCCCCGACATAGCCGGCCTCGGTGAGGCTGGTGGCGTCGGCGATGGTGAAGGGCACGTTGAGGAACTTCGCCAGGGTCTGGGCGAGCAGGGTCTTGCCCGTGCCGGTGGGCCCGATCAGCAGCACGTTGGACTTCTGGAGCTCGACGTCGTCCATGCCTGCGCGGCTGTCGATCCGCTTGTAGTGGTTGTGCACCGCCACCGACAAGATCCGCTTGGCGCGCTGCTGCCCGACGACGTACTCGTCGAGGAACGCAAAGATCTCCTTGGGCTTGGGCACCAGGCCACGGGTGGAGTAGAAGTCCTCCCGCTCGTACTCCTCGGTGATGATGTCGTTGCACAGCTCGACGCACTCATCGCAGATGTACACGGACGGCCCCGCGATGAGCTTGCGGACCTCCTTCTGGGACTTCCCACAGAAGCTACAGCACAGATCCTTGCCGCTGGTCGACTTTCGCCTCACTGACTCCTCCGTCCAGCCGACGGGGTAGCGCCCCATCGGCAGGTGCCTCTCGGGACTTTAGTCTGAGGGCTCAAGCGTCCTCGCTGTCGCGCTCGCTCGGGCGGATGACCTCATCGATCAGGCCGTACTCCTGCGCCTCCGGCGCCGCCAGGATCCGATCCCGCTCGGTGTCGGTCTCGATCCGCTCGATCGGCTGACCGGTGTGCTGGGACAGGGTCTTGTTGAGCACCGCCTTCCAGCGAAGGATCTCCTTCGCGTGGATCTCGATGTCGCTGGCCTGGCCCCGGAAGCCGCCCAGGGGCTGGTGGATCAGGACCCTGGAGTTCGGCAGGGCGCGCCGCTTGCCCTTGGCCCCTGCGGCGAGGAGCACCGCCCCCATCGAGGCCGCCTGGCCGACGCAGATCGTGGCCACGTCTGCGTTGATGTGCTGCATGGTGTCGTAGATCGCCATGCCGGCGGTGATCACGCCGCCGGGGCTGTTGATGTACAGGAAGATGTCCTTATCGGGATCCTGGCTGTCCAGGTACAGCAGCTGCGCGATGATCAAGTTCGCGATGTGGTCGTCGATCTGAGTGCCGAGGAACACGATACGATCGACCAACAAACGCGACCAGATGTCGTTTCGGGTCTCCCCCCGGTGGGTCATCTCAGTGACGAAGGGGGTGTACATCGAGGGCTTGTCCATGCCGATCCTCACGGTGTTTTCGGCACCGTAACCACGGCCCTGGTGGGGGGCGACCTGTCCGCTCGGGGAGGACGGGCGCTCGTGTCCTTGGCTCTGACGGCTTGATCGTCGCCCCCGATCGGCGGGCGGATCTCGACTGGCTGTGGCGCTGTGGGCTCCCGTGGCCCGTGGCTCAGCGGGGCTCGACGGTGGGGATCGTCTGCAGCGGCAGATCGGTGTCGAGGACGTCCGACCACAGCGATCGACCGACCTGATCGAACGCGATCATCGTCTCGACGAACGCCTCCCGCGTCGCAGGATCCACCAGCGGAGCGGGCAGCAGTGGATCAAAGAGGATGTCCCGGACGGCCTCACCCCCGGCGACGAACGCCTGGCGGGCGGCCTCCTCGGGGTGCAGGGAGCGGACGCTGAGGGTGAGCCGGGTGAGCCGATCGATGTGACGCCGGTACCGCTCGTCGAGCGCCATCTGATCCCACAGCCCCCGGGCGATCGGCTCGTGGGGGCCGAGGTGGCTGAGGCTGAAGATCGGCGCGTCGGGCTCGAGGCCCAGGCTGTGCAGCCGCCCGCGGACCTCCTCGATGCCGCCGGCCAGGTTCTCGGGGCGGACCAGCAGGGTGGGCTGGAGCTCCCGGAGCCCCACGAGGTGGGTGGCCCGATCCCGCCTCCGGGCGATCGTCTTGTCGGCCCGGGGCAGGTGGGCGGTGTAGACCCCGATCCAGGTGCCTTCCCAGGGCTGGAGGCGATCGAGGACGCGCTGCCAGCTGGCGGTCTGGGCGTTGCAGACCTGGGCCCCGGCGATATGGTACGTGCCCCGCTCCTCGCTCACCACGAGGCCCTTCGAGCGGAGCCGGTGCAGCGCGACCCGCGTGCGGTTCTCGTCGATGTCGAAGAGGCTCGCGGCGCGGATCAGGATCTGGACAGGCACATCACAGCTGAAGGCCTGCAGCATCGCCAGCAGCAGGGATCTTGGGTTCGTGGTGGCAGGTGGCGGAGGTTCGTTCACTCTCCCAGCGCCTTCCGGCGCGCCTCGATCGCAGCGATCGCACCCTTGCGGTTGCGTCCGGTGGTCTCGGCCTCGAGCAGCGCGTCGAGCTGCGCATCGAGCCCTCCAGCCTCCAGCGCAGCCTCCAGCTCGGCGATCGAGCCCTCGAGGATCGCACCCGGGGCCTCGGCGGGCTCAGCGGCCGCCTCGGCGGGCTCAGCGGCCGCCTCGGCGGGCTCAGCGG
>DRPG01000373.1 GCA_011376105.1 Deltaproteobacteria bacterium
CCCCCCGCCGCCACTCAGATCCTCGACGCCCCTGTCACCGCGAGGGCCCCCGCCACCCCACAGCCCAGCCACAGCAGCGGTCGGGTCCCGCTATGGCTGACCCTGGTGCTGCAGACCTCGGCGTTTGGGATCGGCTTCACCGTGGCCTTCATCTTCGGCGTGTTTGCCTGCCTCGTCGCCCTGATCGCGTTCGTGGAGCTGGTGCTGATGTAGCCCGGCGAGGCCCCCGGGCCATCGCCCGACAAGCCCGGGTCCGATCAGGGCTCGTCCGGACGCCACCACGACCAGGGGATCGAGCGCCTCGAGCGCTCGAGCGAGCGTTGCTGATCGATCAGCGGGAGCTGTGCCTGCTTCAGGCGCTCGAGCCGAGCAGAGGCGGAGTGCCAGCCCTCGACGCCCGGGGACTGCAGCCTGGATCCAACCAAGGCCAGCTCGTCCACCAGGATCAGCGCGGCCTTGGCCCGGGAGGCTGCGTCCGGAGCGGTCGCCCATGCGTCCCACAGCACCCGCAGGTGCTCGGGATCGGCCCCCAGCCCGACCAGCTCCTGGAGCACGGGCTGCTCAGCGCTGATCACCCCGTCGAGCTCCCCCTGAGCGTCCCTGAGCCGGGAGGTGACGCTGTACAACTGGAGCTGATCGACCCCCAGCAGCAGGGCTCCGAGCAGGGCCAGCATCACCAGGGGCGGCACCACTACGCGCAGCACCTCGATCATGCCCAGCTGCACGACGTTCGCCAGCTCTTCGAGGAAGGTCGAGTCCCCCCCCTCCTCGTTGAGCGCAGGGGGGGGCAGGGGGGGCAGGGCGAGCCTGGGCGCGGGGGTGGACGGAGACAGGGAGGGTGGCTCGGGCGCGTCGGGGGGAGAGCCGAACCCCTCCGGCACAGAGGGTGCATCCCCCAGCGCGTTGTCCAGCAAGCACGCGATCTCCCCGAAGGCGTCGGGCTGGCCATGGATCAGGATCGGCTCGAGCTCGGGCGTGGGCCCCTGGGGCAGCAGACGCTTCAGGTGGCCCTGCAGCTGCTGCGACAGGGCGAGCATCGTGCGGGGGCGCGCCTGTAGCTGCGGGGACACTGAGCGCTGGATCACCCCCCGCAGGAGCGGCGGGATCGTAGACAGCGCAGCAGGATCAGCGTGCTCGGGGGGAGGTCGCCCGATCAGCAGGGCCCACAGGGTCCGTCCCAGGCCGGCCACGTCGATCCGGGGATCCAGGGCGCGCTCGAGACCTGAGGCGATCCGGAAGACCCCGAGCCTGCAGGTGCCGTCCATCGCCAGCAGCACGTCGTGGGGCTCCACCCCGCCGTGCACGATCCCCGCTTCGTGGGTGACCGCGAGGGCGGACGCGACCTGTAGCGCACAGCGCACCGCCCGCCACGGGGGCATCGGGCCGTGGCGCTCGAGCCAGCCGGCGAGGGTCCCCCCGGGGACGAGCTCCATGGCGAGGAACGGCAGGGGTCCGTCGGCGACCACCTCACTCACCCAGACGAGGTGGGGGTGCCGCAGCCTGCTGAGGGCCTGTGCGCCAGCCTCGAACCGGGCCCGGTGGTTGGCACGGCGCGCCGCGTGGGGGAGCAGGACCTTCAGGGCACACCGCTGCCGGCCATGCTGGTCCATCGCCTCGTACACGACGGTGTCCTCTCCGCGCCCGAGCCTGGACAGCAGGCGATACCGTCCCCCGCCGATCGTCACGCTCCCGGTGATCTCCATCCTCGCCCCCCAGCACAGATCCTGCCCGAACCTGGGGTCTCCGGCGCCCGGGCCGCCGACGATCCGGGACAGGCCGGGCTCGATCCAGATCCCTGCGGCGCGGGTCTCAGTCGCAGAGGCCCGCCCGGGTCCCCTCGCAGGGGCCGTCGCAGAACTGCTCGACGACCCCCGTCTCCAGGAACACGGTCAGCTGTGCCTGGGCCGCAGGCTCACGACGTGGGCACTCGTGGGGATCCATGGCCTTGTCGGGGGGGACGTTGACATGAGGCTCCTCGGGGCCGTCGCTGTAGCGCCACTCCACCAGGGCTGAGCCCTCGAAGGGTGCCTGCTGCTCGGCGATGCCCCAGATCGGCCGGACCCCGGGAGAGACGCTGGAGGCCCCAAAGGCCCTCGCTGCGATGTGGGCCCCGAGGGTGTGCACCTGAGCGTCGCCGACGGCGACCTGCATCAACACCTGCTTGCTCGGCGTCCCCGGCAGAGGATCGAGGATCGCAGAGGCGAACCCTGCCGACTCCCCCGGGTCCCACAAGGTCTGGATCGCGGCGATGAGCAGGGCGATGTCCCGCCCGTCGGCGAAGGTCGACCTGAAGATCTCGAGGAAGGGCTCGAAGTCTGCGGAGCGAGGCAGCAGCAGGCTGTAGGGCATCCCCCCAACCCCCAGAGCCCCCCGACGAAGATCGGTGGACAGCGCGAGGTACGCGCCCCCCAGGATCGCGCCCTGGGAGTTGCCGTAGTACACGGGCTCGAGCGCGGTGTCGATCACCGGGCTCCCTCCAGAGGCCAGCGCATCATCCGCTGCGAGATCCCCCAAGATCATCCGCAGGCCCGCGATCCACTCGGAGAAGCCTTGCTGAGTCCGATCGGGGATCGTGTGGAAGTCCGAGGGATCGAAGGCCAGCATCAGCGGGATGTACAGCGCGTCCAGCTCGCTCATCCCCGTCCAGTTCTGGCTGATCAGCACCCACCGGTTGGCGTCGATCAGCTCGGACAGGTAGCCTGAGCGCCCCTCCCCCAGCGAGCCCAGCAGGCCGTGACCATACTGGATCACCCGACCTCCAGTGCCAGGCTCCTCCACCAGGGAACAGGGGATGCGGACCATGAAGTCCACCTCCTTGTCGCCGTTGTACACCGGCATCCCGTCGGGCCCACGGGTCAGAACCCCCCCGGGCTCGTCGACGTCGGTGTACAGCGGGCTGGTGAACGTGCCGTAGACCGTGCGTGCGATGTGCTCCCCCTCGACGCTGCAGTCCCCTTCCTCCACCTCGGTGAGGGTGTATGGCGGGCCACCGGAGCCCACCCGCGCCAGCACGTCGTCCCGCAGCCACAGGACCCGCCCGAGGGCGTTGTCGCGGGAGATGGTGGTGAACTGCCAGGCGAGCTGCAGCTGATCCCGGGCCACCCCGGCCCTGGCCAGGGCGGGGAACACCACCGACTCGAACACGTCCCGGCGGGACTCGACGTCGACGTCCCGGGTCGGGTGCCCGTCCCTCAGGGCCGCAAAGGCCGGGCTGACCGGCACCGGGCCGCCTCCGGCGAGGCTCAGGCCCCGGATCCCCACCACGTGCTGGGCGCCATGGCGCAGCGGGACGGCGGGGCGGAGGATCAGCACCCGCTCCCCCTCCCGGGCGGACATGTCGAGCTCCACGAAGTGAGGCACCCGCTCCCCGGTCTGCACGTCCACGATCACGGTCTTGGCACCTGGCTCGAGGTAGGCCTCGATGGCGTCGTGGCCGATCGTGCCCTCGAGATCCACCTCACCGAACCAGGCTAGCAGCGGGCTTAGGGTGGAGTACCCGTCCTTGTCGGCGTAGGCGTCGGGGCGGAGCTGGATCCCGTCGGTGGTGACCGGCAGCGTGTGATCGGACAGCACCAGCCGCAGCCCCGACGGCATCGCCTCGTCGGGCTCCTGGAACAGCCCCGAGGGCCACGGCAGCGCACAACGCTCGGGGACCAGGGGATCGCAGCCGGAGGGCTCCCCGAGCGGCACGAGATCTTCGCCCCTAGAGCACGAGACCAACGACAGGACCGCAGCGCCGAGTAACATCGCTTCCTCCCCGAGCTTCGCTTGCTAACCGAGCGCTCGCCGGGTGTCAGCCCGGGGCCGCTGTGCCCATCTCCCTCCCCAGCCCACGGTGGGCCCCGGCCCGGCCCGTGTTGCACCAGATCGCCACAAGACAGACAATCCACCCCAGACAGGAGGGAGCAGGTGGCCACGATCCGCCGCACCGTGTGCAACCGGGACTGCCCCGACACCTGCGCGATCCTCGCGACCATCGAGGGCGGGCGCGTGATCCGGCTCCAGGGGGATCCCGATCATCCGATCACCCGTGGGTTCCTCTGCCAACGCACCCACCGTTTCCCACAGCGACAGCACGATCCAGCTCGGCTGCTGACACCGAGGATGCGCAGGGGGGGCGAATTGGTGGAGGTGTCGTGGGACGAGGCCCTCGATCACGTCGCACAGCGCCTGCTGGCGATCCGGGCTGAGTCGGGCCCCGCCAGCATCTTCCACTACCGCTCGGGGGGCTCGCTGGGCCTGCTCACGACGCTGACCGATCATGTCTTCAGCCACCTCGGCCCGGTCACGGTCAAGGGCGGAGACATCTGCTCTGCAGCGGGGGAGGCCGCCCAGATGCTGGACTTCGGGCTGTCCGAGTCCAACGATCCTGACGAGCTGGACCACGCTGAGACGATCGTGCTGTGGGGCAAGAACGTCCACGTCAGCAGCCCCCACCTGCTACCCCGGCTGATCGCTGCCCGGCGGCGGGGGGCTCGCCTGATCGGGATCGATCCAGTCCACCACCGGGGCGCGTCGCTGTGCGACGAGGTGATCCAGCCCCGCCCCGGCGGAGACCTCGCCCTGGCCATGGCCACGGCCCGGCTGTGCTTCGAGCTGGGGCTGATCGACGCCGAGGCCCCGGCCTACTGTGATCATCTCGACGCCTTCCGGGCCCTGGCCGGGTCCCGCGCGACGGTGGACTGGTGTCGGGA
>DRPG01000374.1 GCA_011376105.1 Deltaproteobacteria bacterium
ATCCGGCCAGCCACGGTGCACACAGGCCCTCACACCGATCCCACAGCATCTGGGCCGCCCTCCGATCCGCGGCGGGATCGGTGGGGGCGAGCAGCACCCGCCCGAGGGTGTTGTGGTAGTAGCCCGGCGCCAGGCCCGGCTGGGTCGCACACAGCAGCGGCGTCTGCGCCCCCTGGTCGGCGGGGATCGACAGCCTGTGCTGCACCGCCGCCCCCACCGTGCCCGGCCCGGGGCCGAGCTGGAGCGAGCCGGGCTGGATCAGCCCGGGGTGGACGCTGTAGACCGTCAGATCGGGGTAGCGCTCCCCCAGGATCCGGGCGAGCCAGAGCGCGCCGAGCTTGCTGCGGCAGTCCGCCATCCGGGCCCCCCAGCCCCCCCGGTAGGTGAAGTCGGGGGTGCAGGCGTCGCTCGCGACGTAGTGATCGCCGGTGATCATCACCACCCGGGCCTCCCGGAGGATCCGCCGCAGCCGGAGCAGCCGGAGCAGCAGGAACGGCCCCAGCACCCCGACCCCAAAAGCCAGCTCGTGACCCTGGACCGTCCGGGCGTAGATCCGGGGCCAGGGGCCGGGGTTGGAGACGATCACGTCGAGGGTGCGGTGCCCCAGCGTCTCAGCCAGCGACCCCACCGAGTCCCCCACCGAGACCAGATCAGACAGATCCAGGTGGATCAGCCGGATCGGAGCACCCGATCCGGGGCCTGAGCCGAGGCATGAGCGCAGCGCCCCGAGCGCAGCTGCTCCCCGGGCCATGTCGCGGCACGCGATCACCACCTCGGCCCCCCGGGCCACCAGCCCCCGGGCGATCTCCAGCCCCAGCCCCCCCTCCGCTCCGGTCACCAGGGCGACGAAGCCGTCGAGCCTGGGCTCGGAGGGACACCGCAGCGAGCGGGAGCGCTGGCGCCAGACAGAGGCCACCAGGCGGGGGAGGATCCGGGGAGGAGGTTGATGGGTGGTGCGCAAGCGCTCGTCGTCGGACAGGACAGCAGACGTCCGGACGCCACGTAGCCCCTTGACGCACGGAGGGCAGCGCGCAAGATAGAACCAGGTGGGACATCGCTCCTTCGATCCCGCGGGGCGAGGTCCAGACTCCAACCCACTCAGGGGGCGCACCGGTTTCGACGGGGTCGTGGTAGGAAAGAGCTGCGTGTCGAGGATGTGCGTCACCTCGCTAAACATCGTGCAAAAAAAAGTAGTTGCCAACAACAACGACTTCTTCGCTGCGCGGATGGCTGCATAGCCATTCCAGGCCTGCGGGCCTCAGTCGTCCGGATGGAATGTTGCCAGGGGCTCCATCTGGGCGTGTCTTGACCTGGCTGGTCCTGAGGGGGAAGGCGACGCGCCTCCCGGGGGACGAGAAAACAACCCAGTAGTCGTCGTCGAACCCGATCGTCACCCTGCTCCGGGGGTGGCCGGGGGAGCTAAGCCGGAGCTACACACGTAGATGCTTAGACCGAGCGGCTTCGGACGTGGGTTCGACTCCCACCGCCTCCACTCACTTCAACACGCGACCCGGGCTCCGGCGACGGCTGGAGCCCGGGGGCGTTGGGCGGATTCACTCTGCTCGTCGGGCCCCCGGCACGATGACAGGGGGTGAGTGTGGATCGCGCAGACGCTCGAAGTGTCTGGCGTTGAATGTAACGATGCCATCGGCGCGGCCAGCTTCGGCGGCGGCGAGATGGAGGGCGTCGTGAACCGCGCCACCGGAGAGCCCCCGACGCGCGCATCGTTGGATGGCCACGTGCTGAAGCCCGGCGGTCACCGAGAGGACCTCCAGTGACGACGCGAGCTGGACCATCATCGCCTCCGCCGCGGCGGGCGCAACCCGCGGACGGATCGGCAGGCGGGTCAAGACCGACCACGTCTCCGCCAGAGCGTGGGCGCAGATCACGCGAGAGAGGTCGGGGCCCTCACCTGGGAGGACCCAACGGCGTGCGACCCTGTGCTCGCGGTGCTCCATCCACAGCGCGGCGACCAAGACGCTCGTGTCGAGGGCAACCCTCACCCGGTGGCGTCGCGGATGAGGGCATCGATGCGCTCATCGCGCAGGTCTCCGATGCCCACGGGGCCACCCTCCAGACGCCCACTGCAGAGCAGCAACCCACCGTCCTGCACCAGCGAGGTCTCC
>DRPG01000375.1 GCA_011376105.1 Deltaproteobacteria bacterium
AGCGCCTCGCTGATCAACGCCGGCACCAGCCTCAGCCTCGACGATCGGCGCGCGCTGGATCTGCTGCATCCCGCGATCGCAGCCTGTGGTTCGTACGCCCGGGGCAACACCTCCGTCGAGGTGGCGCTGCAGATCGACCCGGCGGGCTCGGTGAGGCGCACGATGGCCCCAGAGGACTCTCTGGGCCGGTGTGTCGCAGACGCGATGCGGCGCCTGCGGCTGCCCCCGGGGGACGCGAGGACCCTGAAGCTGCGGTGGATGGTGCCCGACAGCCTGCAGCCCTGGCTGCAGTGGAGCCACCACCAGGCCCACGGCAACGCCAGCGCCGGCCCGGTGATCGAGGAGCAGGGCCGGAGCGCGAGGCGCTGCCTGACGCGGGGCCAGGGGCTGCATGGGGGCGAGGCCCTGCGGATCCACTGGGCGCTGACCCGGGGCAGCCAGGCGATCGCCACCACCATCACCCGAGAGTCCGGCGCGGGGCTGTCCCCCGAGGCGCTGTCGTGTCTCGCGTCCGAGCTCGGCCGGATCAGCCTGAGCGGGCCCGCCTCCGCAGACGCCATGGGCGTCTCCCGGGCCACGCTGCAGCTGCCCCAGCGGCCGGGGCAGCAGGCGCCCCAGCCCACCGCCCGCACCGCGTACGAGCTCGCGATCACCGCGACCTCCGACGGCGCTGAGATCGGCTCGGGCAGGCTGGTGCTGCCG
This sequence comes from Deltaproteobacteria bacterium, assembly GCA_011376105.1. Lineage (GTDB taxonomy): Bacteria > Myxococcota_A > UBA796 > UBA796 > DRPG01. The sequence continues at coordinate 703 of DRPG01000375.1, forward strand.
GTCGGCGCGATCCCCCCCCTGAGGCTGCGGGCCACCCCCTCCCTCGCCCACCCCGGCGAGACGGTGACGATCGAGCTGCTGCGGGGCCCACAGTTCACCGCGGAGCTGCCCGAGCGTCTCGAGCTGTACGAGGGCAGCCGCCGGGTGCTCGAGGCGGAGGTGGTCGACAAGACCGCGAGCTTCACCCTCCCCGAGGACGTCGACGGCTTCCTCCACGTCGACTTCGCCGGCGCCCGCGCGATCGTATACGTCCAGCGTGCCGATCCACTCTCCGTCACGCTGCAGACCGACGCAGCCAGCTACCGCCCGGGTGAGACCGCGATCCTGACCGTCACCACGACGGCCGGGGGCGGCCCCCGGGCCGCGGGCGTCGGGCTGGTGGGGGTCGACTCTGCCATGGCCCAGCTCGCGCCCCTGCTCGGGCCCGACGACTACGGTCGGGTCACCGTGCGCGCGACCTCCAACGATCCGGCCTTTGGATCGTTCGATCCCCGGGCCCTGGTCCTGGGTCAGATCCGGGGGGAGAACGCGGCGAAGGCTACCGTGCTGCGGATCGGGAGCCTGCCGATGGACGCAGCGGGGGACACCCCGGCCTACACCCAGGGCTCGGGGCAAGCGGACACCCTCGAGATCCTGACCGACAACTTCTACCGGGCCCTGACCGAGCTGGTGGTCCAGGTGCGGGCCTGGGAGGACGAGGCCCCGGAGGACGAGCAGATGGATCCTGCCCGGATGGTCGCCCTGTGGAGCGCAGCCCTGGATGAGCTCGACGCCCGCGGCACGCCAGCGGTGGACGGCTTCGGCCGCCCCCTGACCCTCGACGTCCTGCCGAGGGACCTGCTCGAGCAGGTGGATCCGCGTCAGGTGGTGGCCGACGGCACCCGCCTGCCCGAAGACATCGAGTCCTTCACCCACTACGTCGACGAGGAGGTGGGACGATGAGCCCCCGAGTGCTGTGCGCCCTGGCGTTGCAGGTCACGATCCTGGGCTGTGCGAGCTATGACGCAATGGAGGGGCAGGTGACGGAGTCGGCCCCCGCCTCTCCCATGGTGCTGCACGAGCTGGAGGACGTGGCGATCGAGGAGGAGCTTAGGGGCGAGCGAGACAAGCGCGACGATGTAGATCGCATGGAGTCGGCCCAGCCCCGCGCCCACAAGCCCCGGTCCCGGGGCTACAGGTCCCAGCCCTCGAGCACACCCGATGCCGATGTGCCCCCCGAAGAGCCCGGGTCCATCGACGGCGGCGGGCGGTTCCAGAACCAGAGCGGCGAGGGGGAGAGGGGCGGAGCCAGGACCCGCAGCTGGTTCCCTGAGGCCTTCCTCTGGCAGCCCCTGGTGGAGACCGGCGAGGACGGCACGACCACCATCGATGTCCTGGTCCCCGATCAGCTCACGACCTGGCGGATCCTGGCCCTGGCCCACGATCGCCAGGGCCAGCAGGCCGGCGCCCTGCACACCTTCGACTCCAGGCTCCCGATCTATGTCGATCCAGTGGTGCCCGGCTGGCTATACACCGGAGATCAGATCCGGCTGCCGGTGTCCGCGGTCAACGGCACCTCCGATCCTGTCGATGTGTCCCTGTCGGTGACCGCCACCGGCGCGGTCACCGGCGCGGGGGAGGCCAGCATGCACCTGACCTCGGGCTCCTCCGACGTGAGGACGATCCCGCTGGTGGTCGAGGGCGCTGGATCCGCCACGATCCGAGCTGAGCTACGGGCAGCTGCGGGGAGCGACGCGGCGGTGCGGACCGTCCCGGTGCTGCCCTCGGGGCGCCCTGTGGAGCGGATCCGGGGCAGCACCCTGGCCTCGACCCGGACCTTCCGCCTCCCCGCCCCCGGGGGCGCCGACGCGTCCACCGATCTGCTGTCGGTGATCGTCTTCCCCGGCCCCCTCGCGGTGCTGGGGGCTGAGCTAGAGCGCCTGTCCGGCGGTGCGCGGCCGTCGGACGGCGCCTATGGGTTCGCCCTGGCCGCCCAGACCCGGACCCTGGCCGCCCACGCCGGGATCGAGATCGACGAAGACGCTCTGCGAAGGCTTCAGATCGTGTCCTGGCAGCGGATCGTGCGCGACGCCCGGGCGCCGGACGCGGGGCTCGCCGCGGATCTGCTCACGGCCCTGTCTAACGTCCCCGCCCCCCCCGAGCCCGGCAGCCACGCCCTGGTGGAGGGGCTGCGGCCCAGGCTGGTGCAGACCGTGCTGAGCGGCCAGCGCGCCGATGGCACCTGGAGCCGGGCCGCCACCTCCACCCTGCAACGCGTCCTGATCGACACCGCCACCGCAGCCCGCGCCCTGCCCACCGATCGCTCCGGGCCCCGCCTGCGGGCGATGGGGGCGGTGGAGCGCTACATCCGCGAGGTCGACGACGGCTACACCGCGGCGGTGATCCTCGCGTCGGGGCTGGCGTCGGGGGCCACCGCCGAGCGGCTGCAGACCCTGGTCGAGGCCGCCCTGACCGAGCGCCCCGGCGGTGGCTACACCGTCTCCATGCCCACGAGGGCCCACAACGCCTGGGGGGTGCGCCCGGGGCGGGCGGAGGTCCTCGCCTGGACCGTCCTCGCCCTGCCCGCGGACCACGAGGCCCGGGGCGATCTCGTCAGCGAGCTGATGGGGGGCTGGAGCGCCGGGCGCGGCTTTGGCGCGGGGCGGGCCGACGGGATCGCCCTGGCCGCGATCGTGGCCGGGCTGCCGGGCACGCCCCAGCAGATCGATCTGTCCCTGATGATCGATGGAGCGGTGTCCGCCACCGCCCGCCTCGATCCAGCCCAGCCGCGGGTGCCCGCCCTGCTCGAGGCCCCGATGGCCGGCGCCGACGCTGAGATCACTCTGCAGGCTGAGCCTGAGGTGCCCGGCCTGGCGTTCGTCGCCACCCGGCGCTCCTGGGTGCCCTGGTCCGACACCGATCGGGTGCCCGGTGTCGACGTCCGGATCACCCCCCGGGGCCTGGCCCTGGGCCGCACCGGCACGCTGGAGCTGTCGATCGCTGCACCGTCCGGGGCGAAGCTGGTGCTGGAGCAGGGCCTGCCGGCGGGCCTGGTGCTAGAGCCGAGCGCAGAGACCGTGGCGGCCTCCGCAGGCGTCGAGCTGGCGACATTCTCCGACCGGATCGTGCTGACCACCCGGCCGTTCCAGGCCGGCGAGATCCTCGATCTGGCCCTGCCCGTGAGCCCCGCCTTTGCCGGCCGGTTCACCACACCCCCGCTGGAGATCTCGGTCGACGGGGGGCCGTCCACCGCCCTGGCGCCGGCGATCTGGACGGTCGCGGAGGGCTGACGTCCGGGCTAAGCCCCCGCGATGCCCAAGGATCGCTACCACCACGGGGACGTGCAGCGAGCCCTGATCACCTCGGCCACCGCCCTGATCGAGGCCAGGGGGCTCGAGGGCTTTAGCCTGGCCCGGGCCAGCCGGGACATCGGGGTCACCCACGCCGCCGCCTATCGCTACTTCGACGGCAAGGAAGATCTGCTGACGGCGGTGGCTGAGGCCGGGATGATCGCCCTGCGGGACGCGCTGGTGAGCGCCTGGGAGGCGCCCGGGACCCCCCGGGGGGAGTACCTGGCCTCCGGTCGCGCCGTGGTGGCGTTCGCCCGGGCTCACCCCCGGTGGTACGCCCTGATGATGGGGGGGCTGCGCAGCGACGACGCCGAGAGCCCGGCGAGCGCTCCACACTCCGCCTTCAGCCACCTGGTGCAGCGGATCAGGTGCTGGCAGGCCCAGGGATGGCTGGCCGCAGGCGATCCAGTGGATCACGCGCTGCTGCTGTGGGCCACCGCCCATGGCCTCGCCTCGCTGGTGGCCTCAGGCCGGCTCACGATGGAGCCCGAAGCGCTCTCGGATCAGCTGCTCCTCGCCCTGCACCAGGGCATCGCCCCCCGACAGCCCGGGCACCGCGCCGGGCACCGAGGCACCGCCTGACGCCGTCCCTACCCTTCCAGTCCCGGGCGCTCGATGTCCGCCCCCACCGACCCCCACCGATCCGCTCTCCCACAGCCGATGAGCTCGTGGCAGCTTTCTTGAGCTATATCCTAATATTTTAGGATGTTACAACATGTAAGTTACACATGCAAACATTAGGTGTGCTCCGCCCCCTGTGGCGTTGCCACAGCCTCCGACCGGCATAGATCGGGGACACCGGCCACCGCAGCCGTGTGGCCGGACGGAGCAAGTCGTGAAAACCCATGAGATCCGAAGGTCCTTCCAGGACTTCTTCGCGAGCAAGGGCCACCTGGTGATCCCCAGCGCGCCCCTGATCCCCCACAATGATCCCACGCTCTACTTTGTGAACGCGGGCATGGTGCCGTTCAAGGACTTCTTCACGGGTGCGGAGGTGCCACCCGGCGCCCGAGCTACCAGCTCGCAGAAGTGCCTCCGGGTCTCTGGCAAGCACAACGATCTGGACAACGTCGGGCGCACTCCGCGCCACCACACCTTCTTCGAGATGCTCGGCAACTTCAGCTTCGGTGACTACTTCAAGGCCGACGCGATCCCGTACGCCTGGGAGCTGCTCACCGAGATCTGGGGCATCGACGCAGAGAGGCTGTGGGTCACGATCCACACCAGCGACGACGAGGCCTTCGCCATCTGGCACGACGCGGTGGGGGTTCCCGAGGCCCGGATCCAGCGCCTGGGCGACCAGGACAACTTCTGGTCTATGGGGCTGGTGGGTCCGTGCGGACCCTGCAGCGAGATCCACTATGATCACGGTCCCGGGATCGATCCCGCCGGGGGGGGGCCAGCCACTGAGAGTCCCCGCTACGTCGAGATCTGGAACAACGTCTTCATGCAGCTCGAGCAGCACGAGGACGGATCGCGTACGGCGCTGCCCCGGCCCAGCATCGACACCGGGATGGGGCTAGAGCGGATCGCCGCGGTGCTCCAGGGGGTGTACTCCAACTACGACACCGACGCGTTCCAGGACCTGATCGCCCGCGCCAGCGCGCTGTCTGGGGTGGCTTATGGCCAGGCCGAGCGCTCGGACGTGGGGCTGAGGGTGATCGCGGATCACGCTCGGGCGACCACGTTCCTGGTGAGCGACGGGGTGATGCCGTCGAACGATCACCGGGGCTATGTGCTGCGTCGGATCATGCGCAGGGCGATCACCTTCGGCCACCAGCTGGGTCTGACCGAGCCGTTCCTCCACCAGGTCTGTGCCACGGTGATCGAGGGGTTTTGCGACGCGTACCCCGAGCTCCACGAGCGCTCATCCTTCATCCGCGAGGTGGTCTACAGCGAGGAAGAGCGTTTCTACCGCACGCTGGAGCGCGGCATGGGGCTGCTGGAGCGCGAGCTGGCCGACACGGGGCGGACCCTGTCGGGGCAGGTCGCCTTCAAGCTGTACGACACCTACGGCTTCCCCCTGGACCTGACCGAGCTGATCGCCTCAGAGCGGGGGATCGGGATCGACGAGGCGGGCTTCGCCGCCCTGATGGAGGAGCAGAAGGCCAAGGGCCGGGCGGCCTGGAGGGGCTCGGGGGAGCTCGCGGTGGGCGAGCTGTGGCGCACGATCCGTGCCGAGCAGGGCGACACGCGGTTCACCGGCTACGATCAGCTCCGGGACACCGCGACGGTGCTGGCCCTCGTCCGCCAGCCCGGCGAGGGCGAGGATCAGGGATCTGAGCGGGTGGATCGCCTGGAGGCGGGCGAGCAGGGCGTGGTGATCCTCGATCGCACCCCCTTCTACGCCGAGAGCGGAGGCCAGGCCGGCGACGCGGGCACCCTGACGGGCTTCGAGGTGCACGACACCACCAAGGCCAGCGGGCTGCACCTGCACCGGGGGCGGGCCACCGGGACGATCATGCTGGGGGCGCCGATCGAGGCGAGGGTCGATCCCGCACGTCGCGATCGCACCCGTCGCAACCACACCGGCACCCACCTGCTGCACGCGGCCCTGCGCACGGTCCTCGGTGATCACGTCACCCAAAAGGGCTCCCTGGTGGGCCCCGATCGGCTCCGGTTCGACTTCTCCAGCCCCCGGCCGGTGACGCCGGAGGAGCTCGATCAGATCGAGAGGCTAGTCAACGAGCAGATCCTCGCCAACAAGCCGCTGGACACCACCCTCGAGGACCTCGAGGCGGCGGTGGCGAAGGGAGCGATGGCCCTGTTCGGGGAAAAGTACGACGACCACGTCCGGGTGGTCACGATCCCCGGCTTCTCCGTCGAGCTGTGTGGAGGCACGCACTGCACCCGCACCGGCGACATCGGGCTGCTGAAGATCGTCAGCGAGGGCGGGATCGCGGCGGGGGTACGCCGGATCGAGGCTCAGACCGGCACCGGCGCGCTGGCGGTGATCCAGCAGGAGCGAGGGCAGCTCTCAGGGGCGGCCCGCGCCCTGAAGACCGAGCCCGCCCGGATCGTCGAGGCGGTGACCCGGCTGCAGGAGGACCGCAGGGCGCTGGAGCGCCGGGTGGGGCAGCTGCAGGCCGAGCTCGCCCAGGCCGCGGCCGGGGATCTGCTGGGCCAGGCCCGCGAGGTGGGCGGCGTGAAGATCCTCGCCGCCACCTCCGAGGGCGATCTGAAGGCCCAGGCGGATCAGCTGCGGGATCAGCTCGGCACCAGCCTGGTGGTCCTGTTCTCCGACAGCGGGGGCAAGGTGCGGCTCGTCGCCGCGGTCACCCGGGACATCGCCGGCAGCCGGCTGCACGCAGGCCAGGCCCTCGCTGAGGTCGCGCCCCTGGTCGGGGGCCGCGGTGGGGGTCGGCCCGATCTCGCCCAGGGTGGCGGCAGCGATCCAGCGGGGATCCCAGCCGCCGTCGAGCGCGTCTACGCCTGGGCGGCCGAGGCCCTCGGGTAGATCCAGGCGCAGACGGGTTACCTGGGCCGGCCATCCCTGGAGGGTCCAGATGCAGCTTCCCGATCTCAGAGCCATCGTCACCGGAGGGGCCAGCGGCATGGGCCGCGCCTTCACCCTGGAGCTGGCCCGCGCCGGCGCCACGGTCACCGTCGCCGATCTCGACGAGGACAAGATGGCGGCGGTGGTCGCAGAGGCCGAGGCCCTGCCGGGCTCCGTCCGATCCCAGCGGGTCAACGTGGTGGAGGAGGCCGAGGTCGCGGCCATGATCGAGGAGTCCGCTGCGGCGATGGGGGGGCTCAACGCCCTGATCAACAACGCGGGCATCTTCCGTGACGGGCTGCTGGTCAAGAAGGACAAGGCGACCGGCGAGCTCAAGAAGATGTCGCTGAGCAAGTGGAACGCGGTGATCGCCGTCGATCTCACCGGCCCGTTCCTCTGCACCCGCGAGTTCGCCGCGAAGATGATCGAGACCGGCACCACCCCCTCGGTGGTGGTCAACATCAGCTCCCTGGCGCGCTACGGCAACCCGGGGCAGAGCAACTACTCGGCGGCCAAGGCCGGCCTGGTCGCCGACACCAAGCTGTGGGCCCAGGAGCTCGCACGCTACGGGGTCCGGGTGGGGGCCGTCGCGCCGGGCTTCGTCGACACCCCGATCCTGCAGGGCATGCGGCCCGAGGTCCTCGAGAACATGCTCAAGGCCGTGCCCCTGCGCCGGGTCGCCTCCCCCGAGGAGATCTTCCTCGCGGTGCGCTTCATCCTCGAGTGTGACTACTTCACCGGCCGCTGCATCGACGTCGACGGCGGGCTGCGGATGTGAGCTTGCGGCGCCGGCGGCGCCGGCGCCCGATCCCCCGGGGGGTTGTCGTGGGCAGGTCGGTGCCTACAGACGACGGGTCGTCAGGTGGAGGAACCGTGTCCCAGGCCGCCGAGAGCTCTGGCGAGCTGCCCACTGTCAGCTTCTCGTCGTTCATCGTGTCGTTGGCGACCTCCGCCATGACCCACCTCGGCGAGGGCCCCGACGGCCGGCTCGATCTCGAGCTGGCCAAGCAGACGATCGATCTGCTGTCCCTGCTCAAGGAAAAGACAGCAGGAAACCTAGATGTTGAAGAAGACAAGCTCATCGAGGCCGTGCTGTACGAGACCCGGATGCGCTACCTCGAGCGATCGGGAAACGCCCCATCCCCGTGACGCATCAGCCCCGGGCGGGATAGGCTGCGCCTCGTGATGCTGCCCCTCCTGATGTTGTTCGTGTTTGGTCACGAGATCGCGACCGCCGGCCCCCGACGGACCCAGTCCGCCGAGGATCTCTACGAGCAAGGCCTCAAGCAGATGCGTCGTGGCTCGTACACCAAGGCGCTGGAGTCGTTCAACCGCGTCCGGAACTACCACCGCGACGATCCGGTCTCGGTCCAGGCCCAGCTCGCGATCGCCGAGCTACACTTCAAGAAGAAGGACTTCGAGCAGGCCCGCTTCGCCTACGAGGAGTTCGCGGCGCTGCACCCCCGCCACAAGGATCTCGACTTCGTCACCTGGCGGATCGGGCTGTCGATCTACCGGAGGGCCTCGAAGGCCGCGGGCCGGGATCAGACCGCCACCCGCAGCGCGGTCAACGTCTGGACGGGCTTCGACAGCCGGTTCCCCGAGTCCGAGCACATCGAGTCGGTGGAGCGCCTCCTGAAGCGGGCGCGGAGCCGGTTGGCGGCCAAGGAGCTGTTCATCGCCAGGTTCTACGAGCGAAAGGGTGCCTGGAACAGCGTGCGGGGCCGCACCCAACACCTGATCCGGCGCTACCCCGAGACCGACTCGGTCCCTCCGGCCCTGCAGCTGCTGGGCACCGCGCTGCACCGCTGGGGGGAGACCTCCCAGGCGATGGCCGTGCGGGAGCAGCTCGCCACCGAGCACCCCGACAGCCGGCACCTGCACAGGCTCGATCGCGTCCTGGCGGGTCCCGCGGGGGAGCCCCCCGACGAGAAGGTGTTCGTGCGCCCCTACCGGATCCGCGGCGCTCAGCAGATCCCCCCACAGGGTCGGTAGCCTCCCGGAGCACGTCGGCCCTGTCGTCCTCCAGTGGACCACAACCCCTGGAAGCCAGGGGACATCGGGCCTGCCTCGTGAAAGGTATTCGTTGACATCTGCGCGCTCCTCCGGCTAACTATGCGCCGATCTGGTCGAGCAGATCCTTCTGGAGGAGGCATGATGAGACACCCTCTCGCGATGATCGCGACGGCGATGCTGTTCGCCTGCGCTGGCGATGAGACCAAGACAAACACCGGCGACACGGGCCAGGCCTGCACCAACGCCATCCAGACCCAGTTCCCCCAGCCGGGGGCGACCGACGCCTACTACCGCACCAAGGTGCGCTTCACCCTGCTCACCGCAGATCCAGGCGCCACGATCTCTGTGGCTGATGCGGCCGGAACCGCCGTGGCGGGCGATGTGAGCGTCGACGGCGTCGTCGTCACCTTCACCCCGAGCGCTCCGCTGGCCCCCAGCACCAGCTACACCGTCACCCTCAGCTACGAGTGTGGCGACGCCGAGGTCAGCTGGACCACCAGCGAGGTCGGTAACCCGCTGGACGTCGACGTGACCAACAAGGTCTACGATCTCGATCTCGCCAGCGGCGAGTGGATCCAGCCCGCGGGCGTGGGCGAGCTGATCGCTGGCCTCGTCACCGACGTCGAGGTCCTGGTCTCCCCCGTCGACGTCGGCGCTGAGATCGAGCTGCTCGGAGCCCTGGGCACCGGCGCGGACGCACAGGACATCTGCACCGAGACCTTCGCCCTGACCGGCGCGGCGTTCGAGGATCCCTACTTCGAGCTGGCCGCCGACGTGCTGCCGCTCGAGATCGAGGGCATCACCGCCAACATCGAGGATCTGTTCCTCGGCGGTGCGTTCGCCCCCGATGGCACCAGCATCTCCGGCACCGAGCTGCGCGGCTCCGTCGACACCCGCCCGCTGGACGAAGTCATCGTCCCCGGTGGTGACGTCGGCGCGACCTGTGATCTGGTCGCCGACTTCGGCGTGCCCTGCGCCCCCTGCGCCGACGGCAGCGGTGACTTCTGCCTGAGCATCGCGGTGGAGAACATCTACGCCGCTGAGATCGACGCGGATCCGCTGGTCGAGCGCACGACCGCCGAGATCGACGTCGATCCGGCCTGCGGTGCCACCACCGGAACCACCCCCACCGGAACCAGCACCGGAACCGGAACCGGAACCGGAACCGGAACCAGCACCGGAACTGGCACTGGCACCACCCCCTGATCGTCAGGCACACTAGGTCAGCCGACCTCTACGCCCGGTGGGTCTCCGCCGGGCGTTTCTCTGAAACATCCTTCTCAAGATAACTTTGCCCAGGGAGAGCAGATGCGTCTGTGGTTCTTCTTGTCCCTCGCGCCCTTTGTCGCCTGTTCCGGAGGCACAGACGAAGGCACCAAGACCCCGCCCGCTGAGTCCGACGCCGACGCCGACGCCGACGCCGACGCCGACACCGACGCCGACACCGACGTCGACTGCACCGCGACCATCACCGGGGTCACCCCCGGCCCGGCCGATACCGACGTGCCCCTCGATGTCGAGGTCCGGGTCGACTTCTCCGAGGCCATCCTCGAGACCGATCCCTACTCGATCACCGTCTCCGGCGCCTCGGGCACGACCACGCTGGCAGCCGACGGCCTGTCGGCCTCATGGATCGGCGACGCCCTGCTCAGCGCCGACACCTCCTACACCGTCGAGGCAGCGGTCTGCCTCGACTCACAGCAGTCGAGCTTCACCACCGCAGCCGTGGTGGATCTCAACGCCCTCGAGGGCGTGACCTTCGAGGTCCCGTGGGGGGATCTCAACTTCACCCAGCCCGCCAACGGTGGCGATCTGATCGCAGCCCTGGGCGACATCGACGCCATCCTGCTGCAGATGTCGAACATCGATCTGACGACCTTCGAGGTGGACGCCGCCGCCACCTTCTCCATCGACGACGGAACCGGCACGATCGTGCCCGCCTGCGGCAGCGTGGTGCAGGAAGTCGGGGACTTCTCCCAGAACCCGTACTTCAGCTTTGGCCCGCAGACCGTCACCTTCCCCATCGGCGGTGGGATCTACACCGACGTCGAAGCCCTGGAGCTCCGGGCGCAGTTCGACACCAGCGGCACCTTCGCCACCAACATCCAGATGGAGGGCCTCATCGCGGTCGAAGAGCTGCCCCCCTTCTACGCGGACTGCAACAGCCCGCTGATGGCGCTGTTCCTCCCCACCTGCCTGCCCTGCACCGTGAGCACCACCGGCTCGTGCATGCTGATCGAGGCTGACGCGCCGATGGCCAACATCTCCACGCTCGACATCATCGCCGACTGTGGCCTGGATGGCACCACCACCTCCACCTCCACCTCCACCTCCACCGGCACCTCCACCGGCCCGTAGCCCCCGGCCGCCTCAGCCCAGCGCGGCGTCGGGCTGAGGCGGCACGATCCCCAGCGCGGCGTCGGGCTGAGGCGGCACGATCCCCAGCGCGCTCAGCGCAGCGGACAGATCGTCGGGGATCGGCGCGACGAAGCGCAGCCGTGCTCCGGTGGTCGGGTGGGTGAGGCCCAGCTGCCAGGCGTGCAGCATCGGCCGCTCCCCCGCCGCCGAGATCAGGCCACGCGACAGCCCAGGCACCTTCGCCCCTGGCCTGCCGTACAGTCCGTCCCCCAGCAGGGGCCAGCCCTGCTCCGAGAGGTGGACCCGGACCTGGTGGGTGCGCCCGGTCTCCAGCTGGCACTGCAGCAGGGAGACCGCCTCAGCCCGGGCCAGCAGGCGCCAGTGGGTCACCGCCCGGCGCCCACCCGACGGGACTGAGGTCATCCGCACCCGCACCCGGGGGTGGCGGGCCAGCTGCCCCTCGATGGTGCCCGCGTCGACCGAGGGTCCCCCATGGCACAGCGCGAGGTAGATCCGCCCCGCCACGTGACGCGCAAACTGATCCGCGAGGTGTCGGTGGGCCCGGTCGTGCTTCGCCACCACCAGCAGGCCGGTGGTGCCACGATCGAGGCGGTGCACGATGCCCGGCCGCTGCTCCCCCCCCACCCCCCAGAGATCGTC
>DRPG01000376.1 GCA_011376105.1 Deltaproteobacteria bacterium
GGAACGGTGTCCAGGTGAAGAAGTAGGAGACGTCCTCTGCGACGGAGCCCCCCCCGGTGATGTAGGAGAACAAAGAGTTGCTCAGGAGCGGCTCTTCGGGGGCCGAGGGCTGGACCTCGGCGGTGGTGAAGACCTGCCCCCGCAGCGACAGCGGGATCTCCTTGAAGATGGACAGCCCCTCGTCGGGCAGCCCCGGCTCCACCGAGCGGCGTGAGCGCGCGGGCTGCTCGGCGCCGTCGGGGAGCTGATAGCCGTTGTCGCGGAACTGACGCCCGTAGGCGTTGAGCCTGGGGTAGTGACCCTGGTGACAGGCGCTGCAGGTGACCTCGTACCTGCGCGCGAAGGGAGGGATGGCGTGGGCCGGGGAGGCCAGCCCCAGGCTGATGGCGAGGCACACCGACAGCGGTACGCCTCGGAGGTAGGTCGTTCCGTGCATGTTCGTCTCCGTCTTCGCCACAGGCAGGGCCCTGCCCTGATCCGATCAGCCTTCGTGGCCCATCATGTCGTCGTCGTGCATCCCGCAGCGCATCTCGCCGTCCCAGTCGTCGTGGTGCTCGGCCATGGCGTCGAGATCGTCGGCGACGAGACCCTCATGGGCGGTGGCCTCGTCGAGGCACTCGCTGACGTCGGTGTGGCCCGCGTGCGCCTCCTGCAGCGCATCGAGCGCGTCCTCGACGCCGGTGGCGCTCGACATCGCGTCGATCACGCTCGAGGTGCCCATGCCCTCGTGCTCGCAGCCGTCGATGTCCTCCAGCACGTGGCGGACGTCTCCCATGGCGTGCCGCATGTCCTCGACGTAGGCGATCTGCAGCGCCCCCACGGCTGCGACATCGGCCGCGGTGGTCACATCGGCCGCGTAGGCACCGAGCACGCCTCGGGCCTCCGTGAGGGCGGCGTCATACTCGGTGAGCAGGTCCGCTGAGGCGTCTGGGCCCGAGGGGGCGCAGCCCACGAGGGCGATCGCGATCAACAGGGTAAGGTGGCGCATGTTCTCCTCCTGTGGTCAGGGGCGCGGGGGCGCGGGAGAGGGCCCCTCTCCGAAGGTGGCCCGGATGTAGGCGAGCACGTCAGCACGCTGCCGCTCGTCGAGGACGGCGGCGAACGGCGGCATCGCGCCACGCTCCGTCGTCTTGCCCTCGGCGATGGACGCGAGCAGCTCGGCGTCCGGCTTGGCGAGGCGGGTCTTGTCCTCGACGAAGTTGGCGCCGACGGGCCCCCTGCCGTCCACGCCGTGACAGGCTGCGCAGTAGGTGGTGTACAGCGCGGCGCCGTCCGCGGCGTCTCCGCCAGCAGAGGCGATGGAGATCGCCCACAACGCGGCGAGTGTCATCGTCTGCATCGCTCCTCCCGCCTGGACACACAGCAACCTTCGTGCCACCGGCGCTGTCCGCGGAGCTCCGGAGGCAGGCCGCTGCGCCGTGCGCCGGAGCCTCCGGCTGTGCACCGTCGGCGCCGTCGGCGGCTCGCCGAGCAACGGTGGCGGCGCCGTCGAGCGCGGCTCGTGCTCGCGGCCTCGCGCGGCCGCGTCCAGCACGATCCCGCGCGACAGCAGATCAGGTGCGCCTGCGCCGGATGACGGCGAGCAGCCCCAGCCCCGCCAGGCCGCCGGTGGGCCCGCCGCTCGCGCAGCCACAGCCGGTCTTGCCCTCGTCGAGATCGTCGGGATCGACGAACCCACCGGCGGCGGTGTCCGTCGGGGCGGCGGTGTCCGTCGGGGCGGCGGTGTCCGTCGGGGCGGCGGTGTCCGTCGGGGCGGCGGTGTCGGCGCCGGGCCCGGCGGTGAGCACCAGATCGGCGCACTGGTAGTACGACGAGCGCCCGGTGGGATCGGGCACCGGATCGTTGGTGTTGCCGTCCATCATCTGTACGAGCTGCAGGGTGCAGTTGTCGCACGGTGTGTCGGGCAGCGTCACCTCGAACTCCCACAGATCGCCCTGGCCCACGTTGCCATCCGAGCCTGCTGGATCGGGCACGTCGAGCAGGATGTTGGCGTTGAAGTCGTCCATGTCCGCGCCGTCAGGATCGAAGGCGATGCGGTAGCGACCTGCGTGCCCGATGGTCTCGTAGAACCGCACCGTGATGGTCTCGCCCGCCTGGAAGGTGCTGGCGCGGGAGTCGTCCCGATCTGGATCGCTGCGGTCGTTGGGATCGTTGCACAGCCGGTTGCTGTTGCCCACGCCGCACGGACACGCTTTGTTGTTGGACAAGCCGTCCGATGGGTAGCGGGGCGGCGGATCATCGAGCGCAGTGTGTGCGAGCGAGGCGGCGGTGAACCAAAACAGCATCATGACTCCAGGGTGCGGGGGAAGGATAGACGAACACGGAGCGGGCTCAGTTCGCGGGGACGCAAGAGGGCTTCGCATGGGTGCGAGCTGCGCAGCGGCGGGGCAAGAGCTTCATCATCGGGACGTCACCTCAAGGGTGCTCTAGGCTCCTGCGAGACCAGGGCCCCAGGGCAGCGGAGCCGCAGTGTATCCGGGACGCGGGCCCGCTGTGCTTGATCGCCGCCTGCCCGGATCGATCCGCGCGGCGCCCGCCGGCGCCGGTTGCGGGCTCGGGCTGATCTAGAGTCGATCGGGCTGGTGAGGTTGGCCGCGCTCGACGCGCCGGCGGGCGCCCTGGAGCCGTCGAGTCCCGGCAGCTCGTGCTCGATCAGAGCCAGCTTGGCCGCTGGAACGGCTGCTTGGGCATCCTCTCCGGCTGTTTGGGCAGCCACAGCTGCTGCCACAGCAGGTAGATGGCGGGGATGAGCACCAGGGTGAGCACGGTGGACGAGACCAGCCCGCCGACCATCGGCGCGGCGATGCGCTTCATGACGCGGGTGCCGGTCTCGGTCCCGAACATCACGGGCAGCAGGCCGATCATGGTGGTGGCCACGGTCATGAGCTTGGGCCGCACGCGGTCCACCGCGCCCTCGATGATCGCGTCCTTGAGATCGGCGGGTGAGCGCAGCCGGCCCTCGCGGCGGTACCGTGCCGTGGCCTCGTCGAGGTACACGATCATCACCACGCCCGTCTCGGCGGCCAGGCCCGCCAGCGCGATGAAGCCCACGCCGGTGGCCACGCTCATGTTGAAGCCCGCGAGATATAACAGCCAGATCCCGCCGATCGGCGCGAAGATCACAGTGCCGAGCATCACCATCACCGTCTCGCCGATCTGGCGGAAGTGGGCGTACAGCAGGATGAAGATGATGCCCAGCGTGATGGGCACCACGATCGCCAGCCGCTCGTTGGCGCGGGCCATGTATTCGTACTGTCCCGACCACTTCAGCGACACGCCCGTCGGCAGCGGCACCTCGGCCTCCACCAGCTCTCGGGCGCGCTCGACGTAGCCACCCACGTCGCTCGTGGTCAGGTCTACGAAGATCCACGCCGTCCTGCGGGCGTTCTCGCTCTTGATGGCCGGCGGGCCCTTGGTGACCGCGATGTCTGCGACCTGCCCCAGCGGCACGGTGTGCCCGGTCGGGGTCGGCACCGCGATCTGCCGCAGGGCCTCGAGGTCGTCACGCAGCTCCCGCGGGAAGCGGAGGTTGACCGGGTAGCGCTCGAGGCCCTCGACGGTCTCGGTGATGTTCATCCCGCCGATGGCGCCCATGATCACCGACTGGACATGCCTGACGTTGAGGCCGTACCGGGCCGCGTCCGCCCGCCGGATGCGGATGTCGACGAAGTTGCCGCCGGTCACGCGCTCGGAGTACACCGACGCCGTCCCGTCCAGCCCCTGCAGCACCCCCTCGATGCGCTGGCCCACCTCGGAGAGTTCAGCCAGATCGTCGCCGAGCAGCTTGACGCCGACGGGGGTCTTGATGCCGGTGGCCAGCATGTCGATCCGGGTCTTGATCGGCATGGTCCAGGCGTTGGTCACCCCGGGCAGCTGCACCATGCCGTCGAGCTCGGCGATGATGTCCTCGATCCGCTTGCCCCGGGGCCACGTCTCCTGCGGCTCGAGCAGGATCGTGGTCTCGATCATGGTCAGGGGCGCCGGATCGGTGGCGGTCTCGGCGCGGCCGATCTTGCCCAGCACGTGGCGGACCTGGGGGTGGGTCGCGATGATGCGGTCGGTCTGCTGCAGCAGCTGCCTCGCCTTGGTGATGGAGATGCCGGGCGTCGTGGTCGGCATGTACAGCAGATCGCCCTCGTTGAGGGGCGGCATGAACTCGCCACCGAGCCGCGACAGGGGGAACGCCGTCAGCAGGGCCAGCAGCAAGCCGCCCGCGAGCACCGGCAGCGGGTGGCGCAGCGCGGCCCTGATGATCGGGCGATAGGCGCCGATGAAGAAGCGGGAGATGGGGTTGTCGGCCTCGTGCCGGATGTGGCCACGGACCAGGTAGTACATCAGCACCGGGATCACCGTGATGGCGAGCACCGCGCTCGAGGCCATGGCGAAGGTCTTGGTGTAGGCGAGCGGCCCAAACAGCCTGCCCTCCTGCTGCTGCAGGGTGAACACCGGCAGGAACGACACCGTGACGATGAGCAGCGAGTAGAACAGCGCCGGGCCTACCTCTTTGCCTGCCTCGATCACCACGGTCGCCTGGTCCTTGTCGGGATCGCGCTCGCGGTGTTTGTGCATGTTCTCGACCATCACCACGCTGGCGTCCACCATGACCCCTACGGCGATGGCGATGCCGCCGAGGCTCATGATGTTGGCGTTCATTCCGAGGCCGTACATGGCGATGAACGCCATCAGCACGCCGACGGGCAGGGTGAAGATGGCGACGAACGCGCTGCGGAAGTGCAGCAGGAACACCACGCAGATGATGGCGACCACCACCATCTCCTCGATCAGCTTGCGCTGCAGGGTGTGCACCGCCCGATCGATGAGCTGTGACCGGTCGTACGACACGTGGATCTCGATCCCTTCGGGCAGGCCAGCCTTAAGCTCGTCGAGTCGCTGCTCGACACGCTGGATGGCGCTGCGGGCGTTCTCGCCGAAGCGCAGCAGCACGATGCCGGTCACCACCTCGCCCTCACCGTTCATGTCCACCAGGCCCCTGCGGACGTCGGGGCCCAGCTGCACCCGGGCGATCTGGGACAGCAGCACCGGCGTGTTGCTGCCCTCGTCGAGCCCCACCGGGATGGTCTCCAGATCGTCGAGGGATCGGATGTAGCCCTGGCCGCGCACCATGTACTCGGTCTCGGCCATCTCGATGAGCCTACCTCCGACGTCGAGGTTGGCGTCCACGATGGCCTGGCGCACCGCCATCAGCGAGACACCGTACGCGCGCAGCTTCTCGGGATCGACCTCGACCTGGTATTGCTGCACGAAGCCGCCGACGCTGGCGACCTCGGACACGCCCGGGACGCCCATCAGATCGTAGCGCAGGTACCAGTCCTGCACGGATCTGAGCTCCGCGAGGGACACGCCGCGGAAGTTCGCCGCACGCCGAAGCTCTTCGCGGCTGATCCTGTGGTCGCCGTCGCGATCGAAGCACTCGACGACGAACCGCAGCGAGTCGCGCACGAAGCGCTGTGTCCCCCCGACCACCGGTGGATCATCGGTGGTGAACAGCTCGGCCAGGCGTTCTCTGGTGAACAGCATGCTCGCGTCTGGATCGTCGGGCATGGGCAGCTCGTCGTCGTCAACCACGCCGTCGTGATCGGCGTCGAGCTTGTCTCGGAGCACCTCGGCGCGGGGGCTGAAGTCGGTGAGGCTGTACTCGTAGACCCAGCCCACCCCCGTCGCGTCGGGCCCGAGCTGCGGTGAGACGCCGTCGGGCAGGCGGGACTGGACGAAGTTGAGGTACTCGAGCACGCGGCTGCGCGCCCAGTACAGATCGGTGCCGTCCTCGAAGATGACGTACACCATCGAGAAGCCGAAGAACGAGTACCCGCGCACATCCTTGGCGTAGGGCACCGACAGCATGGCGGTGGACAGCGGGTAGGTGACCTGGTCTTCGACCACCTGGGGCCCCTGGCCGCTGTACTCGGTGTACACGATCACCTGCACATCGGACAGATCGGGGATGGCGTCGACGGGGGTGGAGCGCAGCGCCCACCAGCCCCCGAAGACGACCATCGCGCTCACCAGCAGCACGAACACCCGGTTCTTGACGCTGGCTTCGATGACGGCGCCGATCATCGCTGCCCCCCGTCGGCCCCGGGAGCCACAGCCCCCCCGGGGGATGCGTGCTCGTGGTCCTCGTGGTCCTCGTGGTCCTCGTGGTCCTCGTGGCTGGGCGCGGGGGCCGCGGGCAGCTCGGGCTCGGGGACGATCTCGAGGAACATGCCGCACTGTGGACATCGGCCGGGCTCGTCCGAGATCACCTCGGGGTGCATCGGGCAGGTGTACTGGCCGGGCTCCGCACGCACGGTGCCGTTCACCTGCATCAGCTCGGCCTCGGTGCCCGGGCGCTCCTCGAGGAACATGCCGCACTGTGGACATCGGCCGGGCTCGCCCGAGACCACCTCGGGGTGCATCGGACACGACCAGACCGTGCTCGGTGCCTCGGGTGCCGCGTCCGCCGTCCCGCCAACGATCTTCTGCAGCGCCTCCTGCAGCTGGGACTCGGAGTCGATGAGGAACTGGCCGCTGGTGACCACCACGTCGCCAGGCTGTAGACCCGAGAGCACCTCGGTCATCCGGTGATCGCCGACCAGCCCGGTCGTGACCTCGCGCGCCGCGAAGCGCCCCCGTCCCAGGGCGACAAACACGAGCTGTCGGCGGCCCGAGTGCAGGATGGCCTCGGTGGGGACCGCGACGACCTCGTCCTTGCGGCGGTACTGGATGTAGACGGTGGCGAACATGCCGGGCTTGAGCCGTACGCCGGGGTTGTCGAACTCCAGCCGCACCGGCAGCGTGCGGCTCTTCTCGTTGAGCGTGGGGTAGACGTAGGCGACGTGCCCCTCCACCGCCTCGCCCGGCACGTTGGACAGCTCCATCTGCGCGGGCTGGCCCTCCTCGACCCACGGCGCGTCGTGCTCGTAGATCTCCGCTGTCACCCAGATCTGCTGCAGGTCTCCGATGCGGTACAGATCCTGCCCGGCGGTCACCCGCGCGCCCTCGACGACGTCCTTGTGGAGCACGAACCCGTCGGCGGGCGAGCGGATGGGCAGGGTGCGGCGCGCTTCGCCCTTGGCCGCGATCTGGTCGATGTCCCAGGTGGGCAGATCCCACAGCTCGAGCTTGCGGCGGGTCGCCTTCGCCAGCGAGCCGTCGGGGCCCTGGCTGCGCAGCGCCAGCAGGAACTCCTCCTGCGCCGCCACCAGCTCGGGCGAGTAGATGTCGAACAGCACCTCGCCGCGATGCACCTCGTCGCCGGTCTTGTCCACGCGGATGCGCTCGACCCAGCCGGAGAACCGCAGGTTGACCACGCTCAGCTCGTCCTCGCCGACCTCCACCTCGCCGATGGTGCGCAGGTGGCGGAACACCGTGGTTCGCCGCACCGGTGCGGTGACCACCCCCATCTGCTGGATCACCCCCGACGAGATGACGACGGCGTTGTCGCCCTCGATCTCGTCGGCGTACACCGGGATCAGGTCCATGCCCATCGGCGACTTGCCCGGCTCGTCGCGGATGTAGGTCGGGTCCATCGGAGCGCGCCAGTACGCGATCTCGCGCTCCCCCCCGGGCGCGGGCGCAGGCGCGCTGCCCTTCATCGGCGTCAGATCCATGGCGCAGATCGGGCAGGTGCCGGGGTGATCCCGGACGACCTGAGGGTGCATGCCGCAGGTGTACAGCTGCTTCGCGCCGTCGGTGGCCTCCTCGCCGCCGCCGCCGCCGCAGCCTACGGGGGCTCCCGTCAACAGCAGCGCCAGCGGCAACAACGCCAGCCATCTCGCCGCGAGCTTGTCGATCCTCATGGGCTCCCTCCGATGTTCGCTCCGACGAGGGCGGTCGTCTCGGCGTGCTGGACGTGGGTGTCGATGGTCGCCTCGATCACCGCCCGCTCGAGATCGAGCAGGGCCACCTCAGCCTCGAACAGCGAGGCGAAGTCGGCGCGGCCGGTCGCGAAGTCGGCCTGGGTGGTCTGCAGCGCAGAGGTGGCGGCGGGGATCAACACGTCTGTGTAGGTTTTGGCCCTGTCCGCTGACCGCTGCCAGCGCGCGAGCGCCGTCTCTCCCTCGGCGGCGATGGCGTCGAGCATCGCTCGTCGCTCGGCCGCCAGCCGGGCGACGGCGCTGAGGCGAGCCTGGCGCTCGCCGCCGGCCATCCGTCCGCTCCCCAGGGGCAGCGGCACGCCGACACCAACGGACACGAAGTCCGTGCCCGGATCGGTCTCGGTGGCCGCGACGCGCACCCGGTAGCCCGCCCACACCACTGGATCGGGCAGCGCCTCGGTCTCAGCCAGCGCGACACCGGCCTGCTCTGCGGCGATCCGCTCGTCGAGTGCATCGAGCGCCGGGCGATCCCGCTCGGCGAGCGCGCGCCAGTCCACCGCCTCGGGGGGCGCCGAGACGGCGATGGTGTCGCGGGCAAGGACCGGGGGCGCCGCGCCCTGGCCGAGCGCCCTGGCCAGGGCCGCTGCGTGCTCGCGCTCGGTGCGATCGAAGTCGGCGAGGTTGTCGGTGAGCCGGTCGCGCAGGACCTCGAGGCGGAGCACGGCGTGCTGGCCAACGGCCCCCACCTTGTAGCGGGCGACCACGATCTCGAGCAGCTCCTCAGTCCGCGCGATGTGGGCCACGGTGACCTCTCGCAGCAGTCGGGTGCGGTGGAGAGACCAGTATGCACGGGCGACCGCCGCGCGCAGCGACAGCTCCGCGTCCGAGAGCGTGTGGCCTCTGGCCTGCGCTTCGTGCTCGCCGGGCGCCCGGCGGCGCGCGCTCCACTGTGGCGGCCGCAGCGCCTGTTGCACCCGCAGCTGCACCCCCGCCATCGGATGATCGGCGATGGACCAGGTCGAGACCGGAGCGTTGCTGTACTCCACGCTCACGACTGGATCGACCCAGGCCCCCGCGACCGCCGCGCGCTCGGCGATCTCCTGGATCGCGGCGCGCCTCGCGTCGAGATCGGGATTTGCCGCGATCGCCGCGTCCTGGAGCTGTGTGAGCTCGGACAGCGGCGGTGGCTCGGCGGCATGGGCCCGCGCCGCCACGACGGCGAGGGCGCCGAGCAGGCGCAGACGAGATCGCATCCATCCTCCAGGAGATCGCTGAAGCAGGACGCGTGCCAACGACGCCTGGGCGAGCCGACGGCGCAGCTCCACGCCCGGGGGGCTGATCGGGGCGCGCGCCCGGTGGTCGCGGGGCTGTGGCGACGCCACGAGAGTTCGCGGATCTGCGAAGAGTCTGCGCACAGGTGCGAACGAGTCGAGGGCCTGCCCCCGTGGGGGGCGCCTCCGGGGACGGTATGTCGCTTGCACCAGCTTTCACACGAGCCTGAGGACCCCATGCCTCCAGATCCAAAGCCCTCACCGTCGCGTCCGCTGGGTGTTCTGGGGCGCCGTCTGCTCTCGGCCTTCCTGGTGGTCGCGGTGGTGCCGATCGCGGTGACCAGCGGGGTAGGTTACTGGTACAGCCGCGATCTGGCCGCGTCGCTGATGGCGGAGAACGTCGGCAAAACAGCGCGGGTGTACGCGGCCGAGGTCGACGACTTTCTCGCCGAGCAGCGTCGCCTGCTGGGTTCGCTCTCGGTGATGGCGTCCGACGACGCCTCGCTGCGCAGGGCCACCGGGCAGTCGCCGTTCGTCGAGGAGCTGCTGCTGTTGTCCGCGACCGGTGAGCGCCTCGCGGGCTCCGCCGCCGCCGATCCTGATGGCTGGACAGCGGTGACCTGCGGTGCCCTGTCCAACGTCGACGCCGCCCCGATGACCCACGCCGGCGCGGGCCACGGCCACGAGGTGGTGGTCGCGGTGCCCTGGGGGGACGGGGGCCGGCTGTGCGGCAGGGTGTCGTTCACCCTGCACCAGGACATGCTCACCGAGCGGGCCCAGAGCGCGTTCGGCGGCGTGGCCTACATCGTGGACCGCGACGGCGACGTGGTATGCCACGCCTTCGAGGAGGACGAGCCCCACGTCGAGCTCGGGCACCACCTCGACGGACCCGGCGGACGGATCGCCGCGGAGGGGGTGCCCTGGTTTGGCACCATCGGGCGCGGCGCCGATCGCAAGCTCGCGTCGTACGCGCCAGCACGCACCCTGCCGTGGGGGGTGTGGGCGGAGGTCCCGCTGTCGGTCGCCGCGAACAGCGCGCGGCCGATGCTGCTGCGCAGCCTGGCCTTCGGTGGTGGGCTCGCGGTGGTGCTGATCTGTGTGGTGTGGGTGCTGGCCCGGCGCCTGGCCTCCCCCATCGAGGAGCTCGCCCTTGCCGCCAAGCGGATCGCCGGGGGGCGCTACGGTGAGACCGTCTCCGTACAGAGCGCCGACGAGATCGGCGTGCTGGCGCAAGAGTTCAACACCATGAGCCTCGCCATGCGCGACGCCATCGGCCACCTCGACGAGACCGTCGCGCTGCGTACACGCGAGCTGCAGCAGGCGCGGGAGTTCTCCGACACCCTGCTCGACACCATGAAGGAGCGGATCCTGGTGATCGATCCCGAGCTGAAGGTGATCCGTGCCAACGCCTCGGCGCTGGCTGCATACGGCCCCGAGATCGTGGGGTGTGGATGCAAGGAAGTGCACCGACGCTCGGGTGTGGGCGAGCCCGGCTGTCCCGCGCAGCAGGTGTTCGACAGCGGCGAGGGATCCTCTGAGGAGCGCCTGTATGAGCGCGACGGCGCGATCGAGATCCTCGCGGTGGAGACCCACCCGGTGCCCGGAGATGACAAGCCGCGCGCGGTGGTGGAGATCGCGCGGGACGTGACCGAGCTCAAGCAGTTCCAGGCGCAGCTGATCCACCAGGAGAAGATGGCGGCCATCGGTACGCTGGCGGCGGGGCTGGCCCACGAGATCGGCAACCCGCTCGCCAGCCTGTCGTCCGAGCTCGAGCTGCTCGAGGCGGCCTTCGATCCCGACGAAGCCAGGGCGTCGCTGCCGGTGCTGCGGCAGCAGATCCAGCGGATCTCGGCCCTGCTGCGCGAGCTGGTGGACTTTGGGCGACGGCCCCGCGAGGTCGCCGAGGTCTTCGGCTGCAGAGAGGTCCTCGACGAGGTCGTCCGCCTGTTGCGACACGATCCCCGCAGCAAGGACGTGCGAGTCGACGTCAGCGGCTCGGAGACGCTGACGGTCTGCAGCAACCGGGATCGTCTGGTCCAGGTGTTGCTGAACCTGGGCCTCAACGCGCTCGACGCAGCCAACGGGGACGGGAGGGTGCTGCTGTCGGCGGAGGCGCTGGGCGACGGGGTCCGGATCGAGGTCTCCGACGACGGGCCGGGGATCGATCCAGCCGATCGAACGAGGATCTTCGAGCCGTTCTTCACGACCAAGCCCGTAGGCCACGGCACCGGGCTCGGGTTGTTCGTCAGCGAGCGCGTCGCCAGCGGCCTGGGTGGCCGGCTGTCGGTCGACAGCTCCGAGCTCGGCGGGGCCCGCTTCGTGGTGGAGCTTCCCGCCTGCATCTGTCCCGAAGAAGACCACAGAGAGGCACAGTGAACGAACGGATCCTGGTGGTAGACGACGAGGTCGTGCTGCGCAACAACCTCGCCCGGTACCTGGGCCGGCTCGGGCACGAGGTGGTGACCGCCGCCAGCGGGGAGGAGGCGCTCGAGGCGATCGCGGCGTCGGACTTCGCGGTGGTGATCACCGATCTGCGGATGCCGGGCATCGACGGGCTGCAGCTGCTGCGGCGACTCACGTCTGAGCAGCCCGAGGCGCTGGTGTTGTTGATCACGGCGAACGCCTCGCTGGACTCGGCCATCGAGGCGCTGCGGACGGGGGCGCAGGACTATCTCCTCAAGCCCTTGTCCCTCGAGGAGGTGGGGCGGAAGGTCGCGCGGCTGATCGAGCACCGCGAGCTTGAGCACCGCGTCCGCCTGCTGCGCACCGAGCTGCAGCGGCAGTTCGATCCCGACGGCATGATCGCGTCGGCCGAGCCCATGGCGGCGGTGGTCCGGCTGCTGCGCAAGGTGGCCCCGACCGACAGCAACGTGCTTCTCGAGGGTGAGAGCGGCACGGGCAAGGAGCTGATGGCCCGCGCGCTCCACCAGCAGTCGGCCCGGGCGGATCGCGACTTCATCCCTGTCAACCTGGCAGCCCAGCCCGAAGATCTCGTGGACGCTACCCTGTTCGGGCACGAGCGCGGCGCGTACACCGGCGCGTCCCGCGGCCGTCCAGGGGTGTTCCGCGCCGCGGCCGGCGGCACCGTGTTCCTCGATGAGGTGGGGGAGCTGCCCGCCGCGGTGCAGGTCAAGCTGCTGCGGGTCATCGAGAACCGTGAGGTGCTGCCGCTGGGCAGCGATAAGCCCGTGTCGGTGGACTTCCGGCTGGTGGCGGCCACCAACCGTCCCCTGCGGCAGCTCGTCGACGACGGTCGGTTCCGCCAGGATCTGTTCTTCCGGCTCGATGTCTTCCGCCTCGAGCTGCCGCCGCTGCGTCACCGCACCGACGACATCCCCGCGCTCGCCGCCCTGTTCCTTGAGCGCCACGCGCGCTCGGTGGGCCGGCCCGCCCCGCGGCTACGCAACGAGGTGCTGCGTCTGTTGGCCAGCTACCCCTGGCCCGGCAACATCCGCGAGCTGTCCAACGTGCTCGAGCGCGCGGTGCTGCTCGCCGATGGCGACTGGATCACCCCCGAAGAGCTGCCGGACAACATCCGGGCCGTCGCCCCTGAGGGGCTGGCGCTCAAGCCCGCGCTCGAAGCGTTCGAGCGCCGCCACATCGCGCGGGTGCTGGCGCGGTGCGAGGGGAACAAGGTCGAGGCCGCGAGGGTGCTCGAGATCCACCTCGCGACGCTGTATCGACACCTCGAGCGGCTCGGGGTGTCAGGTTGATCGTCGCTGTGGACGAGCCGCCGGTGCTGGTTGGGGGCCACCAGGCGTGGACTCAGCACCGGAGACGATCGAGACGATCTCGACACAAGAACGCTGCTTGCGTCTATAGTTGCCCTTGTTCCACCGTTGTGCTCTCACCCGGTCGCGGAGGCGAGGGGGCTGGTTATCCAGGCCTGTAGTTGAGGGGGAGCCGATGTATCGAGCGTCTCTGGTGGCTTGTCTGTGGTTGGTCGGCTGTGGAGGTGGCTCCGATCCCGATCCCGATCCCGATCCCGATCCCACCCAGGATCCCATCACCACCTCGGATCCAACCATCCCCACAGAGACCCTCGCCGCGGATCTGGAGATCGGGAAGATCAGCCTCTACCAAGGCGTCGAGTCCGTCCTCTGGTCAGAAGGCCCCCCCGACACACAGCAGACCCCGGTGATCGCCGAGCGAGGGGGGCTGCTCCGGGTCTTCGTCCGCCCCAGGGACGGGTTTGAGGCCCGCAGGATCCAGGGTGTGCTGACGGTCTCCAACGAGGGCGCCGATGATCTCGTGATCGAGGCCGCGACGCAGATCTCGGGGGCCTCCACCGACGAGGATCTCGACTCTACGCTAAACTTCGACCTCGAGCCCGAGCAGATCAGCTTGAGCACCGAGCTCTCCATCGAGCTGCACGAGGCCAACGAGGACGGGCCCGGGGGTGGAGTCGAGGCCGACACCACCTGGGACAGCAGCGTGGCCCTGGACAGCGGTCTGCCCACCGCTGCCTCCGACGACGTGACCGTCGTGATCATCCCCATCCAGTACGACGCCGACGGCACGGGCCGGACACCCGACACGAGTCAGGCCCACCTCGACGAGATCCACGACCTGATGTTCAGCACCTACCCCGCCAAGTCCATCACGATCCGGGTCGGGGATCCGCTGCCCTGGAGCTCCCCGATCTCGGCCCTCAACGTGTTCGCGTTCTTCAACCTGCTCGGTGCGATCACCGATCTGAGGGACCAGGCCGACGAGCCACCAAACACCTACTATTACGGGATGTTCAACCCCACCGACGACTTCTACGACTACTGTGGCGACCTCGGCTGTGTCCTCGGGATCTCCAACCCGGGGGTCAACCCTGCGAACGCCTCGCTCCGGGCCTCGGTCGGCGTCGGCTACCCCGAGCACGCTGCCAGCACCTTGGTGCACGAGGTGGGCCACGCCCACGGTCGCTTCCACGCACCCTGTGGTGGAGCGGCCGGAGCCGATCCCAACTACCCCCACACAGACGGCGTCATCGGCACCTGGGGCTACGATCTGCTCAACGGGGTCCTCAAGGATCCCATCGAGAACACCGACATCATGGGCTACTGCAGCCCACAGTGGGTGAGCAACTACACCTTCTACTCCCTGTGGGAGCGGATCGACGAGCTCCGGGATCAGCGGCGTGCGGCGCCCCGTCGGGTGGCCAGGCTGTGGATCGATGGCGCGGGCCACACCCGGATCGGCGGCTCCGTCGAGGTCGCGGATCCCGCCGGGGGTACCCGGGTCTCCGTCACGCTACGCAACAAAGACGGCGCACCTGCGGGCGCTGCGCCGGGGTGGCTGTACCCGAGTGACCACCTCCCCGGTGGCATGGTGCTGCTCGATCGCGAGCTGCCCGAGGGCTGGACCGCCGAGGTCCACGCCCCGTGAGCTGACCTCCAGCGCAGGGCCCGGGGATCGCCTCGGGCCTAGGCAAGAGCGCCGCCCCGATCACACCCGGGGCGGCGCTCTGGATTCTCGACCCGGTCGCTACCCGTCCGTGGGATCGTGGGGGTTGGTGCCGTTGAAGATCTCGAGCCCGTCGGGGATGCCGCCACCGTCGGTGTCGGGGTTGAACACGTCGGTGCCCAACAGCGACTCCATCAGGTCGGACAGCCCATCGCCGTCGGTGTCCGGCCCCGTGAGCCCATCATCCGCAGGATCGAGGGGGCTGGTGCCGGACCAGACCTCGTCTCCGTCGAGCACACCACCGCCGTCGGTGTCGGGGTTGAACACGTCGGTGCCCAGCAAGATCTCCTGTGCGTCGGGCAGGCCGTCACCGTCGGAGTCGACCCAGCCAATCCCGTCATCCGCAGGATCGTGGGGGTTGGTGCCGGACCAGACCTCGTCTCCGTCGAGCACACCACCGCCGTCGGTGTCGGGGTTGAACACGTCGGTGCCCAGCAAGATCTCCTGTGCGTCGGGCAGGCCGTCGCCGTCGGAGTCGACCCAGATGATCCCGTCGTCCGCAGGATCGAGGGGGTTGGTGCCGGACCAGACCTCGTCTCCGTCGGGCACGCCGCCGCCGTCGGTGTCAGGGTTGAAGGGATCCAGGCCGAGGTAGATCTCCTCGCTGTCAGATAGGCCATCGCCGTCGGAGTCGATCCAGCCAATCCCGTCGTCCGCGGGATCGAGGGGGTTGGTGCCGTTGAAGATCTCGTCTCCGTCGAGCACGCCGCCGCCGTCGGTGTCGGGGTTGAACGGGTCGGTGCCATAGAGCGCTTCCTCGGCGTCAGGCAGGCCGTCGCC
>DRPG01000377.1 GCA_011376105.1 Deltaproteobacteria bacterium
CAAGGCGGCAGACCGGGTCCAGTCCGACCCAGAGGATCTTGTGATCGGGGTGGAGGGCACCCACAACCTGGGGGATCGCGTCGTGGAGAGGGAGCCCTCGCCGGGGCTGGATCCGGGGCTGGCTCTGGATCTGGGGCTGCCCGATCCCGGATCCCTCGCTGGGAAGGATCCACCCCGGGACCTCCTACCCTCCTCGTCCGGTCGCGGGGTCGCGTTCGAGCCCCCCAGGCTGAGCGGGGCTGAGCTGCCGGCCTTGCTGCACGAGCCCCAGGAGCTGCTCCATGGTTGCCTGAGCCTCGCGAGCATCCCGATCGCCCTGGGGCTGGCGGGGGCCACCCTGATCGTCATCGTGGTGATGGTGATGTTCGTGGTGGGGGGCACCCGCCTGCACAACGCCGCCTTGAGCGCGATGGGCTCGAAGGCCGAGCTGTATCAGATCCTGAGCGAGGATCAGCGGATCCGCCAGTGGCTGGCTGTGGAGGCGGATCCGTCCCTCGATGAGGCCTACATCCTGTGGATGGAGACCTCCCGGGAGCCGATGCGGATCCGGGCCGCGCGGCACTTCCTCGATCGGGTGCAGCAGGTCCGCAGCGTCCGGGGCTTCCCTCGGGAAGAAGATCAGCTCCTGCGCTCCCTCGACATCGCTCAAGCGCACTACGAAGAGGATCTGAGCGTCTGGAGCGAGCGAGCTGCAGAGATCCCGAGCCGGATCGTCATCTTCGTGGGGGCGGGGCGCGAGCCTCTGGAGTAGGGCTCCCGGTTCCGGAGTAAGGCTCCCGGTTCCGGAGTAAGGCTCCCGGTTACCCTCTCCGGGATCGTGGAGGGACGATGTGGGTAGGGTGGGCTGTGGCCCAGGCAGCGACCGTGGAAGGATACGCAGATCCGCTGGGGTACCAGCTCGCGCTGAGCCAGGCGATCCAGCGCGTCGTCGAGGATCATCCTGAGCTCGAGGCGGTGTCCTTCCGTGGCTCCGCCCAGGGCGCTCCGCTGCTCGGGCCAACGGTCCAGCTCCGCGTCACCTGGACCTGTGGAGGGCAGGAGCGCTCCGACGAGCTGCTCGGGGTCCGGGGCCGGGTGGGGGAGACCGACTGGCGGTCCGTCGCTGAGCAGGCGGTGACGATGTGGGCAGCGGATCTCTCCTGTGGGGGAGCGGCCGCGGTGCCCCAACGCCCCGAGCGGATCTCGGGCTACGCCAACCCCCAAGCCTACCAGCTGGCCCTAGAGCTGGCCCTGGCGCGGGAGCTCGAGGCGCGCCCTGGGATCACCGCGGTCGAGTTCCGGGCGTCCTCCCGTGGCGTGCTGGTGATGGGGCCGGCGGTCCGGGCCACGGCGACGTTCACCTGTGGAGGACGGGAGCACGAGGTGAGCGTGGACGGGATCCATGGCGCCTTTGGAGAGGGCAGCTGGAGCTCGATCGCCGACGTGGTCGTGTCGCGTCTGCTGCGGGAGCTCTCCTGCGACGCCCCCTGACGGTCTGCGACATCATCTTAGGGGGCTGCCCCGGATCCCCCCCGGGAGATCGGACACCTCCTGACCTCTGGGATCGATAGAGATCCAAAACACCTAGAGACCCAAGATCTTCAGGGAGGAAGATGCGGATCACCACTTGGAACGTCAACAGCCTGAGGTCGGCCCTGAGAAAGCGCTTCACCGATCACCTCGCTGAGCTCTCCCCCGACGTGCTCCTGCTACAGGAGATCCGCGCCAGGCCCGATCAGCTGCCCCCCGGGTGGGCGGATCCCCCTGGCTGGAGCTGTCTGTGGCATCCAGCGGAGAAGGCTGGCTATGCCGGGGTGGCCACCTGGTCCCGCGAGCCGATGGAGCTGCTGAGCCACGGGGTGGATGGCCCCGATCCCGAGGGGCGGGTGCTCCGGAGTCGGGTCGGAGAGCTTGAGCTGATCAACGTCTACCTCCCGTCCGGCACCCGCGGTGGTCCGGTGCAGGACGCCAAGGAGGCCTGGATGGATCGCTTCCTACCCTGGGCCTCAGCCCTCGCCGCTGCGAGCCACCCGGTGATCCTGTGTGGGGATCTGAACATCGCCCACACCCCCAACGACATCCACAACCCCAGCGGCAACAAGCGCACCTCAGGGTTTCTGCCCCAGGAGCGGGAGTGGTTCACCTCGTTCCTCGCCTCGGGGTGGACCGATCTGCTGCGGACCTATGTGGGTGAGGTGAAGGGGCCCTGGTCCTGGTGGTCCAACCGGGGCAGGGCCCGGGAGCTCGATCGGGGCTGGCGGATCGACTACATCCTGGCCAACGCGGTGGCCGCCCCCAGGCTCCAGCGCGCCTGGATCCACCGTGAGGGCGGCATGGACACCAGCGATCATGCACCGCTCACGGTGGAGCTGGCGTAGGGCTCACAGAGATGCGCGATCATGCACCGCTCACAGTGGAGCTGGCGTAGGGCTCACAGAGACGCTGTGGG
Organism: Deltaproteobacteria bacterium; assembly: GCA_011376105.1. Classification (GTDB taxonomy): domain Bacteria; phylum Myxococcota_A; class UBA796; order UBA796; genus DRPG01. The sequence goes on from DRPG01000377.1 coordinate 2,429, forward strand.
GCCGGGCCGGAGACGCTGTGGCGGGCAAAGGAGGTGCGCTGGCCGAGCATCGCCGGGCCCGGGGGCAGGCCGGACCAGCGCGCCGGTGCGCCGCGGGCCGCCTGGAGCGTCGCCCGGGTGCTGGTGCCCGACGCAAGCCGTCGCCCGGGTGCTGGTGCCCGACGCAAGCCGCCGCCCGGGTGCTGGTGCCC